>JAAUYQ010000021.1 GCA_014805015.1 Clostridia bacterium | reverse complement strand
ATGGCAACAGCGGCACTATGCATGCCTTGAGGAATCTCGGCCGCCATGAAACGATGCTGGCTTGACATTTCATCCCGGGAAGTAAAAATCGCTGTTTGCCCCCGGAACTTCACACCGTCTGTCAGAGCCTTCTCAGATAACCTGCTCGATGGCCGCCGGCACAGGGCCGAACAAGGGGTATGCGTATCCGAGTACACAAGCTCTTTGATCTCTTCATCGACTGCAATCCTGCGCTTACTGCCGCCAGTAGAACCAGTGCGGACTTTACGGGCTTCTTTCCACGGGTTCTCAGTATGACACAATTCTCTCAGCCAACGTCCTGGCTTGTCATCATATGTTTCAAGCACGACGGCCAGAGTCTCGATCTGATCCTTCGTAAAAGATTCGCCTGTAAGAAGATCGTCGGGGCCCTGATCAGCACCTACTCGATACACATGTCTGTGCCACTTGAACAGTTCCGGTCACACCGGACCATTTGCCCACGCTTCAAATTTCTCAGGAAACAGCTCGTTTTCGTCCCAGACAAGGGACCACACCTGGGCATAATAGAGCAGTTTCTGCAGCTTCATGGTCGTGATCGGTCCGGTCTTCTCAAGACGGAGCACACGACAACCGGAGTACTCGTTCGCGAAGCTGTTCCTGTCTCGTGGTCCTGATTGCCGCGCTCCTCTATGACCGGAATTCTCGTCCAGCCCATTTCCGGCTTCGAGACCGAAACGGCGCCGCCGCGCAGCCCAGCAGGCCTCTGCTTAACTTCATCATGCCGCGGCCCCAGAAATTTCTCCGGGGCTGTTTTGCTGTGCCGGACTGCAGCCACGTTCCCTGCCAGGTTCGGACGGGCTCTGTCCGGCGGCAGTGTGCTAATATGCAGAGGAGCCCGCGTGCCTGGTTGGCGGCGTCCTTTGACGGCGCGGCCGTCCGCAAGGAGGCTCCGGGTGCGTCCAGTTGCGCAGTGAGGAGGTAAGCAAAGATGGAGAGGCTCGACGATCTGCAGACTGGCGGTCTGCGTATCCTGCAGGATACGGACCTTTTCTGCTTTTCAACGGACGCTGTCCTTCTCGCAGACTATGCCCGCGTCCAGCCACGGGATCGTGTCATCGATTTTGGGGCTGCCGGCGGCATCCTGGATCTGCTCATGTATGCGCGGCAGCCGAATGCGCATTACACGGCAGTTGAACTGCAGCCAGCCCTCTATTCCCTGCTGGTTCGCAATATTGCCCTGAATGGCCTCGAGCGTTTCATCACGCCGGTGGCCGGGGATATAAAGGACGTGAAACTGCAGAATGGGCGCCACTACGACGTCTGCGTCTGCAACCCGCCCTATGAGAAAACTGCTCAGGGAGAGGCCCGGCAAAGCCCTTCGCAGGAGGCAGCACGCAAGGAGGTATGCATCACGCTTGCGGAGATCTGCCAGCAGGCGGCCCGGATCCTGCGGTTCGGCGGACGCTTCTACATCTGCTCCCCCGCCTCGCGTCTGGCTGAGCTGTGTTTCGACCTCAAAAGCTGCGGACTGGAGCCGAAAACGATGCGTCTCGTGCAGGCAGCTCCGGAACGTGAAGCGCGCCTGGCACTTCTTATGGCAGCAAGAGGCGGCCGGGAAGGTATGCGTGTTGAGCCGCCGCTCTGCCTGCGGGACGGGAACGGCCGCGAGAGCGCGGAACTGCATAAAATCTACAGTCGAGGTGAGAATTGTGGAGACTAAGGGAACCCTGTACATCGTAGCAACACCCATCGGCAACCTGGGTGATATCACACTGCGGGCCGTGGAGACGCTGAAGAGCGTGGATGTGATTGCCGCGGAGGACACTCGCCATACAGCCAAGCTGCTCAGTCATCTCGACATCCATAAGGAAGTCGTGAGTTTTCACGAACACAGCTCTGAGCGGGAGGCTGAGCGGCTGCTCGGCATGCTTGAGGATGGCCGCAGCATGGCGCTTGTTTCGGATGCCGGCATGCCGATGATCTCTGATCCCGGCTACGTTCTCGTCCGTAAGGCAATCGACGCGGACGTCCCGGTAACCGTGCTTCCCGGTCCCTCCGCTGCCGCAGCAGCTGTCGCCGTGAGCGGCATTGACTGCCGGCAGTTTCTCTTCGCCGGCTTTCTGCCCTCGAAGCAGGTCCAGCGCCGCCGCGAACTCGTGCGTCTGGCCGCCGCTGATATGCCAATCGTGCTCTATGAGAGCCCCAACCGCGTCCTTGATCTCCTCGAAGACATCAGCGCAGTGATCGACCCGGAAACGCCCGTCAGTGTGGCCCGCGAGCTGACGAAGATCCATGAAGAAGTTCTGCGGGGTCACTGCGATGACGTTCTGAGCGAGCTGTCTGCGCGGGAGATGCTGAAGGGCGAATACGTCATCATCGCTGATGCGCACCGTAACATCCGTGAAATGGAAGACGACGAACTGCGCGAGGCTCTCGCCGGCTTCATTGCCGAAGGCATGTCGCGGAAAGCAGCCGTGGACTTCGCCGCATCCCTTTACGGCGTTCCCAAAAAACGCGTCTACAAAATCAGCCTCGACATGGGCATGTAATCAAAAAAAGACCCCCGACGGGCTTCCAGGAACTTCCAACCCCTGGAAGTCCCGCCGTCAAAGGCCTTTCAGCAGACTAAAACATGTGCTCAGTCAGCGGGCGAGATGCACTCTACCGGGCAGTCCGCTGCGCATGTGCCGCAGTCGATGCATTCATCAGGGTTGATTTCGTAGTACTCACCCATGTCGGAAATACAGCTGACAGGGCAGACCTCGGCACAGGTGCCGCAGGCAATGCACTCTTCTTTGTTGATGTGATACGCCATTGTTTGAACTACCTCCACGATACTTTCGATCGTTGTCGAACGGTTGTCGCCCGGTTACAAGCCGCGGCGCTTCCCCACCGCGTCGCCCTTCCGATGCGACACCCGGCTCAAGCCGGCGCCAAAGCTTCGCGGTTCCGTCTAATTGTAGCCTTACATCCACCCGCGCGCAATAGTGCGGAAAAGAGCCGCCGCGGACTCTCCACAGACGCTCTGGGTACGCAGCCGTCTCAGAATCTGCCCGAATCCGTGATCATCGACGCCAGCTGAATCACGTCTCCTATGTCCGTCCTGCCGGTGCCGTTGAAGTCGGCAGCCGCCGCATAATATCCCTGCAGCGGGGCTGCGCCGGTCACCACCCGTGCCAGAATGACCAGCTGGCTGATGCTCAGGCGCCCGGTTCCCTGGACGTCGCCCGGCACGACGATGACGGCGGAGGCCAGCACAGCTGCGGGCGAATTCCGCACAAGCTCGATCTTCATTCCTGTGCTGACCGGGCTGTCTGCCGCTGCGGGATCTCCATCCACTTCCACAATCCGGTAGTAGTTGCCGCTTCCCGGCGATCCGGTCTCGCTGAGCACTGTTCCAACCGTCGGAGCAGTCCTGGTGGCCAGATTGAAGTGCAGTCCCCTGACCATGGGCTTCGAGACGCCAAAACCGACCTCACTGGCGGGCACGATACTCAGGCCCGAAGAAGACGTGAACCCAATCTCGGTCGCTTCAGACGGCAAAGCAGAAGGCTGCGACGCACTTGGCCTAGGCTGGAACTGCGAAGGCGACGGCACAGCAGATGCCTGCGGCCTGTCCGGAGATGGTGAAGCAGAAGGCTCCGTGCTCGGCACTGGTTCCACATCTGAAGCGCCATCGCTCCGCGGAGCTTCGAGAAGCTGCTCATTGCCACTTCTGATATTGATCTGATTCCACTGTGTCTCGGACCCAGCATACTGGACCGACAGATTCCAGCACGATGAAAACGCATTCAAGTCAACCTGCCGCAGCGAAGCCGGCAGGCTCAGCTGCCGCAGATTACTGCAGTCCTCAAAGGCGCTCTGGCCGATTTCCCGGACTCCTTCGGCAAGCACAGCCTGCTCAAGCCCAGTACATCCTGAAAAAGCGCCTATACTCAGCACAGCAACCGAACCAGGAACGTCAATACTCCGCAGAGCGGTGCAGTCTTGAAAAGCACCACGGTCAATCGTCGCGACCGTATTCGGAAGCGCCACCTGAGTAAGCGATGAGCAGCCGATGAACGCTCTTGAAGCGATATGCGCGAGTCCCGCCGGCAGACGAACCGTTCGGAGTCCATCATTACTGTCAAAAACTTGCTCCGGCAGTTCTGTAATACCATCTGGCAGATATAGTTCCGTCAGCGCATCGCAACAGGCAAAAGCTTCGCGTCCAAGCTCTGTTACACTGTCCGGGACGTTGATGCTGGTGCAGTCCGCGAACATAAAGGCCTGCGGCCCGATAGACCGGATGGAATCCGGCAGCGTAATCGAAGACGCCCGGCTAAACTCAAAGGCGCTCGCTCCTATCTTAGTGACGAGATGGCCGTCCACATACGCTGGTACTGCCAAAGGCGCCGTATCACGATTCGCGTCGTAGCCAGTGATCGACGCTGTGCCATCCGCCAGAACCGTGTAGGTGAAACCGCCGGCATCGGGCTCCGGCTGAACGGGGCTGCTGCTCTGATTCGGCGTGGGTTCCGGCGACGGCGTGGGTACAGCCTGACCGCCGCTGCCGTCCGCATTCACGATCGTCGTCAGCGCCAGGCAGCGGCGGGTGATGGCAGAAAACACAGCCATATGCTGCCCAGCCTCTATGGAGACATAGTTCTGATCTTCCATGCTGATTGAACTTCCGTCCGCATAAAAAGGTATGCACAGCCAGCTGTCTTTCACGTAAGCCTGCAGCACAAAGTCAATCCACAGAAGTGAGCTTTCCGGTCGGGCCAGCTCGGTAGACGGCGCGTACGAATAGGCGCGCTCCACCTCGCTCCAGCTCATCGTGCTCGTCTGCTCTGCTTCGGACTGCGGCTCGATCACAATCTGCCACAGCGCAATGCAGTGAGCAGCGTCCCCATTGAACACAGCAGCGTACTGGCCCGTAGCCATCCTGACTGAATGCATGTCCTCTGCTGGGATGCCTTCGCCGTTTTCATAAAAAGGCATGACGGTATAGCCGGTTCTGGTGCGTACAGCCGCCGCGTACGAGAGCCAGTTCATATGCCGGAAGAAATTTGGAAATGACTCCTGCCGCACAGGCATTGATGGATAGAGCGCAAGGATGCTGTCCCAGGTGACGCTGCTGCTGCGCACTTCGTCGCTGCGCCAGGCCGCCTGCAGGGCGGTACAAGCCGCTTCAACTTCCGCAGCTTCCGGCTGTTCGGCCGTTTCCGACAGCACCGCTGCTGCCTCTTTCAGGACATACTCACCGTTTTGCGCGACGCCCGCCGACTGTCCCGTCGCGGGAGCCGCAGCCCCCGCAGGAACGGCGAACGCAACCAGCAGGAACAAAGTCAGTACGAAACTGGCTCCCCGCACGTTTGCTTTCATACACTTCCCCCTTAACAGAAAAATAGCCGCACTCCGAAAGAGCCGCTTCAGCGGCTCTTCAAGTCCAGCACACNNTGAACGTTGAACACGCCGAGAGGCAACCCGCTCAGCTGCTCCGTTTCGGCCCGGAGGCAGACCCACTTTTGCGGGCGCNGCCGTCCGGACGGCGCGGGCGGTACGGACGCCGCCGGCGCTCCGGTTTGCCTTCTTTCCGGGGACCGTCTTTGCGGCGGTCCCGTTTCTCTCCTTTAGGCACGTTCCGGTTCTGTCTCTCCTTAGGCCGCTGCCCCTGCGGGCGGCGTGCCTCCCTCTTCCTGTGGGCGGGAGCGAAGTCTGCTGCCGGCTTTTCCGGCTCCTTCTTGGCAACCGGTCCCGGAGGCGCCGAGCCCTCATACGGCGAGAGTTCTTCGAGAGCAAACGTATGCTGCTCATAGGATCCGTCCTCGATCGCGATCCTGATTTTCGTGCGGCCTGTCAGAACGTCTGCACTGACAACCTCACCGGGTCCCGCNGGCGACTCCACATAGCTCCCCGGACGCGGCACAATCTTGCGCATCGCATGATAGTGCTCCTGCTCATAGTGCAGACAGCACATGAGACGCCCGCACAGACCGCTTATCTTCGTCGGCGAGAGCGACAGCCCCTGGTCCTTGGCCATCTTAATGGATACCGGCACAAAGTCGTCCATGTGGGCATTGCAGCAGCAGGGGCGGCCGCAGGGACCAAGGCCACCCAGCTTTTTTGCCTCGTCCCGCACGCCTATCTGCCGAAGCTCAATGCGCATCCGGAATACCGAAGCCAGGTCCCTCACNAGTTCGCGGAAATCAATACGGCCATCCGCGGAAAAGTAGAAGATGAGACGGCTGCCGTCCGGCGCATACTCAACATCAATCAGCTTCATGTCGAGTTTGCGGTTCCGGATTTTCTCCTCCCCGATGCGGAACGCCTCCGCTTCCTTCTCTCGGTCCCGGCTGGGCGCCGGAACTTCATGCGGCTCCGCCAGCCGGATGACTTTTTTCAGNGTGCTGAGTGTACTGGTGTCCGCGACCTCCTGCGGAGAGGTCACTACTTCGCCGAGCTTCTCGCCCTTCTCAGTCTCCACAATGACGCTGTCCCCGGGTTCCAGATCCAGCGTTCCGGGATCGAAGTAGTACAATTTCCCCATGGCGTCGAAGCGTACGCCGACGACCAAGCTCATGTCACATCCTCCACTATGTTCAGCAGCGCCGCTGTGAGCGCCAGGCTGCGGTTAAGACCNATGCAGACCGCCAGCCGTTCCGCGAGATCATGCAGCTCTGCAGTGACGCGGGTAAGACGCCGCGCCGAGATCCGGGCATCCGACGCTATCTGCTCTCTCAGGTCCGGATTAAGCAGCGGNGCCGCGTCTCCNAGATACTTAAAGCGNATCACGTCCGTCAGNTACATGAGGGCAACCTCAATCGTAAACGGCAGAGTATCGTTTCCAGACAGCAGATTCTCNACCCGGGANGTTGCCTTGCTGCGGATAAAAAGCAGCCGGGACATCGCTTCCTGTACCTTCGCGCGCACCTCGAAGTACTTACTGTCGTGCAGACGCTTCGCTCCGAGGAAGTCCCCGCCGGAAGCCCCCAAAAGAAGTGCTGCCTGCTCCTTCGGCAGTGAGCAGGCCTCCATGAGACGGGCGAGCGCATTTTCCGTATCCGGAGCTGCCTCAGCCCGGATGCACCGCGACTGGACCGTTGGCAGGACGGCCTTCAGGTTCACGGCGCCGAGCACAATCAGGGTNTCCGGCGGCGGCTCTTCCACACTTTTCAGCATCGCGTTCTGCGCCGGCTCGTTCATAAGGTCCATACGCGGAATGAGCACCGCCTTGAGTCTGCCGCCAAAGGGACGTTTCGCGAGAAACGGCGGCACCCGGCCGGCCTGCTCCATCCGNCCTGCTCCCTCAAGCATAAGCAGGTCNGGATGCTGCCGCTCCTTGTAGCTCTGGCAGCTGCCGCAGGTCCCGCATCCAGTTCCGTGCTCGCAGAACACAGGCATCAGAAACGCGTCCGCTTCCTGCATAATTCGCGCTTCGCTCGGCCCGGTAATGAGNTAAGAGCCCGGACGNCCCACGGCATTCTGCAGCGCCGGCGTCACCTGAGGCCTCCCTGCCCTGCGAGAAAAGNCCTTACTTCTTTCTGAATCTTTTCCTGGGTTTCCTGCTTTGTCCCCGAGACATCAATGCNGCGGATNCGCTCCGGNTCCNTNTCCTGCAGGCGGACNAANTCNNNNTANAGACGCTCNTAGAAAGGGGCANCCTGCTTCTCNAGCCGGTCCNGAGGCGCGATGCGCTCGATCCGCTGAAAGGCCNNNTCCGGNGGATANTCGAGGAANAAGGTGANNTCCGGCCGNATCTCCNCCACTGCCGGCTNNTTCACCTGCTCAANGAGNGTCCNTCCAAGCTGCCGNCCGGCNCCCTGATAGGCAAGNGAAGAATCCAGGAAACGGTCNGAGATGACAGTCTTGCCGGCCTCAAGGGCCGGCCGGATCACCTCAGCGACGTGCTGCGCCCTGGCCGCCGCATAAAGCAGCGCCTCNGTCTGCGGCGTCATCGCCCCGTTTTCTGCATCCAGAAGCAGNTCGCGGATCTTCTCGGAAATCCCGCAGCCGCCGGGTTCCCTCGTCANGATCACTTCCTGNCCCATGCTCCGCAGGCATTCAGCGAGAAGCTCAGCATGCGTACTCTTACCGCTCCCGTCCACGCCCTCGAAAGTAATAAACAGACCTGCCAACTCAGGACTCCCTGACCACTTCAATCGTGTCGCCAAACCCAAAAGTGCCGAGGCCCCGGCGCCGGAGGTATTCGAGCACCTTCACTGCTTCAGCTGAGATCTGCTGACCCGGCAGCACCATGGGAACTCCCGGCGGAAAGACGCCGGCACTGACTGCAGCCGTCCGTCCCGCGCTCGCGGCAAACGGCACTGTCTCAATCTCTCCAAGCGCTGCCTGCCGCGGCGGCATAACCATTTCTGCACTGTACGCAGCATTCACTTCACGGTTTGTCAGAGGCTGCTCCAGGCTGTACATGCCGCCGTTAATGCTGGCAAGGGCCCGCACCAGCCGCTCGTAGTCCTCAGGCACATCCGCAACAGTGCAGATGAGGATGAGATTGGAAAGATCCGCCGCTTCCACAACGACGCCGCGCCGCATAAGTTCGCGGGCCGCCGCTATGCCGGTAAGGCCGCGGTCAGTGACATTGATCACCATGCGCAGAATGTCGCGGTCGTAGGCTCCGGTCTCAAACGGGACCTCTGCTGTGGAAACCTTGTAGCCGCCCAGGCCTTCGATGCGCGGAATGGCCTCCTGCACCATGCGTATTGTCCAGGCCAGCCGCTCTGCGCCTTCACTTTCCATGAATGCCGTCGCATACTCGCTCGATCCGAGCAGCAGATAGCTTGGGCTGGTTGTCTGGATCCAGTTGAGCCGGCTCTGCAGCTTGCTGACAGAAACTGGACAGGACTTCCCGACGAGAAGCGCCGCACACTGGTTCATGGCCGGCAGCGTCTTGTGCAGACTTGTGACCCACAGATCGCAGCCGCACTGCGAGGGTGAAGCGGGCAGCTGATGCGAGAAATCAAAGGTGGCGGCGTGGGCGGCATCGCANATNACCAGCATACCGGCTTCGTGCGCCATAGCGCAGACAGTCTCGAGGTCGACGCACAGTCCATAGTAGTCCGGATAGGTCACGCAGACTGCCTTCGCGTCCCGNTTCACGGCAATCGCCTTTTCAAAATCTTCCGGCGTGGCCACTCTCGGCAGCGCTCCCTGCGGCTTCCGTGTGCGGACGAAGTACGGTTCGAGTCCGGCCAGAATGAGGCCGCTGATCACACTGACATGTGTGTCGCGGGAGCAGATGACATGATCGCCCGGCTCAAGCGCACTCAAAAGGGCAGCCTGCAGGCCGCTCGTGCTGCCGTTGACGAGGTAGAACGCATCCCGCGCTCCGACCGCGTCCGCGTAATTCTGCTCCGACCGCAGAATGGGACCTTCAGCCGCATAAAGATTGTCCATTCCGGGGATTTCCGTGAGGTCCAGAAAGTCCACATCTCCGGAAAGGAATGCTGCCCGGCCTTTGTGACCCGGCATGCTGAAACGCACCCGGGCGCTGCCGGCCGCAGCGTTGAGCATATCTAGAATCGGTGTTTCCATTTCGCTTATTCTTTGTCTGCCTGATGAGAGTCAGAAAAACCTAATGCCGGATGGCCGTCCGCAGACGTTCTTTGTATTCCTCTGTACAGGTCACTAGAATGACGCAGGAAGTGCACTCAATAACAGACCACGTGGATTTGCCGAGAAAAGTGAACCGGAATTTCTTGCGGTCCTTTTCCAGCCTGTGGAACGCGTCCTGGTCATACGGACGGATGGCAATCACGTCGCGGAGCGGTACCTGCAGGAGTTCCTTCTCCCGCTTGCCGATCCGGCGTCCGAAAGATATACGGTCTTTTTCGATCAGGTAGATGTACTCAGTGAAAAAACGCCGTATCGCCCAGATCACTCCGACGATGACGACCCCATACATGATAAACTCCGGCCACAGGATCTGCAGCCAGAACTGGATGAAAGCCACAACCCAGGCGCACAGCAGCAGACCGAAGACGCAGCCGAGCGTGATGAGTGCTCCAACGATCGGGCTGACCGGCTTCTGCTTCAGCTCTTCGGCATACATATGCACTACCAGCAGGCGTCATGACGCCTTCGCCCTTTCAATAAAAAATCCTATCTATATTAGCAAAACGGACCGNATCGCTGCAACCACGACCAGACGCCCGATTGCACCGGCGATCCGCAGAAAGCAAAAACCACCGCACCCTTTCCCGGGGTCGGTGGTTCTTTTCAGCCGCGTTTCACGCTGTCTCCAGCAGTTCTTTCGCTACGGCCAGAATGTCCGTAAGTGTGATGCACATGCAGGAATGTTCTGTGCGCATTCCGGCGACCAGATATGCGCCTTTCAGCGGGTTGGATCCATTGAGCGAGTTCGCCATGCGTACGAGCTGTGCCACGCTCATCTTTCCCGTGCCCAGTACATCGCCATCCACGATCACTGTAGCACGGCCCAGGCACGTCGAGCCCTTCCAGGACTCTATGATGTGCCCGGTAGCTATGCGCGAGGTCGCATCCAATGCCTTCCCGTCGGCATCTGTCACACGGTAGCTTATACCGGAGGGTGCATAGAAGTGGGTGAGGAACTCCGCAACAGTCATGGTCTGCTGTCCTTTGTGCGCCGTGATGCCGCGCACGTAGCGGCGCGACACTCTGCCGGTCACGGACAGCGGACTGCCGCCGACCAGAGTAAACGCTTCATCCTGCGCCGTATCCGGAGCGGACGGCGTAGGCTCCGGTTCCTCATCGTTTCCACCGGCAGCCAGAATCACGGCTTCCCACTGTGGTTCATCNGCCGAGGACTCGCCGTCAAACTCGATACTCAGGAGCCGCATCAGGGCTGTGCCGCCTGCTCTGCCGCTGACGTTCAGCCGGATCTCCTGGAACCCCGCCCCGCCGCTCAGCGGGAACGAGAACGTCTGATCTTCGCCTGTAAGGCCAGTCAGTGCAATGCGGCCGCTGGCCATTCTGGCCCCGGCTGGCGCATTCTGCACCGCAATTCTCACCATAATGCTGCCACCGGCATACACCGGATCGCTGCAGCTGAGAGTCCACAGCGGGCTCTCCTCACAGATGATCTGGGCATCCGCCGGCAGTGNGTTTTCATCCATTGCATANGCGAATGCTCCAGCCACATCTGAGGCCGCGAGCTGCGTCTGCGTGCCTCCGAACCAGATCGTGCGCAACGCGGGCAGCCCCAGGAAGAAGTTTCTCGACATGCTGACCAGGCGGCTCAGCCGCATCTCCGTGAGCGAATGGCATCCGTAGAAAACAGGACCGTTCATGCGGACCGACCCCGGAATACTGACTGTGCGCAGAGCGCTGCAGTTTTCAAAGGCCAGCGACCCAATGCTGCGCAGACCCGCCGGCAGCGTGAGCTCAGTAAGACCCGTGCACCCGCTGAAGGCTTCCTCGTCGACGCTGAGCAGCGTATCCGGCAGAGACACCGACTGCAGGCCGGTAAGCCCGTAGAACGCGTACGGCCCGATGCTCGTCAGACCGCGCGGCAGTATNATTCTCCTAANCCGGCTGGCGTACCGCAGGAACGGATATCTGTTCCCGGCGGCCGTACGTCTGCCCTGAACAGCCGTGACGCGGTAAGTGCGTCCGCGCGTGTCCGTCACCGTCTGCGGCACAGTGATCTCATCGCTGTCAACCGCGCAGCTTGTCAGGACGGCCTCATCGCCCTGTCCCGCNGCCCGGAAGGTCCAGCTGCCGTCCTCGCTCACCAGTTCCTCATTCTCTGCTTCCACTTCAANTTGGATCTCGCGTTCAGCGTTATCTGCTGCCGCCTCCCCGTTGAGCTTGACTTCGCCCCAGTCAAGAACTGCCGTTTCACCCGGCTGGCCGGTAATCCGGAGCGTAATCTTCAGGCTTGAGGCGCCGTTCCGCACAGGCAGGATCAGCACGTTTCCGCCGGCAGCACGCGCTTCACCCGCGTTCTCAAGCGTAAGTCCCATAAGGTCCAGTTCGCCTTCTGCTTCCGAAANNTCTGCCGGCAGTCCGCTNACNGANAGCGTNGCNTCAATNAGGTCNCCNGCNTTGACGCTCGCCGGNGCNTCGATNCNCCAGCTNGCCCCNGACGTNGGAATNATGCTGACGCCGCGGACGTANCCCTGNGNAGCAGCTTCGCGCACCACAGCCGGTACNCGGCTCTCATCCAGNTCTCCCTGCGGNCCGGCNCCATAGAANACAAACTTCGCAGCCGGGATCTGCCTTGGAACAGACGGGTCCAGATCACGGACGTTCCGCCCAAGAANAAGCTGCATCAGCCTTGAGCAGCCCTTGAACGCGTCCGTCCCTACCTTGGTCTGCTCTCCGCGCAGACGTACACTTTCAAGCGCCGAGCAGTTTTCAAAGGCCAGGCTGCCGATGTCCGTGCAGGCTGCCGGAATGGTGACTTCCGTCAGGCTGCGGCAGCCGGAGAAACTACGATCGCCAAGAGAGCTTACGCTTTTCGGCAGGTAAATGCTGCCGAGCCGGCTGCAGCCATAGAACGTGTACGGGCCGACATCCTGGATCGTGTCCGGCAGGCTGATCCTGGTGACAGCCGAGGCGTTCACCAGGAACGAGCGCCAGCGGCCGCCGTTCTCGTAGCCGCTGAGACCCGTAATCTCATATGTCCTGCCGTCCTTGCCGGCAATNGCACTCGGGACAGTGACACTGGTACCAGTTGGCGCGTGGGCCACCACAACTGCACTGCCGTCTGTCCGCGGACGCAGGAGCCAGCGGCCGTCTGTGCTCAGAATAAGACCGCTCGACGGATCCGGTTCCGCAAGCGGGCCCGGATCTACCGNCGGCATGCTCGGAGCCGAAGGCTGCGGCGCCGGTGAGGGCGTATCTGTCGGCAGCGGTTCAAGCGTNCGNGACGGNTCCGGCGAAGANGACGANATCCAGGTAGGATCCGCCGTAGGACTCGGCCTCGGTGTGTCTGTGGCCAGTGGCTCGAGTGTCTTCGACGGCTCGGGCTGTTCGCTTATCTGAGCACTGACACTGGCAGAAGGCTGCGCCGTTTGACTTGTCTCCGGCGGCACGGTCGCAGATTCAGAGGGAGCAGCAGTCGGTCTGTTGTCCGGTGTTGTCGTGGGCCCAGGCGTTGCGGTCGGCTCCACCGTGGGCTCCTCGGTCGGACGCGGCTCTGCGGTCTGCGTCGGGTCTGCCGAGGGCTCGGGAATAGGGGCAGATTTAATGTCACTGTACTCAGGAAGCGCCCTGTTAATCGCTTCCGGGATGTCCCCATTCACGTACACCGTAACGTCCAACGGACTCACGGAACGGAAGGCACCCTGTCCAAAGCTTGTTAAGGTGCCATACATGGTTATCTCTTGCAGGCCGACGCATCCATCGAACGCCAACTCTCCCACACTCGTCAGGGTCGACGGAAAATCCAACACGTCAAAGTTCCTGCAACCAGCAAAAGCGTTCGCTCCGATCGTCGTCAGTGCTGCCGGCAGAACGCCCTGACTCCGTAGGGCAGCACAGTTTTGGAAGGCGCTCTCTGGTATCTGCGTTACACTGTTCGGTACGCGGATAGTCTGCAGCATTGCACAATCGCGGAAAACGCTTACGCCCAGCCTGGTCAGCGTGTTCGGGAGCGCAATCCGCGTAAGCGAAGCACAACCCCGAAAGGCGGACTCTCCAATTGCCGTAATCCCCTCGGGGATCGTAACATTCTGTAGCGTGCGGCAGTTCTGCACAGCGCCTACAGGTATTAGGCCAATGCTTTGAGGAAACTGGATAGACGTCAATGCCGAACAGTTGTAGAACACCTGAGTCCCAAGGCTCCGCACGCTTTCAGGAATGTTGACATTCGTAAGCCCCACGCAGCCCATGAATGCGATGTCCCCAATGCTGGTAAGCGTTTCCGGCAGTACAATACTGACAACGCTGGCGTTGTCCCGAAACGCCCCCCGACCAATCTCCCGCACAGCGAGGCCGTCAAGCTCAGCTGGAACAATCACCTGAGCGGCGTCTCCCGTATAGCCTGTTATTGTCGCATATGCTCCGTTCTCACTGTATTCAAAGTCGCCCGAAGTCGCGCGCGACCCAGAGCGAGCCGAATTCTCCGCCTGTTGCGAACTGAGGCGGATTCCCTTCTCCGGCTGGAAAGGTGCCATATATGAGACGGACACTGGCGCAAACGTCAGAAAGACCGCCGCCAGCAGCGCCGCACCTGTTCTTTTCATGCCTGTTCTCCTCTCACAAATCTATACATGCGACCTTCCACAGATCGCAAAAAGAAACCCGCTGTCGCGGGCATAAAGTAATCAAGAAGGTTCCACGTGTTTCATCAGCAGCGGTACAGCACTATGCTGCTCCGCCAGCTGTACCATCCATTCTGTAATCGTGTCTCCCTCATTTGCCTTGAAAACTCCATCGTCGCTCACGACATCCCTAGCCATTTTCTTGCCTATCAGCATTTTTCGGAAGTTAACCTTCACAGAACTCTTTGCGTTGTTTTCTGCTGTCTGCTGTCCCGAATAGTCCCGCAGAGCCTCCGCTGGACCTGCACCGTTCTGATAAGCACGCTGGGCATGCACCGGCACAGCGTTCGGCTGCGCTTTCGCTTCAGGAGCTGCCTTTTTCTTTTCTGCCTTAGTCGCAGGTCTTCCGGCTTTGTTTCCACTGTGCTCTTCCACAAAAACGGTCGTTCCGCTCATTGCAACAATGGAATCAGCAGGGAATTCACGACCGTCCTCGAGCAACAGAGACTGGATGCTTCCAGACGCCTCGTCGAGATCAAAGTCAGCCACGCTGCCAAGTGCCTTACCCGAGGCGGAAAGCGCCTGTGCATCAGCCAAATAAAAGCCCCTCGACACCGTTTCCATGCGCTTCGGATCGCCAAACACTCGGCGGATGTCGCCGGCATCCATCACTACCATAAAGTCGCCTCCGACTCCGGAAACATCGGCCACATCTACAAGCAGCAGATCGTATTTCGAGTCTTTGCTTATTAGGTAGTGACTGACGCAATTGTTTTCTGGATCAATGACAGCATCGACCACGTGTCCCTGGCGACTTCCCTCTTTCATGGCGATAACGGGAGTTCCGATGATTTTTCCGATCCTCATCTTCTCAAGGCGCCTCTCAAGTCAGCGTGTTTGGCCCGCAGGATGACCCGTTCTCCTTTCAGAATTAACACATTTGTGATCTGGTCCTATTGGGAGACCCAGCTGCACTTTTGTAACTGATATAGCTTCTTTGTGAACTGCTGTACCTGATTAGGAGAGAACTCAGATTAGCCCTGATCCGAACTTCCCGGTGGCGTGTCCAAAGGAGCACCAGCATTATCCGAATCCTCATGATCCTTGTTCAGGATCTGATTTTTCATGTTAGCCAGTCCAACTATGTTCACATTTACGTTAGCTGCAGTCTGGTTCTCGACCTGCACCTTCTTCACGGTCTCATAACGGTACACCCGCATGTCCTTAGGTGCTTCGATCCCAAGCTTGACGCGGTCCGATTCAATACTAAGGATCGTAATCCTGACGTCGTCACCTATCGTGACGGACTCATTGACCTTTCTCGACAGAACCAGCATCGTCAGCCTCCTTGCTTTCTTCCTCGTAGAACTTGGCCAGTGCTTCAAACGCCGGGTAGGCAATGGAAAAAGACTTATGATCCATCATCACCTGCGTGCCGATCATATCCTTTATGTTGATAAGAATCGGGGCGAGCAAATTCACTGTCATGTCAGAAAGCTTATCCGGAAGAACCATCACGTTCAAAACAATCAGATCTTCTTCGTTTGTGCTCTTGATAAATTCCAGTTCAGAATCTTCCACTTCGACCTCGTAGCCTGGGTGGATAATAAAGGGGTTTATCACAGGTAGCGCTAGATCCATATCGTCTACACTCTGCAGCCACTGGATGGGCTCCGTCGGCTCGCAGCGTATGATCGCATACCTTTCAAATTCTTCCAGACCCGGTAGGCCGCCCGGGAAGGTTATAATGCTGTCATCGTTGATTTCAATTTCACCAAACCGACTTGAATTCAGATTCACAGGTGCAGACCTCTCAAACTTTCTTGTCGACTTTCTTCCCGCTTGTTGTCGAGACGCCGTTCTCGTTGACAGTTATCTTCACTTCCCGTCTTCCATTGAGCCGGATCTCTACAGAATGCGGGGTCACCGTGAGCTGTGGCCGGAAATCCTCTTCCCATACAAGTTCCAGGTCACCACGCGTCCACTCGATGGACAGCGATCCCGTGTCCCACTCCACTTCAGGCATCGGATTGGGCGGCGCCACGTTGATCTCCTTAATGCCCTCGCTGAGCATATCATTGTAAGCCAGCTGGCCGACCCGGTTGGTGTCTGTGAACGCATACTCCTCAACGGCGCCAAGAAATGCAGCGTCAGCGTTCCGCTTCTGGATGGACTCGTACACTTTCTGCCGCGACTGATCCCGCTGATACTTGTTTTGGAAATCCGGTGACCGCAAACCCCGGTTCGCCCAGACCTGCTTCCAGTTGACCTTCATCTTGGGACTCGTACGATTCACCGACATCTCCGGCGGCGTCCGTCTCATACTGAAGTGCCGAACAACTGTCTGCTTGATCTGCATCTGAGCGCGCGTGGAGCTTATGTCGATCGTCGGTCGTGACGTCGAAATATTCAACACTTTCATACGTTTCGGTCAGATCCTTTCCAGGCGGCCTGCCGACCGCATATTTCATACTAGGCTTTAGCGTGTCGCACTACATCAGGCAACTCGCTAGCGCAAAAACTCCCGTTTACATTATATCAGATTCCACCGCACTCGCGCAAGCGCAATTCAAGCTCATATGTACAGAAGTCGTAAGCTTAGACTGACGTCCAATCATCTGCCGCTACAACTGACAAGAAGAGAAGAGCAACCGGTTGTACTACTCAATGATCTCGAAGAGAATCGGTTTTTTCAGCGTTTCGTATAACGCTTGGCCCCCTGCTCGTCCGTTGAATTCTTCTGTCTGAATTCCTGGTTCGATTGGCGTCTTTAGGCGAATCTTCAGGAAGGGATTCTCTGGGTTGTGGTAGTTGGCGGTGATCACGCCAAGACCAATGACTGCGCCGCTCCCTTCTGCATCACCTCCGTGGTCTTTAATTACGACTACCTCCCGAGGCTTGGCAACCACATGGCTACGTCCGCCCGCTTCCAGATCCGTGTACGTCACGCGCAACGAAGATTCGCCCTTCATAAAACTGCTGAATCCCGGCGTACGCCGCGATGCGGCTGAAATCGCATCCAGATTCAGACACCAAGCAGGGCCTCCTCCCACAGTTCTAATAATGTCTTCTGGGCTCACAGCTCTACCTGCCTTCCAAGAGGTACGGCTCTCGATGTCTCGAAGAGACACGTTGGCCATTGTCGTGCGGTTCAGAAATTGCAGCTCAAGGGGCGGATTGTCTTCGCAAACACTTACTAAGCCCGTACCTATCATAATACACGACTCGGCCGTGCAGAAGCAGGTAGAGCATACAAGCAGACAATCACCCCTATATAACAAGAGCCGAACTCCAGATATGGAGATCGGCCCCTGCAGGAACAGGTTTTATCTCAGGAAATCCATCAGCGTCGGCTGGATAATCTGGGCACTGGCCGCCAGAGCCTGTTTATAGATCGCTTCTGAATATTTCATCTGCATGATGACCTCAGCCTGATCGATATCCTCAATATTCGAACGATTCGCTTCGTAGTTGATAGCATCCAGTTTATACCTGTTCACCATCGTTTCCATTTTGTTGTAGCGGTTGCCAGACTTAACCATAGCTGTAAGCAACTGATCCTGCTTATTTGTCAGCTTTGTGATGTACTGCGTCAAATCCCCGTTCGGTGTATTGGCGTCGAGTAGATCAGCCAGGTCAATCATAATCTTGAAAAGATTATCCTCGCCGGTTCCGACAAGATCGATACCGGTAAAGGTAACGTCTGTCATGATATTATGGCCAACTTCAAACTGCAGACGCTGTGATGCTTCATTCCCGATGTTAGAAGCCACATATTCCGCGGAGCTTACGAAGTTCGCCAGATCTGTTTCCGTGGGGAACCCGGTATCAAGCTGCATAGCCAAATTTTCAAGTGCCGCAGCCTTGTCTTCGTCCTTGACGCCCTTCAAAGCATGATCGACCATATCCTGTGTAGTCCAAGTCACAATCCCGTAGCCCTCGTTAGTCAGGTCAAGAGTGTAGCGTTTATTGTCCTCCTCCACGAGTTTTGTGATGCCGTTCTGCGTATACTCCAAATCAGAACCGTCAGGCGCAGTTACCTTCGAACCCGTAATCGTCTCAGACTTGATGTCTCCGATTGGGGCTGTATACACTACGCTGCCATATGAATTGGTAAACGAGATTCCCGTTGCCTTTCCATACTGGTCAGTTACAACTCCCAGAGAATACTTCTGTGTCGTGTCGCGGATGGAACCAGACCAGTTCAGCCCCTCAGGCGTTTTTGGGCCCGTCGTGGCCGCCTCATTGAAGACTGAGGCCGAACTGATCACGGCCGGGATCTCCTTCTCGGCTGTTGAACCTGCGCCCCTCGCATCCGATATTTTCGTGTTCAGCAAATTCGCAATACTGTCCGCCAGCTCCTGATTATTTTCGAACTGGGCGCCATCCCCGGTCAGTTCCTTGCGGACATCCATACTGATGGTGCCGAAGCTCTCCCCATTTTCGCCTGTAAGCTTGAGCTGCACCTTCGTGTCAGCACCCTTATAGTCCTTCAGGGCCTCACTCACATTCACTTTGACAGTGTACGTTGTGGCCGGATTTGTGGAATCCGGATAAGCCGGCGTCTTTCCATCCGCCTCCGTCTTGTTGGATGCAACCTGCGTGAACGTCAGCTCAAGCTCGGTAGCGTTTTCACCATTTTCTCCCGTAATGGTGTTGACCTTCGAAGTAACTTTAAACGTACCATTTTCCGTCATGTTGCCGCCCCAGACCACATTGTCAGCAATAGTTGTCTGAGATGTTCCGGTACCGGTCGTCAGTGCACTGATAGAACCAAGCTGCCCCGTCGGCTGCACATTGAAGCCAGTAAGGTCAAGTCCGTTGTACTTGACGCCGATAATATCGCCTTTCTCGTTGCGTTCAGCAGTGAACGGCTGCTGCGTAACGTTATAGCCGCCAAACATGTACTGGCTGCCGTTCGATGAATTGCACAGTTCAAGGAGCGAATTCGTGTACTCGCGAAGCTGTGTAGCAAAGTGAGCCTTGTCTTCCGCATTCTCCGTGCCCATCGCATCCGTCAAGAGCTCGCGGATAGAGATAGTCAGTTCCTCCATCTCCGTGACAGCACTCTCAGCCTGCTGGATCCAGGAACGGGAAGCATCCACGTTGCGCTGGTACTGTTCAAGGCGCCGGATCTGTTGGCGGGCACCCATGCTGTTCAGCACGCCCACCGGGCTGTCCGACAGCGTCAGAATCTTGCGGTTTGAAGCAAGCTGATTATTATATTTGCTTACACGGGTCAGCGCTCCGTTGAGGTTGGAGAGCGAACTCGTGATCATCATTCCATTTGTGATCCGCATCGAATAATATACCTCCTGCGTACTAGGTGTTCTGTTTCAGGTGCGGGTCATTACAGACCGACGCGTCCAGTGCCGTTGATCAGCTTATCGAGCTCTTCATCAATTGCCGAAATGACTCGCGAAGCCGCATTATAGGCATGACCGAAGCGGATAACGTTTGTCATCTCTTCATCAAGGGATACGTCCGAGATCGAAGCACGCTGGGTATCAAGATGGGCCAGCATGACGTTCTGCGCTTTATAGTTCGTGTGGATGTAGTCCATCTCAATGCTGATATCATTCAGCAGCGACTTAAACATACTGTCCACGTTCGCCGGGTTGCCGGCTGCGTCCGTCTTGGTGATGATGCCGGCCATCGCCAGGATATTCTCGTTGTTACCCTTCTGGTTGTTGTCAGCACCGTTCACAATCTTCTCTGAGGAAGTCGCGATGTTGAAGACATCAGAAAGCACGGCATCGCTGAGACGGAAGTTGTCCGCTGTAATCACGCTGTACGGATCCGGCTGGTTGTTCTCGTCAAACGATGCAATCGGCACAATGTTGTCGTCCTGGTCCACGTAGATCGTGTTGCCCATATCATCGCGCGATGCATGCACACCTTTATACGTGTTGGAGTACCAGACTTCGTCTCCGTTCTTGTCGAGAATCGCATTGCCGTCAGCGTCCACCAGTTTGACCAGGGTCGGCACGTTGAAGAAGTCGACGCCGGTTACACTCTCGCCGCCCGCTGTTGAGGGGAACGTCCAGCCGCTCTGATGGACAGCGTTCATGTCCTTCGCCAGTGTCCGGACAATGTTGTTCAGCTGCTCGACAACGTACGGAATGCCAATGTCCTCATTGGTCGCCCCGTCCCGGATCTCCACGTAACCCTTCAGGGCTCCGCCGGCATCGATGTCGACCTTCGCAAAGGTTGGATCACCGTTGACGTCCGCCCACACCGGCGTGTATTTGGACTCACCGTTCATGAGGCCGTTCTTTTCCTCGTGGACGGTCATCTCATTGACGTCCTTATGGCGAATGAGAACGTGCGCTGTCTCGCCTTCACCAACCGTGACCACCAGCTGCCCGTCGGTGTCTTCATAGGTCGTGATATTCACGAGACCGGACAATGTATCGAGCAGGTTGTCGCGTTCGTCGCGAAGGTCATTCGCCGTCGCACCGGACTGTTCGTAGCCGTAGATCTGCTTGTTCAGATTTGCAATTTTATTGGAAATGGAATTGATCTCGTTGACAGTGATCCGTACGGTTTCATTCAGCGTCGCCTGCTGTTCCTGCAGACGCTGGCTGTAATAGTTGAAAGACTCGGCAAGCGTCAGGGCTTTCTGCTGCAGGTTGACACGCATCTCAGTGCTTTCCGGCTTCTCCGAGAGCTCATAGATGGCATCGTAGAACTGCGAGAACATCTTCGTCATGCCGGTCGAGGTGACTATGTCGTCGAGCTCGTTGTTGAAGATCTGCTCGACGTACTCGAAGTACTGTTCCTTGACCTGCAGCTGCGTCGTCTGCGTGTTCTCCTTGCGGTACTGGTAATCGAGGAACGTATTGCGTACGCGCTCGATATTGATCGTCGTCACGCCGCGGCCGGCTGTCGACCTGTTGTCGATCCCGATCAGCGTGCCGCCGTACGACGGCGGTACAGACGAAGTGTTCAGGCGCTGCCTGGTGTAACCGGGCGTGTCCACATTCGAGATGTTGTGGCCCGTAACCTGCATCGCGTTCTGGGCGCCGAAGAGACCGCTTTTTGCGATCTCAAGCCCGTAAAAAGTTGATCTCATCCGCTTTATTACTCCTCTCTGCGCTCAGACCCCGGTGTCGATAATACCGTGCAGGTTACCGGATTCGGGACCATCATCTAAAACTTGGCCGCTGGTGCCATAAATATTGCTCACCTGCGGCTCCTTGAAGACCATATTCACCATGTAGTCCGTGTATTCAAGATGCAGGTTGATCAGACTCTGTATCTCGGTGTTCAGTGTCTGCAGATCACTCAAGACCTCACGGAGCGAATCCACTGCGGCTACAAGTTCCTCTTTTTCTCCATCTGGGCAGCGTTCGATCAGCTCGGCCAGCGTTCCCGGCTCCTCGGCTTCACTGCGGCTCACCTCAAGGGCATCGGAGACCGCCTGGATGCGCTTCTCCTCGAGCGTCGAAGCCTCTCCGAGAAGCTTCCATTCATCCTTGACGATCTCGCTGACCTGGTCTGCCTCGTTTTCGATCACCGCTTCACGCTTCTTCTGCGCCAGCTTGTAGATCTCGCCATAAAGCTCCGTCAGCTGCCGGAGCATGTCAATGACTTCTGTCATCCTGTTATCCTATGCCCTGCTCAGGTGAAAAACAGTATCGCAGAGGCCACCTCTTCAAAGTCGACCACATATGTGCCTTCGGCAATCTGCGACTTTGCGACCCCGACGAAAGGATTCACTTGATTCAGGTGATCTTCCATCTCTACTTTCACCGATGCAAATGCTTCCGCAAACGTGACTGCATCGCTCGAAACGTCTGCCTTGTCACTGCCCTGTACAGCTGCGGCTTTCTGCACGGTATGTCTGTTTTGTAGATTCC
Source organism: Clostridia bacterium (assembly GCA_014805015.1). Taxonomy (GTDB): domain Bacteria; phylum Bacillota; class Clostridia; order Christensenellales; family Christensenellaceae; genus JAAUYQ01. Next base: position 80,019 of record JAAUYQ010000021.1, on the reverse strand, counting down.
GGTACGGATCAATGCCGTACAACGAAGATGTCGCGTCGACCTTCATGGTGTCCTCTCCTTACCCTAGTTTCCTTATCTGCCGTTCACCCGCACGTGAAGTTTCTTATCCTTTCTGCCTGCCGTCAGCGGCGCCTGCTCTGAAGCGGCCGGAGCCGGCATGCCCGGAAGTACGCTGTCCATCGCCTTCGAAAGCTTTTCCTTGCAGTTGCGGCAGAGCGTACCGCCCGTGATCGGTGCTCCGCACTTCTCGCAGACAATCAGTCCACTCGCATTATCGAACTCCAGTCTTCCCTCTTTCAGGAAGCGGATAATCAGCTTCTCATTGACGCCCGTATCCTCCACAATTTCCTGCATCGAGGCTTTCGGGTGCTCCCAGATGTAGTCTTTGACCAGATTGAATTGCCGTTCGTTTTCTTCCACACACTCGTAACATTCAAGACCATAGCCGTCGAAAATCCGGCCGCAAGTTTTGCACTTCTTGAACTGCACCGACATTATTCAATCTCCTTTATTTATCTGCGGATCTGTGTTGCTGTTCCGTCCATCTCATCGGCCATAGTAAGCGCTCTCGATGAAAGCTGCATCGCCCGCTGAGCACGGATCAGACCTGAAAATTCCTCGGCCAGGTCCACGTTAGATCCTTCCACTGCATTCTGGTGCAGCGTCGTTCCACCTGCCAGCCCAAGCTGCACAGCCTGCGGCTCACCCGAGGAAGCTGAAACATCATACAGATTGCTGCTGATCGCATTTAGGCCTTCCTGATTCGGGAAGCGCCACACGCTGACCTGCCCATATGGAGCGCCGGCACCCGTCTCCCAGAGTGTACCGTCTTCCATGACCTGCAGCGAAGTGCCCTCAAGACGGACGCGCTGGCCATTGGCACCAATCACGTAGTTGCCGCCTGCGGTAACCAGGTAGGTGCCGTCTCCTTCCACGCTCCGGCCGAAACTGCCGTCCCGCGTGTAGTAGCGCTGACCGGCCGGGGTCTCAATCATGAAATACCCCTCGCCCTCGATCAGCATGTTGGTGTCCACGCCGGTCTCCTGGTAGAGTCCCTGCGTAAAGTTCTTGGTTGTCGCGTCGACCAGCACACCGTGCCCCTTATTCATATTGAGGTTGTCGGCGTTGCCGTGCGGACGCGTCATTTCCTTATACAGCGCATCCTGGAAATCTACGCGGCTCGACTTGAAACCATTCGTGCTCGAATTCGCCAGGTTGTTCGCAATGACATCAAGACGCTGCTGATGCGTCGCGATACCGACTGCGGCTGTGTATGTACCCTGTAGCATTGACTGCTCCTTCCTGACTAGAACTGAGCGATCTGGTTGACCGTCTTCTCGAGCGATTCGTCTACCATGCGCAACATTCGCTGGCTGCTCTCGTAAACCCTGTTGGTCTGCAGCATTTCTGCCATCTCGCGGCCCACATCGAGGTTCGAGCCCTCAAGCAAGCCCTGCTCCACGACTGGGTTTGCCATCTGCTGCGGAGCGCCGTCAAGCGCATAGAACAGATTGCCACCCTCCTTGCGCAGGACGCCGTTGTCGGCGAACTGCACGATCCGCAGGGCTCCCACCTGCTGGTTGTCGACATAGACTTCACCGTTCTGATTCACGTAGAAGTCCCCAGTGCCGACATTGATCATGCCGCCGTTGCGGCCCAGCACGTAGTTACCGTCACTGGTGAGCAGTGTACCGTTGCTGTCTACCTGGAAATTGCCAGCCCGCGTGTAACGTTCGCCAGCCGGGGTCTGCACTGCAAAGAAACCGTCGCCGGTAATCGCCATGTCGGTCTGGCGGCCGGTTGCTTCCATCGGTCCCTGCGTCCAGTCAATCACCAGTTCGTCCACCTGGACACCGGTATTCTGCGGTCCGACTTCGCTGTTGCCGCTGATCCGCGTGCCCGTCCGTGTATTCAGCACATTCGGATCCTCGTTCAGCCGGTTGAGAAGCAGATCGTCAAACGTTCTGCTGATAACCTGATCCTTTTTATATCCGGTTGTGTCTGTATTCGTGACGTTATTGATGATGACATCCATCTTCTGCCGCTGGGTCAGCATGCCCGTTCCGGCAATATAAAAGCTTCTTAGCATTAAGGCCTCCTGTTTCTTCTCTTTATTCTATCGGAAAAAAATGTTCAAACTTTAGACATTTTCCCGGTGACCGTGTGTTTTTCCCGCATTTTATTCATACCCCGCAAGAAACGAAAGAAAAAAGGATGCCGCCGGCATCCCGCATGGTTCCGCTATTGCCGTCCAAGCCGGAGGATCAGACGGACCTCACTCTTGGAGATCTGCACTTCCTCAGCGATCTCAGCCGGGGTTCTGTTCTCGGCTGCCAGCGCCAGAACGCGGCGCTGCAGCTCGTCGCGCCGGGGAAGCTCCTCCGCCGGCTCAGACGGTTTCTCAGCTTGGATCGGCGCCGCCTGCGGCGCAGCGGGAACAGTCATCTGCTGCTGACGCGTCTCCTGAAGCGCTTTGCCGAGCTCCAGCCCGTTTGCTTCCGCCCGGGCACGGTCGTACTCAAGGCCGATCACGCTGCGGGCGTTCTCCACATACTCCTTGAGTCCGTTGATCATGTCCTCGACTTCGAAATACAGAAGCATCAGCTTCTCTTCACGCTGTTCCCACTCTGCCTGCGTCATCCCTGCCTGCTTGCTGCGGGCATGCAGAATCATGTAGGTAATGATCAGCACCATGCCGAACACCAGCAGCACAAACAGAAAGACCTCGAAGCCGATCCGCGCTGTTCCCTCAAACATTGATGTCTATGGAACCGCCCAGGCTGCGTTCATTTCTCGGCAGCCGCCGCGGCAGCCTCTCCATGGCTTCCTGCTCCAGGTGCATGCGCACCGCCGCGTCGTCTTCCTCCTGAACGGCCACCAGGCGCCGCTTGCGTTTGCGGCGGCGGTCACTCTGATCGTCCTTGGCGTTGTCCTGCGAGCTGACACGCTGGCCCTCGGCCTGCTGCGTCTCCTGCACGCTGTTGTTCTGGATGGCAACCTTGGATTTCTGCAGTTCAGCTGTAAAGTCCTTGCCCTGCTCCTGCTCGGCGGCCTGACGGCTCATCTGATGTGAGTAGTCGACCGACTTATTTATCATTACCTGGCTGTCTATTCCTCTGATCATGATCGTCTTCCCAACGCTGCACCGGCGGCCGGCCGCTGCAGAATGCTCAGCTTTCTACCTCGCTCATATATTTCTTCGAGATCTTACGGATCGCCGCGCGGTGGATCTGCGAGATGCGTGACTCCGTCAGTCCCATGATATCTGCAATGTCTTTCAGCCGCAGTTCCTTGTTGTAATAGAGATCGAGAACCATCTGCTCTTTCTCCGGCAGCTCCCGCAGAATCTGGGCCAGACGCATTTTCGTCTCCCGCTCAAGGAAACTCTCTTCCGGCATTCGCTCCTTGTCGTCGTCTGCAACCTCCATCGCCTCCGGCTCCTGAAACTTGGCCTGGTAGGTCTGGCCGCCCATGATGCTCTCGAAATGGATGACGCTCGACTGGTAATCGTGGAAGCTGATCTTATCAAGGACGCTGGGATCCACACCAAGATACTCTGCAAGCTCCTCCTGCGAGGGCTCGTGACCAAGCTCCGCTGTGAGCTTCTCCTGTGCTGCACGCAGCCGCTTGATGTCCTTGCGCGTATTGGCCGGAACCCAGTCCTGGGCACGCATGTAGTCCAGGATCGCACCCCGGATCCGCTGCGGTGCGTACGTTTCAAACTTTATATTGCGGCCAGGCTCAAATCGCTTCACAGCATCAATAAGCCCAAGCACGCCGTTGCTTACCAGGTCGTCGTAATCACGGAAGGTTGAATTGTAGGAGGGCTGCATGCGCATGACAACCCGGCGGACCATATACAGGTAATGCTCCACCAGCCGGTTGCCGTTCTCTACGCTGCGGTCTTTTTCGTAGGCATCCCACAGCGCCTGTGCTTCCTGTTCGCGCTTTTCTTTTTCCTGCAGCGCTGTGTTCGATTCAGGCAAATCCTGTTTCCTCCGAACGCTCTGTACACCCAAACTCTTTCCGCCAGCCGTCCTCAGCTTCCACGTCTCTGCAAAAGCCGCTGGAAGAAGCCGCGCACACCGCTCTTTTGGCTCGGAGCCGGCTCTTCGCGCGGCATGGCCACCGACTGCGCAATCCGCTTCATCTGCTGGGAAAGACTGCTTAAAGGATATTGTATCATATACGGCGTCATATCCTTGATAGACTTTGTGATACGGTCGTCGAGCGGGATATGTCCGAGCATGTCCACATGCCAGCCGAGGTTCCGGTCGGCCACGCTCGCCAGGCTCGTATAGGTGTTCTGCACCTCCCGCGCGTTATTCGCCTTGTTGATCAGCACTTCGACGTGCGGCCGGTTCTCAAGGTCCGCCGAGGACTTGAGGACGACATAGCTGTCTAGCACGGACGTGGGTTCCGGCGTGGTGACCAGGACAGTCGTGTCCGCCGCATCAATCATCCGTAGGATATTGGCATTCATCCCGGCACCCGTATCAAAAATGATGAAGTCCATCTGGGCTTCCAGCGGCGCCAGCTGGGAAAGGACGCCGTCGAGCTTTCCTTCATCAAGCTCAATCAGTTCGCGTACACCCGAACCCCCGGAGATGTACCACAGATTGGGGTACGATTCGCTCATGATCTCATGCAGCCGTTTCTCGCCGCGGATAACATGTTCAAGGGTGTAGGGCGAATTGTTGCCCAGCATCAGATTGACGTTGGAAAAACCAAAGTCACCGTCGATCACAACCACCTTCTTGCCCCACTGGGCAAGGGAGATTCCGAAATTCACAGAGAACGAGGTTTTCCCGACGCCGCCTTTGCCGCTTGTGACGCAGAATGTCCGAGCCCTGCGCGGTCCCTCTGTGCGGGTTCTGTCTGCCTGTTCCACCCGCTCCCGGAACATTTCTGCCTGACTCTTCATACGTGCACCAGAATATCGTCAGCAATCCGCTCGGGATTGACCTCGATAAGGTCATCCGGCACGGTCTGTCCAGTCGTGAGATAAGAAAGCGGCTTGCCGCTCACGCGCGACAGATACAGCAGAATGCCGGGTGCGGGCGCCTCGTCTGTCTTTGTCAGAATGATGCTGTACTGCTTGAGGAATGAGTAGTTTGAAATGATCCGCTCCAGGACCCGCTCGGAAGTGGAGGCAGAAAGCGTTATGAACACTTCATCAATGTTTCCCATTTCTACCAGCTTGGCAATCTCCTGCCGGTACTCCTCGTCATCCGAAACCTTCCCGGCCGTATCAATCAGCACCACATCCTTGTTGCGGAAAGCATCGAGGGCTTCGGCAATCTCCTCGGGCTTGTAGACAGTCAGCATGTCGGTGCGCAGTATGTCACAGTAGCTCTTCATGTGTTCCTGCGCCGCGACCCGGAACGAATCCGTGTTAATCACACCGATATTGACGTTCTTCTGATAGACCAGCATGTAAGCAAGCTTGATCAGGGTGGTCGTCTTGCCCACTCCCGTGGGCCCCACAAGCATGACCGTCTTGCGCTGATACTTTACGGGCTCAATTAAATGCGGCCGGCCAAGGGAATCGAGAACAATATTGCGCACCACGTCTTCCGCGTCCGCCTTGCGCGTGATCACAATGTCCTCAGCCTGCGTGCAGATAGCCTGCGCCGTCGACTCCTCGACGTCGTGCGAGAGGAGGCGGTGGTAGATTTCGAGGACATCGCGCGAATAGCGCCGGTCTGGGCTCTGCTCGGGGCTGCTTGCCACCCGTTCTGTGAGGCGCTCCACTAGGCCGCGGATCTCGTCAATGCTCTGGCCGAGCTTCTCATTCGACGGCCCCGCCGCCGCTTTCTGGGCCCGCTGCTCGGCAGCAGCCTGGACGTTGCTGATCGCTTCCTGGGCAGCGCGCATCTGGGGCGTGAACTGGACGGTCTCCTCGTAGCCCGCCAGCACTTCCAGCTCTTTCTTACTGAAGAGTCCCAGAAACCCTTTTCTCTTTTTCACCTGGCGGCTGCTCATGATCACGGCATCCGGTCCAAGTTCTGCCTTGATAATGCGCATGGCCTCTGCCATGTCAGCTGCACGGATTTTCTTTAATTTCACGTTCCGTTTCCCTTATAGACCGATGATGCCGTCTGAGAACACTTCCACGTTCTTGTCCAGCTCGTTGTAGGACAGGACAATCAGATCCGGGACCATAGACTCGGTAATCGTCTTGAACTGACGCCGCACCAGAGGAGTCGTCAGCACGATCGGCGTCACGCCCATCTCGTTCATCTTCTCGATCATCTCCTGCAGATGCGCGTAGATCCGCTGGATCTCATCCTGCGTCAGCGCTACGTAGCTGCCCTGCTCGGTCTGCTTTGTCTTTTCAGCGATCAGGACCTCAAGCGACGGATCGAGCGTAATCACATGCGCCCGGTCGTCCGGCACGAAGCGCTTCGAGATCGCGCGGTTCAGGCTGCGGCGTACATATTCGGTCAGCAGATCCGGATCGCGCACAACCGTGCCCTTGTCGGATAGCGTCTCGAGGATGGTGCCCATGTCGCGGATCGGAATGTTCTCCCGCAGCAGATTGCCAAGGATTTTCTGCAGTTCGCCCAGCGAGAAGATTTTCGGTACTGTCTCCTCGACCAGCGCCGGCTGCTGCTGCTTGAGGTTGTCGAGCAGTGTCTGGACCTGCTGGCGGGTGAGAAGCTCCGAAGCATGACGCTTGATCGTCTCGGTGAGGTGCGTCGCAATGACGGACGGCGCATCGACCGTTGTATAGCCAAGCAGTTCTGCCTTCTCCCGTTCATTCTCTGTCACCCAGATCGCCGGCAGACCAAACGTCGGCTCCACCGTGGCGACACCCTGGATGTTGCCCTGCACATCGTTTGTGCTGAGTGCCATCACATGGTCAAGCATGACCTCGCCTTTGGCAACCTCGACGCCCTTAATCTTGATGACGTATTCATTGGTCCCGAGCTGAATATTGTCGCGGATACGGATAACCGGCACGATGATGCCGAGATCCAGCGCGCACTGGCGTCGGATCATGACCACGCGTTCAAGGAGGTCGCCGCCCTGGCTCGTGTCGACGAGCGGCACCAGCCCGTAGCCGAGCTCAATCCCGATCAGCTCAACCTGAAGCAGGCTGGTGACATTCTCGGGTTTTCGTTTTTCCTTGGCCACTTCGAGCGCCTGGTCCTCCTGGATCGGCGCCGGCGCCTCCTCGATCGTGCGCTCCGCCCGCAGGGCAACTGAACCAATCATAATGAAGAGCGCGGCGATGACAAACATTGGGATCTTCGGCAGGCCGGGGATCATCGAGAGAATGATAATCATGACGCCGAGGATCAGGAAGATCATCGGCTGCCGTGAAAACTGCGCGAGAATGTCGGTTCCGAGGTTATCCTCCGAAGCCGACCTGGTGACGATGATACCGGTCGCCATCGAGATCATCAGTGACGGAATCTGGCTAGTGAGACCGTCACCGATCGTGGCAACTGTGTAGGTCTGCAGAATCTCCTCGGTGGTCGCCCCGGTGTTGCCGGTCATGCCGATCACCAGACCGCCGACGATGTTGACCACCGTGATCAGGATACCCAGGATCGAGTCACCTTTGACGAACTTCGAGGCACCATCCATGGCGCCGTAGAAGTCAGACTCAAGCGCAATCTTTTCACGCCGTTCCCTGGCCTGCTGCTCATTGATCAGACCGCTGTTCAGGTCGGCGTCAATGGCCATCTGTTTACCAGGCATAGCATCGAGGGTGAAACGGGCGGAGACTTCCGCGACACGTTCAGCACCCTTCGTGATGACCACGAACTGGATGATAACGATAATCAGGAAGATGATAATACCGACGATCAGGTTGCCGCCGGTGGCGAAGCTGCCGAAGGCCTGCACGACTTCACCAGCGTTTCCCCCGTTGCCGAGGATCAGTCGGGTTGAAGCCACGTTCAGACCCAGACGGAAAAGAGTCAGGATCAGCAGCAGCGTCGGAAAAATAGAAAATTCCAGCGCTTCTTTCACGTACAGCGTCGTCAGAAGCACCAGCAGACTTATCGATATATTGACAACCAGCAGAACGTCAAGCAGGGCCGGCGGCACAGGCAGAATGATCAGCAGAATGACGATCAGGATGACGCCTGCGATGACAGTATCTTTTATCTTCATCTATATCTGTTGGAACAGTCTCTTATCTCAGGCCGCCGGACCCGCCCGGCAGGCGCAGAATCTCATGTAGCATTTTACCCCCCGTGATGGCGTTTGTATACCTCCGCCAGAATCTCCGCCACGGCCTGATAGAGCTCAACCGGTATGTAATCACCGATCTCGCAGCCGAAATACAGGCTGCGCGCCAGCGGCTTGTTCTCGAACATGTCGATGTCATGTTCGGCGGCGATTTCCTTGATTTTGAGGGCCACATTGTCCTGCCCCTTGGCAATCACGAGCGGCGCCGGCGTAATGTCCTCCTCATAGCGCAGCGCCACGGCATAGTGCGTCGGGTTGGTAATGACGACGTCAGCATCGGGAACTTCGCTCATCATGCGCATCGTCGCCATTTCCCGCTGTTTCTGCTTGATCTTGCCCTTGATCTGCGGGTCACCTTCCTGCTGTTTCATCTCCATCTTGACCTCGTATTTACTCATCATGAGGTCCTTGCGGAACTTCCGCCGCTGGAAGATGTAGTCAAGGAAAGCAACCCCGGCCAGGAAAGCAGAGATCATGAATGCTGCATCAAAGACCATTTCCGCAATCTGCTGCACGCTGTTGCGCACGTCCGTCGTCAGCATCATGTGGAAAGCCGGCAGATCGGCTGAGATCTGCAGGTAGATGACCAGTCCGACCAGGACGGTCTTCAGGATCGAGGTCAGCAGCCCCATGAGCGCACGGCTTGAAAACATACGCTTGAAACCCTCAGCCGGATTCAGGCGGTTGAACTTGGGCTGCAGAGCCTTGCTGGTGAAGAGAAAGCCCGTCTGGGCCATGTTCGAGATGATCGCTGCCGCCAGGGCTACAGCCAGGATGGGCAGCATAAAAAGCAGAAAACCGATAATTGCATTCGAGAGAAGGCGTCCGATATTGTCGAGCGTCAGATACGAACCCGTCAGATACTGCCCTGTCCAGTATGGCAGCGTGGCATTGGCCAGAGACTCTGCAAGCGTCGGAACAAACGAACGCAGGGCCGCCAGCATGATCAGCAGGCAGCCTACCGTTACCACTTCCTGACTTTTCAGGACCTGGCCTTCTTTTCGCGCGTCCTCCTTTCGTTTGGGGGTCGCTTCTTCGGTTTTTTCGCCAGTACCGTTATCCTGGGGCATTTATTTTACCTCGCGCCCGGCTCCGTCCTGTCAGGCAGCACCCGAGCGCATCGTCGAGAACATCAGCTCCAGCGCGGCAAACATCCGGTCATAGAGCTGCGGCGCAAAGGAGACATAGATCGGAATCATCGAGGAGATGACCAGGAATCCCAGAATGATCTTGACCGGAACGCCGATCGCAAAGGCATTCATCTGCGGCACCACCCGCATCAGGATGCCGAAGCAGGCTTCTCCCACGAGACCGGCTCCGACAATCGGCATCGCGACAATCGTGGCGAGCACAAACGTCTCCACGAACAGCTGCACGGCTACCAGACCGATCTCCGGTGTGATATCCGTAGTTCCGATGGGGATCTCCGTTACGGTGAGCACCAGAATGCGGATGAGAAACTGATAACTGCGGCTCTCAAAAAAGACCATGAGAAGCAGCAGATTGAAAAAGTTTCCCATCATCGGCACGCTGAGGTTGCTCTGCACATCAAAGACGTTGACCATGCCGAAGCCCATCTGCATATCAATCATCTGACCGCCGGTGAAGGCAATCAGCTGGAAGAACAGATTCTGCACGTAGCCGAGCACAAAGCCGTAGAGAAGCTCGAGAATGCACAGCAGTACGAAACCAAAGACGCCGCCTGTATAGTCAAAGGTCTCCATCTGAGCAATGACAGCCGGGCCTGAGGCAACAAGCATCGCGGCAATGCTGCCGCAGAAACCGATCTTCACAATCGTCGGAATATTGTTGCGGCCAAAGATCGGGGACGAGAAAATGAGCCCGGAAATGCGCAAAAACAGCAGCAGGCAGAATTCCCAGTTGTTCAGGAATGTATCAAAAAGAGCTTCCACCGCTAGTTAATCTGCACCATATAAGTGTAGACATGCTGCGCAAATTCGGTGAGATTCGTAAGCATCATGCCGCCGAAGAGCAGCAGTGAGGCCAGAATACCGACAATTTTCGGCACGAACGCCAGCGTCTGCTCATTGATCTGCGTNGCGGCCTGNAAGATGGAAACAATNATTCCAACCACCAGTCCGACCAGAATCGGCGGCAGCGAAACNGTNAGCGTTGTGGANATNGCCTCCTGCATGATCGCTATGATCGTCGCCTGGCTCATGCTTTCCTCCCTTGCNNGCANNNCCGCCNCCTAGATGCTGTTGAACGTGGCCAGCAGCGTATCAATCGTCAGCGTCCAGCCGTCTACGAGCACAAACAGCAGCACTTTGAACGGCAGGGAGATCGTGATNGGCGGCAGCATCATCATACCCATGGCCATCAGGGTCGAAGCCACCACCATATCNACCACAATAAATGGTATGTAAATCAGGAAACCAATGATGAACGCCCGCCGCAGNTCGCTGGTGATGTACGCGGGGATGATCGTCGTNAGCGGCACGTCCTGCAGCTCAAGCTCAGGAATCTGCCCGTCTTCCGGAATTTCCAGCTGATAGCCGGAAAAATCGAGGAACATCGTCAGATCCTCNCGGTATGTATTNNCGTACATATAGCGCCGGATCGGAGTCTCCGCNGCNGTCACNGCCTGGTCGAAAGTGATCTCGTNNTTGATGTACGGCTCGAGCGCGTCCGTGCGGATCGTCTCGAAGACCGGGCTCATGACGAANAACGTNAGGAAAAGCGCNAGCGCAATCATGACNTGGTTGGGCGGCATCTGCTGCAGNCCAAGGGCACTGCGCGTAAACGANAGCACCACGACGATTCTCGTNAAGCANGTCACCATCAGCAGAATGGATGGTGCNATCGAGAGAATTGTCAGCAGTCCGACAATCTGCAGNGCATCTGAGCGGCTNCCGAGCAGCGTCGAAAGCGCNTCNCCGCCGCTGCTGGCGGCGTCCGTGTCCTCGTCTCCGGCTGTCCCCGTCGTCGTGCCGGCTGAAGCACTGGCTGACGCCTGCGAGTCATCTCCGGTTCCGCCGGCACAGCCTGTNAGCACAATAAGCAGNCAGAGCACGGAAATGCCGATCGTTATGAGCTTGCGGATGAGTCTCTTNTTCAATCTGTCCTGTCCGTGTTTGAGGCCGATCCGNCCGGGCTTTCGCTGCGCTCGTGAATCCGGGCTTTCAGCTGTTCATCGAACGATCCCGCNCTNGGNGCNTCTCCGCGCATTCCTTTCGGAAGATAACTGCGCAGCACAATCCCAAAGGCCTTGCGGAATCGCTGTCCGAACGTCTTCTCATCGTCCGGCCGCCACGCTTCGGGCTCGGAAGTCTCCTGTACGGCNGCAGCCTCCGCTTCCTGTTCTTCCTGTTCCGCCGGNGTCATTTCCACCTGGTCAATGCACTGAAAACCGTCCTGCGTCGTGCCGATCAGGTAGTGGTGTCCCTTGAACTCAACGACCATCAGGGTCTTGTCGCGGTCAACAGCGATTCTGTCCACCACAGCTACCATATGGCCGAATTCCGGTTTTCCCTTTGATGGCGAAGAAGCGCCCGACCGGGATCTCCGGGGATCTCTCATCCCCTGCCGCAGCGAGCGCCTGCCAATATATTTCGTAAGGAAGTATGCCCCGAGGATGATCAGAATCAGGATCGCGATCACCCGGACGAGGTTGCCGACGTCCATGGAGGCCGCCAGCTGCACATCCTTCGTGTCGAGATTTACCATTGCGGCATGAATCAGCCCTTACAGCGACATCCGCATGATTTCATTATAGGCATCCAGAACCTTGTTGCGGACCTGGATGACCATGTTGAGAGCCATCTCCGACTTGGTCGCGTCAATCATGACCTGGGCCAGATTGTCTGTCTCTCCGGACAGCAGNGCCTGCGTGCCCTGGTCCGCAATTTCGTACTGCTCATCTGCCTGCTGCACCAGGCTGGTGAAAATGTCACCGAAACTGGCATTCGTNTGGGCCGTCTCGTCAATCTTCCCCACAGAGTTGGCAGCATTGGCACGGTATATTTCCGCCGGTGAAATCATCGACGCTGCATTAACAGCCATTTATGTTTCTCCTATTTACCAATATCCAGGGCGCTCATGGCCATCGTCNTGGTCGAGTTGAGCACCGTGATGTTNGCTTCGTAGCTGCGCGTCGCGCTCATCATATCAACCATTTCTCTTGCAAGCTCGACGTTCGGCAGCCGCACATAACCGAACTCGTCCGCATCCGGATGAGACGGATTGTAGTCCAGCTTGAACTCGCTCTGATCTTCCACGATATCTGTCACCCGCACACCCTTGCCGGCNGTGCCGCTGAGCGAACTGTTNAGGGCCGAGGAGAAAGTGCCGCCGTCCACAGCCTGGAAAACCGGCACCCGACGCCGGTANGGCTCGCCGTTCTCATCNCTGGTTGTATTGATATTGGCAACATTCTGAGACACGACATCCATCCGCAGCCGCTGCGCGGTGAGNGCCGAGCNCGAGATGTCCATTGAAGACAAAAAACCCATGTATCTTAACTCCTGTATCTAGCTTTCAGGCTGGTTACTGTCCCTGGATCGCCGATTTCATCTGGCTGAACTGACCGTTAACCTTGCGAAGCAGGGCATTATAGTAGATGACGTTCTTAGCGAAATCCGTCATTTCCTGGTCGATGTCGACATTGTTGCCGTCCTCGCGGTAGGTCGTGGAATCACGCTTCACCACCACGCCCTCAACGTCACTGCTGCCGGTCCCGAAGTCCATGTGCGTAGAACGGGTCTGCTTCGCCTGGAAGCCGTCGTCACCGTTCAGCATGTTCTTGTACAGCGACTCGAATTCCACGCCCGAGGACTTAAAATTCGGGGTGTCCACATTCGCCACATTATTCAGGATCGTGCTGTTGCGCAGCCACGCCGCGTTCAGGCCGTTTTCCAGGTTGGTCATGCTGTTGAACATTCCCATTGCCATAGTTCTCTCTCCTTAATATCAGGAAACAGTCCCCAGAGCTTCCGCCCCAGGCACCGGATCAGTCTCTTCTTATGCAGGCTGCAGTTCGGGGAGCGGTTCGTTTACCCCGACGAGCCTGTCCACTACGCCGACCAGCTTGCCGATTTCCGGCTTCGAAAGCTGATCATCCACACCGAGCTCCTCCCCTTTGCGGCGCATCTCATCATTCACCAGGGAAGAGAAGATGACGATCGGTATACCCTTGAGATTGTCGTCGTCTTTCATCAGTTTCGCGAGACGGTGTCCGTCCATCTGCGGCATCTCAATATCCGAGATGACGAGCGAAACCATGTCTTCCATTCTCTCGCCGTCTGCCTGACGCTGCTTGAGTTCGCGCAGGTATTCCCAGGCTTCCTGGCCGTTGTCTTTCTTGATTGTATTCGTGTAACCGGCTTTATGAAGGGCTTCGAGGATCATAGCCGAAAGGAGCATCGAATCTTCGACGATCATAATGGGGCTGTTGTTCCGTTCGCGCTCACCAAGTGCCTCAATTTCCGAGAGCTGAATGCCGGTCTCAGGCGCAATATCCGCGACAATCTTCTCAAAATCGAGGACGGTGATCAGCCGGTTCTCAAACTGTGCGAGCCCAGTCACAATGCCTTCCTTGCCGCCGTAGATCGTCTTGTCCGGCTTCTGGATCGCTTCCCAGGAGATCCGGTCAATGCCCTCCACAGTGTCCACGCGGAAAGCTATGTGAATATTGTTGAAGTTCGTGACGATGAAAAGGTCCTTCTGCTTGTCGTGATCCAGAGCCTCCATCTCCAGGTACTTGGGCAGGTCAATTACGGTGATCAGGATCTCGCGGGGCTTGAAGATGCCCTCCACGGCCGGATGCACGTGCGGCATCTTTTTGACGTTCGCAGAGTTCATGATCTCGCGGATCTTCGCGACGTTGATGCCGAAGACGTTGCCGCCGATCGTAAACTCCATGATCTCAATTTCGTTGGTGCCGCTCTCCAGCAGAATTTCCTGTTTCGACTGTCTCATTGCTCATCCTCCGAATTGTTCAGTATCAGGAACGGCTTCCCAAGAGGCCTGCCCAAATATCATTCACCGTCTGGGTGCATTCAAAGTATTTCTGCGCGATAATGCTGCCGGGGATCCCGAGCTGTTCGGCATCGTTGCTCATTTCCACCCAGCTGCCCTCCTCATAGCGCAGCACCAGGTCATAGAGGAGCCCGGCGCGGCCGCTTCGGCGCAGCAGCGCAGCCTTGACCTCGTCTGAAAGATTCAGGGCCGCCAGCGCGTCGTCGAGCGGCATGTCCATCAGAGATCCGAGCGTGGAGAACATGCCCATCAGGTACGCTTCGCCCGGCGCCAGCTCAAGGCCCGAGGCATACGGCGCAAGCTCCGCGCACAGATTTGCCCGGAGAAAGCTCGTCTTGATAAACTCGCTCGGCATGTTCGTCGCATCCTGGAAACTCAGCAGATAAATCCACTGCCTGAGCTGTCCGATCCCCAGGATCACGAGCGCCTGTCTCACAGATTCGGTCTTGCGGCGCAACGCGAAGTAGGCGCTGTTCACAAGCCGCAGCAGCGAGTATGTCAGCGTCACATCCCGTGAAATCAGCGTTTCGATTTCATCGAAGTCCACTTCCTCCCTGGTGACAGCCCGCATCAGGGCGAAGAAGTTGCTCTGCAGGTGCTGCACACGCTTGACTTCGGCCGGCAGCACGCTTCCTATATATGTACCTTCGAAAAAGTCTGCCTTGTCTGCCTTCGCCTTTTCGAAGCTTGTTTCACTGTTGATGTTGTAGGCGATGATTTTCTTGCCGAGACCACGGGAGATCGCCGTGACACTCTCGCGCATCGTCGCCCGATCCCCGTAATTGATCTTGACAACATCGACATTATCAAGAGCGGCGAGGTAGCGGCCATTGTATTCAAAGCCCTGCAGAGCAACGCGGTAGCCCATGCCCCGGTACTTCTGCACCAGCTTCATCGCCAGATCGCTCAGCAGAACCTGCTCATCGATCTGGATAATGAGCTTATTGGGATCAAAAATCTCGGGCACTTCCCGCATCAGCAGGCCCGGCGTCAGGCTGACGAGGACATCCTTGCCCTCGAGCAAACCCTCGTCGCGGAATTCAGTGAGCAGGCTTTCAATGGCCCGGGCCGAATGCACCTCGCTTGCTTTCTGATCCGGATCCGACTCGGTGTCCCCTTCCACGTACATGACTTCGTAGGCAACCAGATCCCTGCCTGCATCGTGCACAGGTTGACGGACAATATAGGCCTGTGAGCTCTCCAGTGGCACTGTCTTCCCTCCTATGCCGCGGCACCGGCCAGACGGAGCACTTTCTCCGCATAGCGCTGGGCTGCCTCCGGCACTCGTTCTCTGTAGGCGGCACTGTCGCTCGAACTCACCCCAAGGCGCCGCAGCGTGCCGCAGCCGATGTTGTAGCCGGTGATTGCCAGTTTCAGATCGCCGTCGTACATTTTCAGCAGTTCCCCAATCTCCCACGTCCCGCAGAAGATGTTCTGCCGCGGCTCGTACGGCTCTGTGATGCCGTAGTCCTCGGCATTGAACGGCATCACCTGCATCAGACCCATTGCGCCCGAATGGCTCGTCTCCGACTCGCTGTAATCACTTTCGCACTTGATGACTGACATGATAATGTTGGCCGGCACTCCGAACGTCGCAGATGCCTCTTCAATAATGGAGCGGTACGGTGCTGCCTGACTGATGATTTCGCTTGTTGCAGTGCCGTTCCAGCTCACGCGTCCGGCCCTTTCCTGCGGCCGCACGCGGCTGGCCGTGCCGACGCGCACCGAAGTCACGGTGATGCCGCCAGGGTAGGATCCCCGTGCGTCCGCCGTACTCATGGATTCTGTGTAGCCAGCTGCTGCCTGCGGCACCGTCTCTGATGAACGGATCGCCTCGCTCAACACCTCGCTGAAATCTGCCTCAGCCGCCTGCGTCCCATCTGCCGCCGTGCTTTTCTGCGCAGTCCTCGGCGTCAAGGCCCGGATCTCGGCCATGCGCGCCTGCATGCTCTGAATGCTCACCCGGGCTAGGTCCTCCTTCTGTACGTAGAGGAATGCAGGTAATCAAACTGCTTGTCGTTATGGAAGAGCGTCTCGCTCATACCAATCACCAGATACCCGCCGGGCACCAGCGCATCATGGAACCGCTCCGCCAGTTTCGTTCGCGTCTCATCGTCAAAGTAGATCATGACGTTCCGGCAGAAGATTACGTGAAACTTTTTCTTGAACCGGAAAACGGGTTCCATCAGATTGAACTTCCGGAAAATAATCTCTTTCTGAATCTTCGGGCTGATCTTGTAACGGCCGTTGCCTAGGTCAGAGAAATACGATTTTCGCCACCCTTTCGGCATGCGCGCCATATGATCTTCGTCGTAGATGCCTTCCCGAGCAATATTCATAACGCGGTCCGAAATGTCCGTTGCCAGAATCCGCGAATCCAGGCCGCGCTTGTGCGGCCCGAGGTATGAATCCAGAAACATCGCCAGCGTATACGGCTCTTCCCCGCTTGAGCAGCCGGCACTCCAGATGTTCAGATTCCCATCGTGAATCCGCGGCAGCATAGCCGGCAGGATCTCCTTGCCGAGAATGTTGAAATGCTCCTCCTCCCGGTAGAAGTATGTGAAGTTCGTGGTCATCTTGGTGACAACCAGCGACAAGTCTTCTCCGGTGGTGTCCCTTTCCATGTGGTCCAGAAACTCGGTAAAGGTGTTGTAACCCTGCTGGGTCAGCACAGTCTGAAGACGGCTCTCCACGAGCGGCCGCTTCTCCTTCAGATTGATCCCGAACTTGTCATACATGAAGTCCCGGAGTCTTACAAATTCATCGGTCTGCAGCTTCATACCAGGTTGCGCGTCGCCGCGGCGCACTCTGCCGCCGGACGCAGAAACCCCTTTCTAAAGTTCCTCCGATTTGCAAAAGAGACCGGCCGTGAGGCCGGTCTCGGTACATTCACCATTCTATTTTATCACTTTTAAGAACCGGTGGCTACAGGAACATGTCCACCAGCAGTCCCCGGATGTCATCCACATCGTCCAGGAGATTTATATTGTCCTTCTCGTCGGAAAGGATTTTTTTCGTCATGGAATCGAGCTTCTCGTTCACCGTCCTGATCATGGCGAAGATCTTGCTCCGGCCATTCACGCCGATCTTGCCTTCCTTGGTGAATGCGAAACCGTTCGAAACCGTCTCGTTCATCAGGCTGGTGATCATTTCGCGGTACTTCTGCATCTCAGCCATGTCCGCTCGTTCAGCGAGCTTGGCGCCCTGGCGCTCAATATCCTGCACGAGCCCTTCGATCCGCTTGATGTAGACGTTCTCGGTTTCCGTTGTCAGCTTGCTGCGGAAAACAAGTTCTTTCCCTTGTTCCGGAACTTCTTCCTCCGTCTCCATACGATGCAGCGATTCCATCGCCAGACCGGAGACGTTTCCAACTTTCATTGCCATAATCTATTGCACTTTATTCAGGAGGCCGCCGACGCTCATGTCGATCGCAGTCTGGTACTGCTGCTTATAGGCAGAAACCGTGTCACGCGACTGCTTGGCAGCTCTCAGCTTACCTTTGTAGAAATCAGCCAGTTCACCGAACTTGGCCTGGTTCAGTCCGTCCAGCTGCTGGAACCGGACCACTTTCTCATTGATGGCATCCTGCCAGCCGGCCGGGGCCTGCCCGGCACTTTTCAGCGCTTCCTGCGTCTTGCGTATCAAGTCGATAGATTTGTCGCGCGCCTCAATCAGTGGCTCAAGGGGCGTGTAAACCAGATGGCCGCCTTCCTCCGGATGACGCGTCTGCAGATAATCATGCACAGCCTGGGCGTTTTCAATGAGCCCGTCCAGGGCGTCCGTCATGTCCTGCCATGCACTCGCCATTCCCTTACTCCATGCTGTAGGTCATGTTCTCCGTCGATTTCTTGACTTCCTTCCAGGCACCGCCAAGGTTCGACATCATCTCGATCACCGGATCCAGCCGGTCCGTGTCCTTCATGATGTTGGCATGCACCATCTCGTCCAGCATGAACTCGTAGAGCGCAAGCAGGTCCTTTGACATCGGAATATCTGTATTGAGACTGCGAACAAGTTCCAGAACGATTTCCTCGGCCTTCTCAATACTCTCGCTGACCTTTGCCAAATCCTTGTTTTCCTTGTGGATCTTGGCCAGCTTGAGCTGCTTGACACAGCCGTCGTAGAGCATGATCACCAGATCAACCGGAGTTGCCGTGGTCACATGGTCCTGTTTATATCTGTTCTGAAGATTTGCAGTTGCGTACATGTATAAATTTTCCTCCCTTTCCCTGTAGAGGGGGAGGAGGGAAGTAAATTCCCTCCTCATTGTTCTATGTATACTATCGGACGCTTTGGAGAAAACTTTAGCTATTCCGCAAAATCCGCCTGCAATCAGCTCGTCGTTGTGAGACCTGCCAGCTGGTTCGAGAGCCAGGTGCTCTGATTCTGGTAGGAGGTCATCAGAGTCTCCAGAGATGCGTACTGCTGGTAGAGACGCTCCTGCTGCTGATACATCTTCTCAATCAGATCGTCCATCGAATCATTCAGATCGTTGATCTGCTTGTTCGTGTTGGCGATGCTGGTGCCGCGCAGTGTGTTGACGAAATCTGAGGTGATATCGAACAGCTTGGTGACAAAGCCGGAACCCTTGTAGTTCTCGTCCTTGTCAGACGCATCCGAGATCTGGGCCATCACATTGGCAACCGCATCTGGATCGCGTTCCATCGCTGCACGGAACTTATCCTCATCGAAAACGAGCTTACCGCCGTACTCACCGGTGGCGTACGAAGAAGTGTTGAAACCGATATCATAGGCAGACAGACCCTGATCCTTCGTGGCGCCGGTAATGTCGCTGAACTTGGTGCCGTCAATCTTCTCGAAGAGAGCAGAGCGCATTCTCGAAAGGTAGGTACGCAGGACAGTGTCGTTGCGGAGCAGGCCTTTCTTGGCCTCCGTCTCCCACTTCTCAATGTCCTTGTCCTCCATGTTCTCACGCTGCTCTTCGGTGAGCGGCTCATAGTCGTAGTCTTTCGACTCCGTCGTCATCTTGTAAAGCTCGTCCACCAGCTCATTGTAAGCGGTGACGAAAGCCTTCATCTTGTCGACGGTGGAATCAATATCCTGCTCTACGCCGATCTTCGCGTCTCCAAGAACAGAGCCCTCCACGTTGGTGACACCGCTTGTCCAGTTATCCTTGATCGTGATTTCAAGTCCATCCAGCGTGAACTTGTTGGACTCCTGTGAAATCGTCTCGCCATCAATGACGATCTCCGCGTTGGTGCCCTTCGCGCTTGCGGACGTCCCCGACATGCCGAAGAACTGCAGTGCGTTGCCGCCGTTCTCATCATTCTGGATGTGGACTGTGGCGTTGCTTCCTTCCTTCGTGCTCTCGAAGGTGAACTTGTCTGTGATCTGGCTGTAGCTCAGCTTCACACCCAGATCCGACGTCCCGTTGATGGTCGTCATCATTTTATCCAGCGTATCATTTTTGCTGAACTCGAAAGGCACCATCTTACCATCGAGGTTAGCAATCTGGAACTTAAGCGTACCGTTGCTGTCGAGCACCGAATCATTCAGACCCATTTTCTGCAGTGCAGTCGCAATCGAATCGGAACGGTTCAGGCCGCCCGCTGCGTTCTGCACGCGGATACCGGTGATGCTCTTCTCATCGTTTTCGCCGACGCCGAAGAAGCGGCCGCTGACATTCGATACGTCAACATTCGCGCCGCTATCGCCAATGATCGAAATCTTCAGATCTGAGTTATCAGCCGGCACTTCGATCTTCATGCTGACTCCGGCTTTGGATTCGTTTACAGCCTTGGCAATGTCGTCAAGCGAGGCGTTGTTATCGAGCTTCACAACAGTATCACTGTTTTCCGCCGCTGGATCTGTTGTGAACGTAATGCCGTTAATCTTGAACGCCAGATTGCCGTCGTCTCCGGTCACCATCTTGCCCATATTCTTGAGCTCATTGAGCGTGGTGCTGCCGGAGACGGCTGCAACATTCTTCAGTTCCTTCGGCAGCGCGAACGCCTTTTCTGCATTCGTTCCTGTCCCGGCAACGGAAACAGTTGAATCCTTACCGACAGTCTTGCTGGTGAAGGTAAACGTGCCGTCGTCGTTCAGCTTCGCGTCGACGCCCTTCGAGCTGAGTTCACTCAGAAGATCATTCACAGTCGATCCCTCACGAAGCTCGATCACTTCCTCCTTGGCATCCTTGGCATTGCTGCTCCGGACGGAGAACAGGTACTTGTCGCCTACCTTTTCAAATGCTGTTTCCTGCGAACCGTCAAGCTTGACATCTTTGAGATCAGTGTCGCCCTTTATAGCGTTGCCGTCAGTATCCACCAGTTTGTTTGTGGTCGTGGCCTGCTTCTTGCTGTTGACGTTGGCATCGTTCGAGACACTCTTCGTTGTCCCCGTTACACGGTTGCCGGACTGAATACTCGCCGATGTGGCCAGTTTGGTGCTGGAAATAGTATGCTTGCCGGCCTGCGCACTAGAGGTTCCCTTGATGCTGAAGACCGAGCTGTACTTATCCGACACGCTGACCTTGAACTGCTTATAGACGTTCTTCGAGAAAATGTTGTCCGAGCTCAGCGCACTGAAATACTTGCTGCTGAAATCAGACGCCTTGGTCCGGACGCTTGTGTACGCGTCTCTCTTCCACTCAAGTGATGTCTTGTTCTGATACAGCCGGTCAAGCTTCGACTGCGAGGACTGCAGGGCGGCCTTGATCAGGGAATCGGTGTCAAGGCCCGAAGAAAGACCCGTAATTCTGTTGGTTGAGTAGATTGAACTTGCCATGTTAAGTTACCACATCCTTCCGTATTCTCATGATCATGCCGCTTCGCCGGCATGTAGTTCTCTTTCTCCCTATCTGTATTATCGGATCAGAATCAAAATTCTTTAGCTGCTTGAACCCCTTAAAGAGCCGCAGAAGGCGTCTTTTTCGCCACACCTGGTATCAAGCGAAGTTGCTGAGACGCGAAGCAATCTGGGAGCGTACCGCACTCTGGATGCTGGCCCCGGCGTCGCGGAACTGCTCGACGCGCGCATAGGCATTGAGGGCGTTGGCAGCCCGGGCCGAGGACACCGTCGATTTTGTCTCCGGCTGCGGCGAAATTGCCGTCGCTGCAGAAGCCGCTTCTGCGGCCGTAGTCTGCGAGGCATTCTGCGCGTTGGATTCTGAAACCTGCGTAGCAGAACTGTCCGAACTGCTGTCCCCAAGCATGTTCATCATCATCATCATGGTGATCATGTCACTTGAGGAGCTGCTGTCTCCAAACCCGCTCAGGCCGCTCATCCCGTACGCTGAGAGCATACTGGCCATGGATGACGAAGAGGAATCTGAGTCCGTGAAACTGCCGATAGANCCNGTCTGNCTCTGCATNANTCCNGANAGCATCTGCGTGAACAGNCTGCTGTCAANACCNGACGAAGAGCTGGAAGANGAACTTCCCATCATNCTGGAAAGNGCNGTNGCCATNANATCGGAACTGCCGATCGAAGANACTGACATNTAGTGGTTTCCTTTCTAGTNANGCCTCGATATCGAGGCCGCGCAGGCGGATCTCCTNNTTNGGCTCCATGACCTGCATNGCGTTAAGAGGCGTAACTTTCTCCCCTATCTGAGATACCCGCACAGCCTCGAGCGGAAATCCGATGGAGCTCATTTCCTCCCTGAAGCCCGATACGGCCTCCTCGAAGAAGGTCTGCACACGCTTGCTGGACACTCTGAACTCAACGCTGAGCCGGTTGTCCTGTGAGCGCAGCACAGACTCGACGCGGCCCATGTGCGGCGTGTCGAGTCCGATGAGGACCGTTATGTGCGTCCGCTCCCGCTCAGCCTTCTGGCCCTGACGCTGGAAGACGTACAGGTCCGCGGTACCTTCCATCTGCTGCGTCTGGAAGGGTACCTGCGCATAGTAGAACTGATCGAGCTGACCGCCCACCCGCACCTGGTTGGACATCTCGTTTGCTTTCTGCGTAATCGCCGACGAGGAGCCGAAGAGCCTCGACACACTTTCCTTTGTGAGGTTGCTCAAATGCTGCTGATCCCGTACGCCGTCCTGCAGGGCTTTCGCGTCCTCCTGCACTGCACCATCGCGCACTTTCACGACCATTTTGCCAAGTGTCGACATGATCTTGTTGGCCTCATGGCGTACCGGATTTTCCTGTACTAGTGTTTCGGCCGTACGTGCCGGTGCCTCCCGCTCAGNGGGACGGTTCTCCGTCTGCGCCGGCCGGGCTTCTTTGTCGGCCGGCTGCTCCTCCTGGATGCCCTGGGCAGATTCCTGCACTCGNGGCTGCGCTTCATNAGCCGGGACCTGCGGAGCAGCCGGAGCTGCCGCTGTCTGGTTCTGCGTCTGCTGCGGCTGCTCATTCTGAACCGGCTGCTGACTTGCATTCTGTGCATTTTCAGGCGTGGCCGTCTGTGCAGCTGNCTGCGCCTGCGTCTCGCCNCCTACGGGCTGCTGACCCNGCTGGGACGCCGACTCCTGCGGCACTGTCTGCGCCGTCTGCGGAGCGGCTGCCTGCTGCGGAACCGGCTGCTCGTCTGTCAGCGGGACAGCCGTTTGCGCTACCTCGCCGCCAGTATTCTGTACNGCTGGCTGACCCTCGGGCAAAGCAGCCGGCTGCTGCGCTGTCTGTAGCTGCTCTGCCGAAGGCTGCGCCGAAACTGTGGTCGGCGCGCTTTGCGGACCTTGGTTCTGCACTGCCTCCGATGTCTGCGAGAAAGCCTGCTGCAGCACCTGCTCAATCGCCTGCCGCTGCTCTGGAGAAGCAGGCAACTGCTGCACGAACTGATGGATAGCCGTCTGTACCTGCCTCGGGGTCATGTTCTCCATGCCCTGCTGCTGTATCTGATTACCCAGCTGACCGGCAAACTGCTGCAGGCCGCCGCGATCAAGAATCTGCATCTGCTCCGGCGTCGCCGTCTCCGCAGCNACCTGCGGNAAGACCTGNGANAAGATCTGNCCTTCAGCTCCCTTCTCGACCATGCCGCTCAGACTGGAAATGTCCTGCCCCAGTACNGGCGGCTGCACGGTGAGCTGCATCAGGGCCTGGGCGTTCGCCTGCGTCGGCGGAATCTCATTCTGTGCCATGGTCACTGCCACCGAAGTCGGAATCTCCGGCAGTGCCATAGCTACCTGCACAAGCTGGCCCACATTCTTCGGTGTCGGCGCAATGCTGTAGTTCATGAGCACCTGCGCAGCACCTTCATTAAGCCTCGAGGGCGCAATGCCGTTGTCCATCAGGTAGGACTGCAGAGCANTTGATTCAAGCTGGATCGGCTGGCCATTGACAGCAATCGGTTTCAGGCTTACCCCATTGGCATTCTTGCTGACCAGCGCCATGTCCACAAGGTCTCCAGGATTGACCTGCACGCCCTGCGGAAACTGCGTTTCAAATTCCGAGCCCTGAGGTGTGGTCATCGTTACCATGTCGCCCTTGACACCGGTTACTTCCGCCTGGAACGTGTCGCCAGCCGAATAGTCTGCAAAAGCAGGGAGCTGCGAACTGGCAGCNTGGGTGCCGGCCGGCTGCGTGTTCGCCGGCTGAATGCCAAGCATACTGCCTAGATTGATGGACATTTCGTTTCTCCTTCCCGCGTCTNGGGCCTGCGATATCTTGCCTTGACACAAGTGTGCCTTGGCTTATTATAGGGTTGTTGGAACCCATTCTAACCAGTTTCTGCTACAAAATGAGGGACAATCATGCCGAAAAACAAAGAGCGGCGCCCGCAGGCAGCCGCACTCAAATATGACCCGCAAACAAGTGACGCCCCGATTATCGCCGCTCTCGGTGTCGGCACCATCGCGGAGAAGATCATTGAATCCGCGAAGGAAAACGACATTCCGGTCGTCGAGAACGAGGCATTGTCTGATGTGCTGGCTACCCTCTCCGTGGGCGATGCCATTCCGCCGCAGCTCTACGAAGCTGTTGCTCAGATTCTGGTCTACATCAGCAAGCAGGACGAGAACTTCTACAAGAAAATGCGTTTCTGATTCACATCGGTGCTTTGCCGAGGTGCTGCACCAGGATGTCCGCAATTTTGTTGAGCGGCGCCTGTACAGTGACGGCTCCAAGGCGCTTCGCCACCATCGGCATGCCGTACACGACACAACTGGCCTCATCCTGTCCTATCGTATATGCGCCGCGTTTCTTTAGGTCGAGCAGACCCTGGGCGCCATCTGCACCCATCCCCGTCAGGATAATTCCGGTCGTTGTCCGGTCCGCAAACCGGGCAATCGATTCGAACATGACGTCAACGGAAGGAATGTGTCCGTTGACTTTTTCTGTCTTGCGAAGCCGAATGATGTATTCCGGTCCCACTTTATCCACGATAAGATGGCGGTCACCCGGGGCGATGTAGACATGTCCCGGCTGAATGACATCGTGTTCCTTCGCTTCCTTGATCGTGAGTGCACACTCTTTGTTGAGGCGCTTCGCGTACAGATCTGTAAAGANCGGCGGCATGTGCTGGGTGATCACCATACCAGGGATATCCGGCGGCAGCCGTTTCAGGATATCTGCCGTCGCTTCCGTACCGCCTGTCGAGGCACCGAGCGCAATCAGACCCTTCTGCGTAAGACCGGCACCGGAAAGACGGGGCTGCGGCTGCGGCGGAGCAGCCGCCGGACGNGGTGCCGGGGCGGCCGCTGGTTTCTGCTGCTGTTGCTGTTTTTTCTTCTTGGCTCCGGATTCGCTTGCGATGACAACTTTTTCGGCCACTTCCCGCTGGAACTTCAGGAGATCTCCAGAGCCGCCTCCGCCGGGTTTCTGAACGAAGTCCACTGCACCTGCCCGCAGAGCTTCGAAAACAATCGTGCTCAGCGAACTCACGACCACAACCGGCANCGGATACTGCGGCAGGAGAATCTTCAGGAACTCGATGCCGTTCATGCGCGGCATCTCTACATCCAGCGTCATGACATCCGGTTTCAGCGCCATGATCTTGTCACGCGCTTCGTACGGATTCGAGGCTGTGCCGACTACCCGTACGCGTGGATGATTTTCAAACGCCTTGGAGATAGCAGCCCGGAACAAGGCCGAATCGTCCACAACCAGAAGCCTGATCTTCTGACCCGGAGCTCTAGTGTTGTTCATACATCACCCTATTAAAGCAGCTCTGCTGCGTTCGGAACGTTGATCTCTGAAATACGGACACCGTAGTTGTCATCAATAACGACAACCTCTCCTTTCCCGATCAGCTTTCCGTTCACCATAATATCCACCATTTCGCCTGCAGGACGGTCAAGCACAACGACCGAACCGGTGTTGAATTCCAGAATGTCGCGGATCTTCTTCTTTGTCCGGCCCAGCTCGACCGTGACGCTCATCGGCACGTCGAGAATCATCTCAATGTTCTCGAGTGAAGGCACGTCGGACCCAACCGCGCTGAAGCTCGGGAACTGCGGCTGCTGCACCCGCACGCTCTGCTGTTCATGCACAACAGGATTGGGAACCTGCTGATCCATCGGCGGGATGTAGCCGTATCCCGGCGGCATTTGCTGCTGCGGCGGATAACCGGGGTAACCAGGATATCCATATCCCGGCGGCATTTGCTGCTGCGGCGGGTAACCGTATCCCGGCGGTGGTGGCGCCTGACCGTACTGCTGCGCATACTGCTGATCCGGCGGCATCTGCTGCTGCGGCATCTGCTGCTGAGCATACTGCTGGTCCGGCATGGGAGCCGCAGCGGCCGGCTGCTGCGGCGTCGCTGGCTCCGGCGTCTCCGGCGGCGCGGACGCTGCAGGTTCTGATGCGGCCTCATCAGTTAAGCCCATCTCTTCCTGCATCTGTTTCCACAGAGCACCCGCCAGCTCCCGGGCAAAGTCGACCGTCAGGATCTGCATGATCTCGCTGGTCAGCAGATCCTCAATCTCC
Source organism: Clostridia bacterium (assembly GCA_014805015.1). GTDB lineage: Bacteria > Bacillota > Clostridia > Christensenellales > Christensenellaceae > JAAUYQ01. The sequence goes on along the minus strand of JAAUYQ010000021.1, from coordinate 53,982 downwards.
ATCACAAAACTGACCTTGACGAACGGGCTGTCCTTCGACTCAAAGGCATCCGAGAGGCCGTTATCCTTGATAGAGAGTTTACGGGTCTCCGGGGTAGAGATGTCCACCACCTGATGTGTCAGATCCGCGAGCGCTGTCGCCGAGGAGCCGACCATCTGGTTCATGACCTCGCCGATCGCACTCATGTGAATCTCAGTCAGATCAATGTTTTCCTCATCGATATCCAGACTTTCACCGAGCATGAGGTTCGTAATCAGCGCTACATCGTATTCTTTCAGTACCAGCAGATTATCGCCGTCAAGGCCCCGGACGTATTTTACTTCCGAGACAACCAGCGGCGCCGGATATTCACGGCTGAGGCTCTCTACACTCTGCACTGAAACCTTTGGCGTTGTAATGTTGACGCGCCGTCCAAGAAGAAGCGACATGGTCGTCGCTGAAGTTCCCATACAGATGTTGCCGACCTCGCCGAGCAGATCCTGTTCGTCGCGCGTCAGGTAGTCTTCAACAGGAAAGATTCCGTCACTGATCGGTTCGCCGCTATCCGCAGCAGCAGGAGCGTCGTCAGCAGCGGCCGCGGTCTCGTCGCCCGCCGCGGCATCCGCACCCGCCGAAGCATCCTCGCTGGCATCATCCGAACCGGACTCATCCGAACCGGCCGCCATGCCTGCAAGCATCGCCTCGATTTCTTCCTGCGACATTGTATCACTCACTGGCTGTCTCCTTCTCTTCTGGGCTGTCCATCACAGACGCTATCTGCACCGCATACTGGTGGTGATCTGTGCCGATCACTCCCTTGAATTTATACAGCGACTCTACGTTAACATTGACGTATTCCGAGATCGGATGGTTCAACCGGATCACGTCACCCGGGCGCATACTGAGGATCTCCCGTAGCAGCGCATTGGTCTCATTAAACGTTACCCCGACGTTGACATACGTGTTTTCTATCTGTTCCTTGATGTTCTGATGCTGACTCGCCATCTCCTTCGAGTGCTTGGAAGTCTCCGCCAGTGCCATGTTGACTGCACTGAGCTGCTTCGCAATCGACTGGATAGCATAATGCGGAATGCACAGACCGATGACGCCCTCAATCTGATCGATCGTAGCCATCATTGTGACAATGGCTGCCGGTTCCGTCATCGCTGCAATCTGCGTAAACTGCGGACTGCTTTCAATACGCTTCACCACCGGCTTGACGTCTACAATCTTCGCCCAGGCTTCTTTGAGTACACTCATGATCTGATGCACTACGTTTTCCATAATGGACATCTCGATCTCGGTGAAGGATTTGTCCGTGCCCGGCCCATAGTCAGCAACGCCGCCGAACAGGCGGCTGATGAATGCATACACGAGAGATGAGGAAATCTGCATCAGAATGGAACCCTGCAGAGGTTCCATTTCAATGACCGCCAGGATGACCGGCGTTGGCAGTGAGTTGTTGAACTCGCCGAAACTCTGCTCCTCTACGGAGATCACTTCCACATTGCAGGTGGTGTGCAGAAGCCCGGTCAGTTTTGTCGAAAGCAGGTAAGCAAAGCTGTCAAACACGACATTCAGTGTCCGCATCTGTTCTTTGTAGAACTTGTTGGCCGTCCTGAAGTCGTAGACCCGCACCTGCTGCGTTTCCTCGGCCGGTTCCTCCTCAGTCGGAGCGTCCCCGCCGCTGCTCAACGCATTTAATAGAGCATCTATCTCACTTTGAGAAAGTACGTCTGACAAAAGAATCTCCCTTGCTCAGCCTGCTTGGCAGTGTTCTTACTGGATCACGAAATCACTGATCACAACGTTCTTGAGAACGTCTTCCGTCAGTCCTGTCGCTTCCCGCACTGCTGACGTCATCTCATTTTCCAGCATCGTCAGCGCAGAAGGCGCCCGCATCTCTTCTTCCGGATGGGCAATCAGGACCCGGATAATTGCGTTGCGAACGATCGCAACATGGGTGTCAAGGAACGTCGATTCGTCCTCTGCAAGAGACAAGGATACGCTCAGCTTCAGCAGAGCACTGCTGCCCGTGATGTTGGTCACGAAATATTCACCCGGAACCCACGGGGTTGTCTCCTCGAGTTCCTCATAACGCGTAGGGGTCGCCGGCTCCGGTTCCGGTCTCAGAAAAAAGTAGTAAACGCCAAAAGCAACAATAGCTGCAACGACGACAATAATGATTGGCAGTATTTTTTTCATGTCTCAGCCTGGTCCAGTGCGACCATTTGACCTCCATACTGTAGCAGGATGTACCGCAAACGGTGCCTCGGCATATTGCCTGTCTGACAGAAAAGAGCGCGCCAAAACAGATCCGCCGAAGCCCTATCAAGTTTAGCAGAAACCATCCGCAAATGAAACCTTACAAAAAAAGGGCTGCTCCGGCAAAAAACCAAGGCAGACCCAGTGAATGCTTTCTTATTTCCTACTCAGTGAGAGCCGCTGAGCTTTCCAGGATGAATTCCACGCGGCGGTTCCGGGCTTTGCCCTCCGGTGTGTCATTCGAGGCAACCGGCACCGTCTCGCCCATGCCGACCGTCTCCACGTTCGGCACATTCGGCAGATCCACCGTGTCGTGCAGATAGCGGAAGACGCTGTTCGCGCGTTCTGCTGACAGGCTGCGATTGTCGGCGAACGATCCGTTCTGAATGGGATCGCTGTCCGTGTGCCCCTCGATTCTCAGCGTCCTGACCGCGTCCCAGGAATTCATGAAGATCTGCCCCAGGTCCACAAGAACCTGGGCAGCCTCACTGTCTGGTCTTATGTCCGCGGAAGCCGTATCAAACAGGACACCTTCCAGCACGGTCACGTAGACGTACTGACCGTCCCGCTCAACGGAAACAGAATTCGCCAGACCATTCTCGTTGATGTAAGACACCAGGCGGTCATAGAGCTGGTTGAACTGCTGCTCCGCCATGTCGTTCTGCTCGGACTGTTCCGTCGAGCCGGAGCTGATGTCCGGGTTGTCTCGCGGCTGCGGCTTGTCGACGTAGTCGCTCGGCTGGAAACCGCTTGTCGGGTTCAGCGGGTCGATCGGCTCCACCACAGAGCCCGGCGTCTGTCCGGTAAAGGACTCGACAATCCGGATCCACTTGCTTTCGGACATCTGCGAGGCCGCGAACATCATGACGAAGAAGGTCATGAGCAGCGTAACCATGTCGCCGTAGGTGTCCATCCAGTAGGCGCCTTTGGACTCGCGTTTCTTTTTTGGTCTGCTGTCGTCCGGCACCTGTTATGCTCCCTCTGTTGCCGTTTCGCCTTCTGCAGCCGTCTGCGCGTCCATGTCGGCCTGAGCCACAAATGCCTTCAGCTTGTCTTCGATGACGCGCGGGTTCTCGCCGTCCTGGATCGAAAGAATACCTTCAATAATGATGTCCTTGCACAGCAGCTCGTTCGAGTTCAGCGCACCAAGCTGCTTAGCGATCGGGTTGAAGATCAGGTTCGCAAGCAGCACGCCGTAGAGCGTCGTAATCAGAGCAACCGACATAGCGGGGCCAATCGAGGACATATCGCCGCTCAGGTTCTTCAGCATGTTGATCAGACCAATCAGCGTGCCAACCATCCCGAAAGCCGGAGCTGCGGTCGAGCCGGTCTCGAAGATAGAAATATACTTGGCGTGACGCTCATCGGTGAAATAGCTCTGCGTGTTCAGCATGCTCTTGACCAGCTCCGGGTCAGAGCCGTCCACGATCAGGGCGATACCGTTCTTAATGAACGGATCCTTGATCTCATTCATGCGGTCCTCAAGAGCCAGAACGCCGTTTTTGCGGGCAATATTGGCCATCTCAATGATCTCTTTGATCTGCGTCATGTAGTTCATTTCCGGCATTTTAATTGCCAGCTGAATCAGTGTCGGGATCTTCTTGAGATCATCCATCGGATACGAAGCCACCACTGCGCCGACCGTACCGCCGAGCACGATCATAACAGAGTCCCGGTCGACGAAATTCATGATGTCTCCGGTGCCGCCGCCAAGCATACCGTAGACGATAAGCGCTACGGCGATGCCAATGCCGGCGAACAGCGAGATGTTAATGCCGCCACCGCCGCCTTTGTTGTCCATTCGTGAATCACCTCGGTGAGTTAGTAGTTGTGCGTCTTGCGAACCTGCTCAGGCAGGCCCCCGAAGATGCGTCGCTTGTAGGCAATTATCCTGTCCATTATATCACTTGGACGGTCCAGGACCATTACCTTTTTGCCGGAGGCCAGGATGAGCATCGTGTCCGGTGTCGATTCAATCACGTCTATGTGATCCGCGTTCACAATGCACGTTTCTCCGTTGAGCTTGGATACCTCTATCATAAAACTCCCCCGGTATACGAGGAAACCCCCGTCCGGAGCCCGGACTGGGGGTTTAATATCAGCAAAGGCTTCTCAGACCTTATCTCTTCAGGTTGATCAGTTCCTCAAGCATTGTGTCGGTAACGGTGATGATTCTCGAGTTCGCCTGGAAACCACGCTGCGTTGTGATCATGTTGACCATTTCCTCGGAGAGGTCAACGTTCGACATTTCGAGCGAGGATCCGACGATGGAACCGAAGCCGTCATCGCCGGCAATACCATACATCGGCACACCAGAGTTAGCGGTCGTGGCGTAGAGGTTTGTACCGATCTTATCGAGACCTTCCGGGTTCGAGAAGTTCGCCATGGCCAGGTAGCCAACAATGACACTCTCGCCCGCAGCCATCTTGGTGAGCGATTCGTTGTTCGCATCCTCGAGTGTCATCGGTCGGACTTCACCGGTCATCGGATCGTAAACTGCATCTACCTTGAGCTGCGCAACAACAGCACCGGTGTCGTTGACCATGACATTTTGATACATATCCTGGTCGATTACCATATCGCTCATGCTCGGGCCAGAGTGGAATCCGTCATTGTTTGTGATGCTGATGGATGCATTCTGAAGCAGGGAACTCAGATAGCTGAGACCTGTGCGATAGTTCGTACCCGAGCCTTCGGTAGGCTGCGTGCCCACGGTGAAGCCGCTGTCTGCAAACAGCTTATTGAAGCTGGTGTCGCCGTCTGCTTTGACGTCCCCACCGTCCACAGCAAATGGGTTCGCCACAGTGTTCTCCGCGTCCGTCACAAAAGTTATTTCACCCAGCGGGGTACTCAGCTTGTACGTCGAGCTCTTCAGCAAATTACCGTTGGCATCCAAGCCCCCTGTTGTTCTACCGTTCGCATCCGGGGGAGCCACAGGTGCGGAAGGGGTACCATAGTTGAGGCTAATGCCACTTGTCCACTGTCCATCATTGTCAAGGACCTCAAGACGGTACGTGTAACCACCCTTGCCATCGTCTGTTCTAACTATCTTAGCTGAATCAACCGAATCGACGGTGATAAGTTTCTCGTTACTTCCCTCTTGAAAGTTCGACGTAAAGCTCTCTGGTAAGCCGGTGACGCCCATCTCGTAGCCTGTTATAGTACCGTCTTCGTTCGTTACTGGCGTGATTTTATAGCTGCCTTGTGGCAGGTATTCAGCTAGCCCCTTGCCTGCAGTGGTATCCACAGCCTGGCTAAGCTTGATGTCATTGTAGCTTGTGTTCGCCTTGAGACCTGTTGTTGAAAGCGTATGGCCATCCGTGCGGAACGTGATCGTTCCAAGACCCGGCAGATCAATCGAATAGGTCGTATTGGGCAGCAACTCCCCTGTTTCTGTCATCTTCAGCATTTCGTTCGGATCTTCAGGATTCGCATACATAACGTCGATGCCTTCCTGCACGAGAACACCGTTCTTGTACAGATTCACCTTATTCGTATCGCTCAGTGCCATGGTATACGTTCCAGAAGCTGCGCGCTGNACNTCCGTGTCNCGTTCNTTGAANACNAANCTGTTGAAACCNGTTGCNGANGCNCCATTCACNCCTGCANTGCTNGANAGNTANCCGGCNTCNCCCTGCTGATAGACCGAGTTGAAAGTCTGGACGAAGTAACCGGCCGANGTTACGAGNCTGCCGTTNCTCGAAACGGACAGGTTNCCGGCNCGGGTGTANGCNGTTTCGCCGTTCGGNCCNGTGCGNACNGTGAAGAAGCCGTCGCCNGANATNGCNAGGTCNAGCGTGTTNCCNGTNTAGGANGGNGCACCAGGNGTGTGCTTGACGACGATCGCGTTGCAGGCTACGCCGAGACCGATCTGGCTCGAGTTCGTGCCGCCCTTGCTGCCNGTCGGNGCAGAGGCCGCNGTNGTTGTCTCACTGTAGAGGTCAGCAAAGTTNGCNGCGCTCTTNTTGAAGCCAAGGGTATTTACGTTTGCAATGTTGTTACCGATAACGTCCATCTTCGTCTGGTGCGANCGNAGACCCGTCACACCAGCGAAAAGTGCTCTCATCATATGGCANTTTCCTCCATTTTATCTATATAAAGCGTTGTTCGCGGTTATTCGCACTCCTTGCCTATAAACGCGTAATATATNTCGTGTTCTGCGCCAAGATCCGTCTTCGGCTGCCGGCAGGAAAGCCTTACGCTTTCTCTGCACCTTCTGCCGTCTCTTCGTCAGACGGCGTCTCTGTATTCTCGGAACCTTCCGGCTTCTCGACCTCCGTTGTCGCACCGTTCTTGTCCGTAATCTTGGTGACATAGGCGACGGGGACATCCTTGNCCTCGCCTGTTGCTGTCTGCACCTGTGCGTATACCGTGAAATTCTTTACCAGAATGGAGTTCACGACGCCTGTGACCTTCTCCTCCGCNGTGAATGTCTCGCCGGTGAGAATGTCTGTCTTATCTGTCGGAATCGAAGCTTCGACNTGCTTGCCGACCAGCTGGCTGGACTGGGCAATCAGCGAGTTCGAATCCGTACCGGTATCGTAGATTTCCTGCACATTGGCAAGCGGCACTTTATATGTACCGACCTGCAGGTAATCGGTGTTATTCTGCTTCATCACGCCCGTGACCGTGCCCACGACCTGGCTGTGGTCATCGAGCTCTGCCACGACGTTCTTGCCGATNAGGGTGTAAGCCTGCTGCGTGCCGAANGACTGGTTCAGCTGCTGCATCTGCTCAAGCGANGTGAACTGGGCCATCTGGGCGATGAAATCCGTGTCCTCCATCGGCTCGAGCGGGTCCTGGTTGGACATCTGCGTCGCCAGCANCATCAGAAACTCGTCCTTGCCGAGGTTCTGTACCGGTTCGCGGTTTTCCGCCGCCTGGATCTGCTGGTAGGCGCTGATCTGACTCGAAGTCATGAATCCGCTGCTGTTAACTGATGATGCCATCTGTTTTGTGTAATCCTTTCTGTGTGACCTGCGTCAGGCAGTGAATTCCACAGAACCTCCATTTTCTGTGAGCACATCATGCGACGTCAGCGTGTTGTCGTACGTCAACAGTGCTTCTTCTGTCTGCTCCGAAATCCGTCCGTGGCTTCGGCTTTGTCCCTGGCTGAACTGCTGCTGGCGGTTATCCGAGTTGTCCTTGGATGTCGTGTCCGCCATCTGATTGTAGCTGACGTCCATCTCAACCACGTTGATGCCGCGGTCCCGGAGAACCTGCTGCAGCTGGCTCATGTCCGCCTGCAGGGCTGCATGCACCTGCTGGCTTGAAGTCATGATCTTCGCGACGATTCCCTTCTCCTCAGCCACCAGGCCGATCGAGAGGCCGCCGAGGAAATCCGGCTTCAGCTGTATGTAAAACTCCGTGCGGTCCGGGCTGACGGCACTTCTGACCTGGTCAACGACCCGGCTCATGATCATCTGCCGTGTCTCCGGCTGCATGTAGTGCTCAGCCTCAAGCGGCTGCGCGGCTGCCTGCCGGAGATCCACCCGTCCGTCCTCGGCAACCGGCGCCGTCCCTGGCATGGTTGTCGTCTGCGGAGATGTCTGCTTATTCTGACCGGAATCCTTTCCGGCACTGTCATCGGTATCGTCCGCTTCCGTGCGGGCTGTGACTGCGCGGTCTGCCTCAAGCGCGGTATCGGGCTGCGCCTCCTGCGCTCCCTCTGCGGCTGGCTGCTCGCGGACCATATCGCGGGCTTCCCGGACCACCTGGGCTGCAAACTCGTCTCCCGCCTCCGTGCGGGGAGCCTCGGTCTGCGTGTCCGTGCTGATCTCGGCTTCAGGTGCCGGCGCTTTGGGTGCCTCCTGCATCTCCTCTGCGGGTACCTGGGTCACTTCCGGCGTTTCAACTGCGTTCTGTGCGGGCTGNACTGCGCTCTCAGCAGTCGGCTGCTGCTGCACAGGCATCTGGTCCTCCGTGACCACGACCTGCTGCAGATCACCGGCAATCTCCGCCACGGGAGCCGTCTCCGGTGCTGCCGGGGCAGCGGGCGTTTCCTGCGCATCCATCACGGCTGTAAACTGGGCGGTTTCCACTTCCACCTGTCCGGGGGTCACCGACAGCTGCGCCTCATTCACCTGCACGAGCACCTGCGGTTCACTCGGCACGTCACTCAAGACGACATCATTTACAATTGTCTCTACGGCTGCTGCCTGATACGTTTCACTCGAAATGACAACCGGAGCGATCGTCGCGGCCGCCACGATCGGCGACTGAATGAGGAAGATCTGCTTCGGCTCTTCCGTCTGCTCCTCGGCCGGCTCCTCCGTCTTCTCGACGGCTGGTGCCTCTTCCGCTGCGGCAGCCTCGTCCTCCATGACGGGCTCACCGGCTGCTTCCGGTTCGCTGACGGCGGCGTCCTCGCTCACGGTGCCTTCCAGGTTGTCGGTTGGTGCGGATTCATTTCCTTGTACCGGTGCCGACTGGTCTTTGGCTGAAGAAGTGTCCCTGGAAGCACTGCTCTGCGTCTGCTGCGGCTTGCTGGCCGTCTGTGAAGACGCCGGAGCGGTGACATCGAGGCCGCTCTTTGGTTGGCTGTCCGCCCGCTTCTGTCCAATGATGCTCTTGAACAGATCGGCTGACTTCGCCTGGTCCTTGGAGGCACTCTTCGTGCCTCTCGCTTTGCTGGTCGACTGAGAACCTCCAAGATCCATGATGTTGTTTACATTCATTCGGTGTTCCCACCCCCCTTTTGATCAATTTCCTGTATTCATTTTTAGACTGTTAATAGTACTATCGAAACATTTTTCGATAACTTTAGTCCCAAAGGCGGTTTTCTTTGGGGTTTGTTCAGCCGCTCATGAGGCTGGTCACAAGAGCTGCCTTCCCGGGCTCCATGGAAGAGAGAATGGCGGCTGCCTGCGTTTCATTGAGCTGGAGAAGCAGGTTCGCAATCCAGGTCGTGTTGACCGTATTATCGAGAATCTCCGCAGCCGCGTTCTTGTCCATGGCCTCGAAGACGCGGGCCACCTCAGAAAGGTCACCGCCTTCGACACTGCCGCCGCCGCTCACTTCCTGGAGACGCCGGGCCACTTCGGCTTCCTGCTCGGCAAGGGCTGCCTCCCGCTGAGCAAGCTCCTGGGCCTGGGTGGCGAGCTCGAGGCGCTGCTCCTCATAGAGAGTGCGCTGCTGCTCGTATTCCTGCACGGTACGCATGAAGTCGGGATCCTGAGACTCGAAAAAGCTGATCACCCGGGTGCGGACGTTCATGAAGTTGAAATAATAGGCAGCAAAAAGAACGCCGATGACGCAGGCAATAATAATCAGCAGAATGGCCTTGCCCTTCCGCTTCTTGCCCTTCTTCTTTTTGTCCTCTTCCTCCTCTGCAGCCGGCTCCTGGGCGTTTCGCTGCCCGAGCACCTGCGGCGGCGGAATGGGGGCTCCTGCTGTCGGCGGCATCGCTGCGGCCCGTTCATTATCCGGCACTTGCTACTCCAATCTGTCACGCGCCCTACATCCGGGACTGCATGAAATCCTCAATCGACTTGTCCTCTTCCTTGGCGACCTCCTTCTTGTACTCCTCATACTGGTCTTCGCGCTTACGGTCAAGGACGCCTTTCTCGTTGATGATCTTCAGAAGCCCGCTGCGGCATTCGTCAATGTTGGCCTGCACGCTCTGGATGATGCGCTCCTGCTGGCGCATCTCCTTCTCGAGGTACTGGAAGTAGTCGCCGTAGCGCTGCACCTCGAACATGGTCATGCCGGTCCGGCACTTCTTGTCGTAGACGGCATGCTCCCGGTCGTAGAGCTTCCGGTTCGCTTCCTTCTGCCGCTTATAGTTTTCCAGGTTGCGCTCCAGGTCCCGGAGCTGCGCCTGCTTCTGCTGCTCTTCCATCTCCTTCACTTCGTAGAGACGCTGCAGCGAAAACTCGAATTTCTTCATCTCATATTTTTAGTGATGACGCCGAGCATATTGAGCATCTGCTCGAAGGTGGCCTCTTCCCCGATCTCCTGTTTCAGCATTGTGAGGATCGGCTCATGGAGCGCAATCGCGGTGTCCGTGACCGGATTTGATCCTGGGCTGTAGGCACCGATGCTGATCAGGTCCTGCACGCCGTTATATTCCGTCATCATGTTGCGGATATAGCTGGCCATTTTCCAGTGGTCAGGCGTCACGATGTCATGCATCAGACGGGAGACACTCGCAAGAACGTCTATGGCCGGATACTGGTTATTGTTGGCCAGTTTGCGCGAGAGGACAAAGTGCCCGTCGACGATACCGCGGACCGTGTCGGCGATCGGCTCATTCATGTCGTCGCCTTCCACGAGGACCGTATAGATGGCTGTGATGCTGCCTTTCTTGGAGGTGCCGCTGCGCTCGAGCAGGCGCGGCAGCTTGGTATAGACGGACGGCGGAAAGCCCCGCGAGACGGGCGGCTCACCGACGGTCATGCCGATTTCGCGCTGCGCCATCGCAAAACGGGTCAGGGAATCCATCATCAGCATGACATTATAGCCCTGATCGCGGAAGAACTCCGCGATGGCGGTCCCGACCATAGCGCTCTTGAGACGCATGAGAGCCGGCGTATCGGATGTGGCAATCACAAGCACAGAGCGGGCAAGGCCTTCTTCCTTGAGGTCCTTCTCAATGAAATCGAGAACCTCACGGCCGCGCTCGCCGACCAGCGTGATGACGTTGATGTCCGCACTGGCACGCCGGGCAATCATGCCGAGCAGGGTACTTTTGCCGACGCCGGAGCCCGCAAAGATACCGATACGCTGGCCGCGGCCCATTGTCAGCAGCGCATCGATGGCGCGCACGCCAATCGGGAGGATGTCGTGGATCCGCTCCCGGTCAAGGGGATTGGGCGGATCATTTTCAATCGGGTAGTAGGCTTCCGGCTCCGGCAGCGGCGAGCCGTCCATAGGACGGCCGAGTCCGTCGAGCACCATGCCGCGCAGCTTTTCGCCCACACCGATCCGGAACTCCTCGCCCGTCGCCACGACCTTATTGCCGGCACCGATGCCGGTCACGTCGCTGAACGGCATCAGAATGACCGTCTGGTCGCGGAATCCGACGACTTCCGCGAGGACCGGCGGGGCATCCTCACTCGGGAAAATCTCGCAGATGTCGCCCATCTTGACCGTCGGCCCGCGCGATTCCACCGTGAGTCCGACGACGTTCTTCACAATGCCGCTCGACTCGGTGAACTCCCCTTCATCGATCAGTTTCTTGTATTTGGATATCTTGTCGGCAAGTGCCATAGACTTCCCTTCCAGAGGCAGACCGCCTGAAACAGTGCGCTCTGCAGTTGTCCGGCCGCTGTGGACGAGGCAGAGGCGCGGCAGGTCCCTATTCGCTTGACGTCAGCTGCGAGCGCATCCGCTCGAGCTGCGTCTGGATTCCGGAGCGGAGGGTGCCGAACTCCGATTCAATCACAAACTCCCCGCTCTCGACGTTCATGTCCTGCTTGACCTGAATGCCGCTCGATTCGAGTAGCTCCGCGAATTCGTCCTTATCATCCTTGAAGAAGCGATCATATTCCTTACGGTTGAGACGCAGGATCACACCTTCCTGATCCTTCACCTGCTCGATCGTGCTGCGCACGACGTTCATGAAGCGCTGATCGTCCTCGCGCAGCGATTCGTGCAGAATTCTCTCGGCTATATAAAGAGACAGATCAAGGACGCTGTCCTCGATCTGTGCGTTGATCTCATCGCGGGCGCGTGCGAGCGTTTCCACGGAGCGCCGGAACTCGCGCTGCTCCGTGGCCAGCACCTCTTTGAACTCCTGCTTGGCATCCTCGATTCCGCTCTGGTATCCTTCCTGCTTGGCCTGGTCCCTGAGCTTATTGGCATCGATTTCCGCCTGCTGCAGCATGACCTGGATCTGCTGACGGGTCTCCTCTGCCTGCTTTTGCAGGTCCTCGAGTTCGCGCTTTTTGGCCTCGAGCTCGTTTTCCTGCTGCTGCCGCTGCTCTTCGAGCTCCCGGAGGGCGGCTGCCTGCTCCGGATCCGCGGCCGCTTCGTCCGGCTGCGGTTCTTCGGTGCCGGCTTTCTTCGGCAGCAGGTGCTCCGGAAGACCCGGCAGGACGACGACTCCGGCGCCGTCCTCCTCGGGCGCTCTGATCGCCCGCCGGTCAATCCTAAACGATGAGCTGATCGTCGTCACCTCCTCTGGAGATCTCGATCTCGCCGGCATCCTCAAGCCGCCGGATCATATTGACGATCGTCTGCTGCGCCTGCTCCACGTCGCGGACGCGGACAGGTCCCATATATTCCATGTTCTCCACGATCAGATCGTGCAGACGTTTCGAGATGTTGGCAAAGATCTTGTTGGCGATGTCCTCGGTCGTGCCCTTGAGCGCCACGGTAAGCACGTCGTTGTCGATCTCCTTGAGCACTTTCTGCAGGTCCGGGTCGCTGAGCTTGACAACGTCCTCGAACATGAACATGCGTTTGTGGATCTCTTCAGCCAGCTCGGGGTTGTCGACCTCCACGGTCTCGAGGATATTTTTCTCGGTGCCGCGGTCGGTCGCGCCTAGCAGTTCGACAACCATGTCGACGCCGCCGACGGCGGTTGTCTCCTCCGCACCCATGCTCGAGATCTTGCGCTCGAGGATGCGTTCCACCTGGCGGATATACTCCATGGACACGCTGCCCATGTCCGCGATGCGCTCGACGACCTTGGCCTGCATGCTCTCATCGAGCGTGCCGAGGACTGCGGCCGCTTTCTGCGGCTTCAGGTAGGCAAGGACTAGCGCTATTGTCTGCGGATGCTCATTCTGGATGATATTCGCCACCTGGGCATCGTCTGCGCGACGCAGGAAGTCAAAAGGACGGACCCGCAGAGAAGCCGAAAGGCGGGCGATCAGCTCGTCCGCTTTCTCGTTGCCCATAGCCTCAATCAGAATGTCGCGGGCATAGTCGATGCCGCCCTCTGAGATATATTTCTGCGTCACGCACAGGTCGTAGAATTCGTCGACGACCGCGTCACGCGTCTCCTGGTCGAATGACTGGAGCGCCGTGATGCTCAGCGTCAGCTGCTCAATCTCCTCATCCGACAGGTGCTTATATACTTTCGAAGAATGATCCCGCCCGAGAGCCACCATCAAGATGGCAGCTTTCTCTTTCGGCGTAATCCCTTCGAGGAGGTATTCCGTTTCTTCCGGCATGATCAGCCTCCATAGTTGGCGTTATCAGAAAGCCAGTTGCGAAGCAGCTGGGCAATGGCCGCCGAGTCCTCGTCGACCAGCTTGCGCACGTTCTGCAGTGCCTCGTTCTTGTCTTTCAGCAGCTCGCTCGGATCGATCTCTTCGTCTGCCATGATATCCACCAGCTGCCCGGGCGCCTCCTGCTCGATCCGGGCCCTTTCCTCAGCCTGCTGCTGCTCCCAGAGCCGCCACTGCTCCTCCTGCTGCTCTTCCTTGCGCTTTTTGCGCATGTAGCTCACGAGGATCAGAGCGGCTGCGACCACACCGCCGACAATCAGCAGCGGGATGATCAGCGACTGGATGAACGCCCGCGTCTCCGCCTGGCGCTGCGCCTCTTCGGCCTCGAGCATCTGCTGTTCATAGAGCGCATTGGCTTCAAACGGCATCGCAGAGACCGTGATCGAATTGAGCGGCACACCGATGGCCGTGGCAACCTGACTGCGTACCTCCGGCAGAATGTCCGTGAGGGCATCCCCGCCGTTCAGGATGACAGTTGCCGAGATTTCGACGATGTCGCCCTGGGCCTCCTCGATCTGCTGCGAGACCTCGTTGACCTCGGCGTTCACTTCCGTGACCGCATTATAGTAGGTACTTGTTCCCGCGAGGTCATCGATCACCTGGTAGGTGAGGGTGCCTCCGTTCGGGTCCATGCCCGGCTCGCCTTCCGCCACTTCGTCCACGCCCTGCAGCCGTTCTGCTGTCTGGCGCATGCTGGTGATGATGCCCATGTTCTCGGCATCATTCGTGGGCGGCGAGAGCGTCAGCGAGTTGGTCGTGGTGCTGTCGAAGTCGAGCACCACGTTGACGTTCGCCGAGATGTTGTCCGGTCCGAACACCGGCGTCAAGAGCGTGATGATCTGCTCCTGCAGGGTCTGCGCCACATGCTGCTGCAGCTCGAACTGCATCTGCACGGCATTTGAGACGTTTTCCTCTTCCTGCGTGCCGTAGCTGCGCATGTTCTGGTCCACGATGGCAATTTCATCCGCCGCCAGCGACGGCACTGCCTTGGAAGTGATATCGCGGATCGAATTGACTTCAGCCTGGGTCAGCGGCACGTTCGGATCCCGCAGCGTGATCAGGATCGACGCGCTGGACACTTCCGGTTCCTGTCCGGACAGCACGTACGGACTCTGCTCCGCAATGGCCAGAAGAACTGTGGAGGTCTTGACCTTGTCCATGCGGTTGATCGTCTGCGAGATGTTGAACTGCAGCTGCGCCTGCTCGTAGAAGGCCTTGTCCTGGTCCGTAGCGCCAAAGGAAGAGGCATTTTCCGAGTAGAGCGAGTAGTCGAGGGCGTCCGTGCCCGGTATGCCCGAGGCAGTCAGGGAATAGCGCAGTTCCTGCACCTGGTCCCGCGGCACCATCAGCGTGCCGTCCGGCGCCGCCACGACTTCCACGCCCTGCTCCTGCAGGGCCTCCATGACTGTGCCGGCCTCTTCCTCCGTCAGACCGGTAAACAGTGTCGCGTACTCGACCTGGTTCGAATTGTTGACCAGCACTGCAATCAGTACAATCGTCAACGCAACAACGGCAATTATGAGGATCTGTTGCGATCTTTTTAGATTTTTCCACGTGTCGAGGAGCTGTTTGCCCCTCTCCAGGAGGCCATTGCTGTCAGCAGGCAGAACGCGTCACTCCCCTTCCTTATAGCGCGCAACGCGGCCGGCACCCGGCCGGCCGCTCCCCTAGCGCGCCTCAGAGGTCAAAATGCGGTGCGGATGCGATCAGTACTTGTCGCTGTCGTCAAAGTGCATACTGTGAGACGACGGCTGGTAGTCCATGTTGATGTCCATGTCGCTGCCTGCGTCCTTCAGGCGGAACTTGGCCACCAGCTGCCGCATCATGTCGGCCTGGCCGGAAAGCTCCTCGCTGGCTGCGGCGCTTTCCTCGGCGGTCGCGGAGTTCGTCTGCACAACAGTCGAGATCTGCTCCACATTCTGGTTGATCTCGCTGACAGACTGTGCCTGCTCTTCCGACGCCACGCCGATGTCCGTGACGAGTGTGTTGATCTGCATCGTGTTCTCCACGATCGACTTCAGGACCTCAGCGGTATCCATCGCGTTACGATTGCCGACGTCCACTTTCTGCAGGGAGCCTTCGATCAGGGCCGATGTCTCCTTCGCGGCCTCAGCACTCTTGGTTGCCAGGTTGCGCACTTCGTCAGCAACGACAGCGAAGCCCTGGCCGGCTGTGCCCGCGCGTGCAGCCTCGACGGCGGCGTTGAGGGCCAGAATATTGGTCTGGAAGGAAATGTCGTCGATAACCTTGATGATCTTCGAGATTTCCTGGCTCGACTGATTGATGTCGTTCATAGATTCAAGCATCGTGGACATCTGCTGGTTGCAGGTATCGACAAGCTTCGCGGTTTCGCCCACGATTTCCGTCGTCTGTGTGACGTTGCCGGCTGTATGCTGGATCTGGTCGTTCACGTGGCCGATCGAAACAGAGAGTTCCTGGACGGAGGCGGACTGCTTGGTGGCGCCGTCAGCAAGAGCCTGCGCACCGCGCGACACTTCGTTCGCACCCACGGCGACCTGGTCGGCTGCCTGGTGCATGTTGCTGAAGACGCCGTTCAGGGAACTGAGGATCTTGTCCATGGAAGTTCCGATTTCCTGGAAGTCACCGAGATAGTGCTGCTGCGGCGTCACATCCAGGTTGCCGGCGCCGATCTCATGCAGGATTGTGCTGATCTCATCAATATACCCTTTGAGGGTGCCGGCCATCGAACGCACATTCTCGGCGAGTACGCCAAGCGCGTCCTTCGACTGGTATTCGATATCCACATCGAGGTTGCCCTGTGCAATCTGCGTAGTTGCGGCCACACACTCGTCGACGGGGTGACGGATGCTCTTGGTGATGGCTGCCGAGAGAATCATGCAGACCACGATCTCAGCGATCAGCACGCAGATGACAATCCAGATGATCATCTCGCCCTGGGCGTCGGCCTCTTCGAGGAAGATCTCTGCATCCTGCGAGGCTGCAGTGCTGATCTCATCGAGGTCGCCGCGGGCACTCTGCAGGATCGGCTCAAAATCCGCCTGCAGCAGATTGCCGACTTCAGCACGGTTCGTGCCGGCCGCGTCCGAAAGCTGCATAACCTGGGAACTGATCGGTGCCGCCTCATTGATCAGACGGTTCTCAAACCGCTCAATCAGCTGGGCGTGCTGCGGATAGATTTCCTCAAGCTGGCGGGCAGCGGCCACGATATCTTCAAAGCTTTCCTCAACGTCCGCCTTGCACTGGTCGAGCTCAGCCTGCTGGTCAACGCTGTTCAGCTGGTAGAGCAGCTTACCGATGCGCGGCAGATCATATTTCAGAGTGCCGACAATCTCGGATGCCTGGTACGGCTGCGCGTACATTTCATCCATGGATTGGTTCAGGGTGGTCAGACCCCAGATGGCCAAAAGCCCGAGGACGACGGTCATGATGATAGCAATCGCGTAGCCCAAGAGGATCCTGGTCGAGATCTTCATGTTCTTCATTAGATATACCTCCAAATGCAGTCACAATGTCGGCGGCACCAGGCTGCCCACTTCTCCGGTCCGCGGGCCCCTTGCATCCAAGGGCTACCGCTCAGTAATCGAGGTACCCCTCGCCGATAAGCTTGTCGCAGGACATGAGGAGTGTCAGCTTGTCCGGCATCACTGCAACGCCGTCCACATAGCGCTCCACCGCTTCATCGGTACTGCGGGTCGGCGGATTGATCTCATCTGCCGGAATGTCCAGCACCTCGTCCACCTCGTCCACAATCAGTCCCAGTTCAATACCTTCACAGTTCACCACGATGATGCACGTCTTCTCCGTGTAGGGCGCTTCCGGATAGCCGATCCGGAGCCGCACGTCGATAAGAGGCACAATCAGGCCGCGCAGGTTGATGATTCCTTTGGCATAGTAGGGAAACTCCGGCACTTCTGCCATTTTCTGCATGCCGATGATCTCTATGACCAGGGAAATCGGGATTCCGTAGCGCTGGCCGTTGATGAAGAAGCTCAGGTATTTGTCTGTCCTGACCTCTTCCTGGACTTCATCCAGGGCCAAGTTATCCAAATCGCTTCTACCTCCTTCAGGCAACGTCGTGGGACAGCAGAGAATTGATGTCCAGGATCAGGGCGATCGCTCCATTGCCCATAATGGTGCAGCCGCCGATTCCCTTGATGCGTCCGATCGTCTTGGTTACGTAAAGCGGCATCGGCTTCACGACGGCCTGCTGCTCACCGAGCAGTTCGTCGGCAAACAGGCACGCCTCGCCCCATTCGCTCTCCACCAGAACCATAATGCCGTCGTTGAAGTTCTCCACACCGTCGCCGACATTGAAGACGCGGTGCAGACGGACAATCGGATAGCAGACGCCGCGGATGATGATCATCTCATTGCCGTTCGGCTCGGTGATGATCTTATGAAGACGCGGCTCAAGACTCTCGCGGATCGAGAGTGTCGGTATGATATAGGTGGAGTCGCCGACCGTCACCCGCATCCCGTCCATGATCGCCAGGGTGAGCGGTATGTGCATCGTGAAGGTCGTTCCTTTGCCGAGCTCACTGTCGATCGTGATATTGCCGCCGATCGTCTCGAGGTTCTTATGGACGACGTCCATGCCGACGCCGCGGCCGGAATACTCCGTGACCTCGTCGTTCGTCGAGAACCCCGGCAGCAGCGTGAAGCCGTACGCTTCCTTTTCGCTGATCTCGGAGGCCGGCTTCTGGGTAAGACCGCGCTCGTAAGCCTTGGCAATGATCTTGTCGCGGTCCATGCCGCCGCCGTCGTCAATGACGCGCACAATAATGTCACCGCTGGTCGAGTTCGCCTCCAGGGTGACGTGCCCCGTCGGCTCCTTACCTGCGGCGATGCGCTCCTCCGGCGTCTCAATGCCGTGGTCCATGGCGTTCCGGACCAGGTGCATCAGCGGATCCGAGAGGTTGTCAATAATATTCTTATCGACCTCGGTGTCCTCGCCGATGATGATCAGCTCAGCCTTCTTGTTGGTTTTCTTGGCAATATCGCGCACAATGCGCTGCATTTTATGGAAGGTCGCGGCAATCGGGACCATCCGGATGGACATGACGATATCCTGCAGTTCGTCCGTCAGCTTCCGGAGCTGCCGCGCCTGTTTCTCAAAATTCTCCCGTTCCTCGGTCGCAAAATCCGCACTCTTCGTGACCATCGACTCGGTCGTCACGATCTCACCGAGCAGGTTCATCAGCTTATCAATCTTGCTGACATTGACATTGATGAAGCTCTGCGTGACCGGCTTGTCCTCTTTTTTGCGCGGTGCAGGACCGTTCTGGGGAGCGGGCTGCGGCGGAGCCGGGGCCGCTGGTGCAGGAGCCGGTTCGGGCTCTGCCGGCTTGGAAATGATCTCCGCCACTTCCTCGATGACTTCCGGTTCCATGCGGAGCGGTACGTCGAGGTCGGCATCGGTCCCCATCTCGACCGTCTGCACCAGCATCGTCTCCTCAAGGGTCTGCCGGATGACCGGAACATATTTGTCCGTAGTCAGGAAGGCCAGGTACAGGCCGTCCTTGCGGATCTGCTCGTCAGCATTCGTCTCCAGATCCTCAGGCCACGTCAGCATGGCGGAACACAGATCCTGCACCGCCATGCGGACACTGTCAGCACGGATGGTCTCCATCTGACAGCCTTCCTCAAACTGTATATGGGCCCAGCACTTTTGCTCATCCGGGCCCGGCGCAAGACGCGCCATCAGGGACGGCAGGATCCCCGCCGCCGCGTCCGCAGATCCGCTGGCTGCCGTTTCCTCCGGAGGTTCCGCCTCACCGCCGTTTTCCAGGCGGTTGCGCATCGAATGAAGCTCATCGACGAGCGCTGATGGATCCCCGTCCGGCGACTCCCCGTTCTGGATCTTTCCGATCTCATCCTTGAAAAAGTCAATCGATTCAAGGACAACGTCAAAAATCCGGTCCCACTCACTGTCCGGCGGCGGATTCTCGCGGATCTTCGAGAAGAGGTCCTCCACGGCATGCGCCAGTGTGGCAACCTCATTGTATTCCATCATGGCTGAGGAACCTTTGATCGTGTGCATGACACGGAAGGTCTCGTCTACCTGCTCCTGGGATAGGCCGTCATTCTTCTCACCGCCCAGCAGGAGCTCCTCGAGCTGTTCGAGAAGCTGCCCGTTCTCCAGGACATAGATGGAAACCATCGAATCCATTTCACTCATTTGCTTTGATCACCCCAATTCAGCAAGCCGCGGCAAACGTTCAGCCATCGGTCGGGATCACTTGAACTTGCTGAGGGCTGCAACGATGATGTCTTCCTTGAACGGTTTCACCACGAAGCCTTTGGCACCGAGCATGACCGCCTCCTTGACCATGCCTTCCTGTCCGAGAGCCGAAACCATAACCACGTTTGTCTGCGGCTGTGCCTTCATGATCTCCTTCAGGGCTTCGATTCCGGTCATTTCCGGCATCGTGATGTCGAGGGTCACAATATCTGGCTGCAGTTCCGCACACTTCTGGACAGCCTGGGCCCCGTTTTCTGCCTCACCGACCACTTCGAAGCCATTCTTGGACAACATATTCTTGATGGTCAGTCTCATGAATGCGGCGTCGTCAGCCACCAAGACTCGTTTCATATTCTTCCCTTCCTCCTCGCGGTCTTACCACGTCTCGTACGCTTCTATAGCTGCAGGCCACCAAGGGCCCGTATCAGACAACCTTGCTCCCCTTGCCGACCGCCTTGATCAGCAGTGACCCGTCCGCCGGGTCGAGCTCAATGGTGCGCCCATAGGTTCCGCCCACATCCTCCACCATCAGCGGGATATGCAGCCGCATGATGGCAAGCTTGCTCTTGTAGGCGTTGCGCTCGCCGACCCTGAGTGAGTCGGTCTTTCCGAGGCCCCCGAACATGTGCGCCCCGCCTGCCATCTTGGCAATAATCGAGTTGCGGTGCGCTCCGGCAAGCAGCATCTGCCTGAGCAGCTCGTCGACAGCCGTGTCGGCGAATTTTGCCTTGCAGATACCGGGCCGGTTGCCGCTGTCGGGCATCACAATATGGACCATGCCGCCGATTTTGCTGACACGGTCGTAGAGTACGACACCGATGCAGCTTCCAAGTCCGAGCGTCGTAATCTTCTGCGGAGCCTTCACGATGCCGAGCTCCGCCATCCCGATCACAACTGTATTCATAGATTCCCCAGCAGCGCCCGTTTCAGGATATCGAGCGACTCCGGCGTCGGCACCAGATAGAAGGCTCCGTTCATGTTCCGGGAAAAACCAAGGAACTCCGCTTCCATCATCAGCACTTCGTCGCTTACCTCACCGTACA
The DNA here is from genome assembly GCA_014805015.1 of Clostridia bacterium. Lineage (GTDB taxonomy): Bacteria > Bacillota > Clostridia > Christensenellales > Christensenellaceae > JAAUYQ01. Next base: position 33,295 of record JAAUYQ010000021.1, on the reverse strand, counting down.
GAAGCACCGGGACGTTCATGATGGCCATGGCCATGTCGATCGTGATCTCCGGCACGGAGGGAATGATCGACAGTCCTGCCATTTCGGCGATGGAAGAGATGTAGGTGCCGACCAGTATGTTGGCGACTTCCCGCATCGGTTCATAGCTCGCTATATTGAGGTCCCCTTCCGGGAGCTCCATGCCTGCCAGCGTCCGCATCGTCTCCCGCGCCTGCGCCAGGCGCTGCATGAACAGCACAAACCCGTCGACATCGCCGGATATCTTCACCAGCATCGCCAGCATGATGCTGTCGGCGCCGCCGAGCCGCTCCGCCATCTGCGGATAGGTCAGCAGGTCACAGGTAGGCACGCGGATATCCACGGACTGTCCGGTCATCACGGACAGCGCGCTCGCGGCATTGCCTGCCCCGACATTCGCCACTTCCCGCAGCATGTCGAGGTCAAACTTGTCGATTTCCATCTCAGCAGGCCCCTCCCCAGGGAACGACCGTTCCACTGGCGCCGGAACGTCTTCCATTACACATGACAATAGTATACCGCATCTCGGGCAAGAAAAAAGCCGCAAAAAAATGCCGCGCATCCCCTGCCTCCGCCGGAGACAGACAAAACGTGCAGCCTTTGCGTGGCCTTCGTCTTTCCCGGGCTCCTGTCAGTGTGCATGCGCCCAGCAAACTGGCAGGCACTGCGCGGGTGACCGCATGATAAGCGTAAGGCTAGCAGATTTGCATGGGGTTGTCAACGCGCAAAACTGTTCCGTCTGGCTGCAAAAAGCGCTTTCTCAAGCCGTTTCTGCGTCCACAGGCAGAAGGATCCGCCCGCCTGCCTTAAGGGCCGGCACGGACGGATCCTCCGGAATTACTGTAATCTTTCCAAGATGCCCGCGTGACTACGCAAAGAAGTCAAAGAGGGCACCGGTCTTGGGGAGCAGTGCGTCGAGAAGACTGTTCGAGACCTGCATCTGACTGAAGTCCGTGTAGGTCGCAGCCGGGATGCGCATTGCCTTGTCGGCATTCTGCATCGTCGTCTCCGCGATGCTGCCGTAGCCGGTGAGCATGCTCTTCACGCTCGCCGGGCTGTCCGCAGCTGCCTGTTTGAGCTTCTCCGCATCGACCTGCATATTGCCGTCCTCATCGATGGTGATACCCATGCCAGCCATGCGGGCCGAGGCGTAGGTGCCGCGGTTTGCAATGGAACCGGCGGTCATGCCGTTGTCTCCGACCAGGCTGATCGCACGGCTGACGCCGGCGCCCGTGGCGGCGCCGCTCACCAGATGCCCCATCGTGCGGTTGTAGGCTGAAGCGAATCCTTCGGCCGCCTTGACAAGGTCATCGGCACCACCGTTCGCGCTCACGTTGCGGGCTGCCCGCTCAAGCGAGCTTGCCGTCGTCTTGAGGCTCTTGAGATTGCTGGTGTTGGTCGCCGCAAACTTGGCATTGCTCGCCACGGTCGATTTGATCGTGTCATCCGCATTGCCGCCAGCCACGCTGGCCTTGGCTCTCGCGCTGTAGGAATTCACCAGCTGCCGGGCGTACATACCGACGTTGCCGATGGCGCCGAAGTTAAAGCCGAAATTGCCTGATACTGCCATAGATGTCCGTCCTCCTTTCCGCGTTGATGCCGTACCCCGTGCGGGCGGATACCCCCAGCGGGGTCCTTAAAGCGAAGACGTTCCACGAGCCGGTTTGGGTTCCGCGCCGCCCCGGAACGTGCCGCCTGTTAATGAATTTCGCCGGCGGCAAAGCGCAGGGCCCTGATCAGGTCTTCCCTCTCAAACGGCTTGAAAAGGAACGTCTCCACGCCGAGCGACTTTGCCTTCTCCTCAGTCTCCTCGTAGTCAAGAGAGGACACAATGATGATCCGGGCGTCCGGATGCGCCTTGAGCAGCCTTGCTGAGGTCTCCAGCCCGTCTATCCCCGGCAGCACGATGTCCATCGTGACCAGGTCAGGATGCAGGGCCTCGTACATGGGGAGTACCTCCTCACCGCTGACGCAGTGCCCGGCAACCGTGAATTCCGTATTCTCAAGCGCGTAGCGCATCTCATCATAGATGAAACGGGAATCGTCCACGACGAGCACTCTGTGATTCATTATTCCGCTCCTCCGCGTATGCATCCGGTCTGGCGCCCAAAGGGCGCAGGGAACTGACGGCAGGACATGCTGCCGCAGCTTCATGATACGCCTTTCGCGCCTATTTGCCAATCCGTCCTGCTCTGCGCCGTTATGCTATAATACAGACGAATGTTTCAGGGCGGCTTTCCTCTTATGCGATCAGGAAAAGGGATGCCGCCTTCAAATCCCGGCCGCCGCCGGCGGCCCGGGTAGGGCTTACGGATGGAAGAGATGGCAAACACACCAGAACTCAGTGAAGCTGCGCAGCGGCTGCGTGCCCTGTACAACTCCCGCAGCGGCGGCAGCCAGGATGCAGCCGGCGCCCCGCACATGGATGCGGCGGACCCGCTCGTGCAGATGTGCCGCCTGGCCGGCGTGCGCCCGGATGCTAAGGGTGACACAGACTTTTTCCCGGACGTCGAATCGCCGCCCTTCTGCTGGCCGCAGTTCAAGACAGAAGTCAAAAACCGCCTGCAGTCGTTCCGCTGGGATCCGGACGTCGCCGTGGACGCCGATGTGTTTGTGTGGACCTCCAAAGACCAGCTCGAGGCCTGGATGGCTGTGCTGCCGCCGCTCAACGGCGGCCGGGCTGTCTCCGAGGAGCTGCTCGAACGGGCACTCCGGGACAGCGGCGTGGAGGCGGGCGTGCTGCAGGATTCGTTCGGCGTGCTGAACGACCGGCAGGGATATATGCGCCTCACGAAAGTCGCGGAGGGCAAAAAGCCGGTGAACGGGGACGACGCGCAGCTTCTCGATCTCATCACTGATCCCAATGCCAAGCGCTGGAAGGAAGATGAGCACGGCCGCATCAATTTTGCTGAGAAGAACTGGATCATGAACGTCACAGCCGGACAGAAGCTCGGTGAGATCGTTCCGCCCACAGAGGGCACCGACGGCTACGACGTTTTCGGCAAGTCCCTGCCGGCCAAACCGGGCAGACCGCTCAAGAAGCCCAACGGCAAGAACACCGAGATCAGCGATGACGGCCGCTATGTGCTCGCCTCCACGGAAGGGCATTTTATCAACGACAAGGACCGGATCACAGTCAGCGACGTCCTCACAATCAACGGCAACATTGACTATGAGACCGGGAATATCCGCGTCAACGGCACGGTGATCATTCACGGCAACGTCATGCCGAACTTCCGCGTCGAGGCCAAGCACGACATCATCATCCACGGAACCGTGGAAGGCGCCACCGTGATCGCGGGCCGTGACCTCAACATCCTCGGCGGCGTCATGGCAGCCAGGGAGGGCTCGGTCGCCGCCGGACGCGATCTGCGCTGCAAGTTTATGGAGAACGGGCACGGATACGCCGGCGGCGATGCATACTTTGAGAATCTCATTCTCTGCGACATCAGCGCCGAAGGCAGTATCCACGTGACGAGCGGACGCGGCAGCGTGATTGGCGGCACACTGACAGCCATGGGAGACATTCGGGTCGGGGTGGCCGGCAACCGGACGTACCGCTCGACGCACCTCCGCATCGAAGGCACACCGGACTTCCTGGCCCGCAAACGGGCCTGCAACGAAGACCTGGAGGATGCGCGGGCAACACGCAAGGCCGCTGAGGAGAATATCCGCAAGCTGGAACCGCACAAGAACAATCCCCAGGTCGCGGAGGTGCTCTCTCATCAGACAAGCATCATGAACCTTTCAGACATCAAGATCACGAACCTGAAAAAGAAGCTTGATGACCTGATCCTTGAGGAGAAAGCAACCGAACGGCACCGGATCTTTGCGGACCGTATGTATCCGAACGTCAGCGTCGCCATCGGCGGCTTTGCCCTTGTCATTCATCAGGAGCTGCGTCACGCCGTCTTCGCCCTGCGGCAGGGCGAGATCAGGATGATCAGCGAATAAGAGAGGGTTATCCGCAGGAGCCTGCAGAGGCTCCTTTTTTTCTGGAAACGAAAGAAAGCCGCCCCGGCCGGGAAGAACCCAGCCGGGGCGGCTTATCTTTGCTGTCAGAACGGGTCGTAACTCAGCTGCGATAGATATCGTGTGATTCGTCGAGCTTGAACGATCCAACCAGCTCGTTCAGCAGATCTGCCTGGCCGGAAAGCTGCTCGCTCGCTGCCGCGCTTTCTTCGCTGGTTGCCGCGTCCTGCTGCACCACATCGGAGATCTCGTTGATGCCCTGGCGGACCTGCGCAATCTGCTCCTGCTGCTCGTCCACAGCCCGGACCACCGTCTCCATCCGGCTGTTAACCTGCGATGCGCTCTTGTTCGTGTTCTCGAGTGCCTGCGTCACGTTTGCAACGGCCTTGTCCCCTTCGCGCACCGATTCCATCGAGGACTCGATCAGGTCCTTGGTAGCCTTGGCCGCGTCGTTGGAACGGGTAGCCAGGTTCCGAACCTCATCGGCCACAACCGCGAAACCGCGCCCGGCAGCACCGGCCCGCGCTGCCTCAACGGCGGCATTCAGAGCCAGCAAGTTTGTCTGGAAGGCAATGTTCTCAATGGTGGAGATGATCTGGCTGATCTGCTCAGACGAAGTGGAGATCCGGTTCATCGCCGCATTCAGCTGCGTCACATACTCCGTGCAGCCCCGCAGGTTGCTGCTGGCATCGCCGATGAAGCCGTTCGCTTCCTCTGTCGCTTTGGCGGTATCCATCGCACTGTTGGCAATCTGTCCGACACGCTCAGCCAGGTGCGATACTGTGCCGGCCTGCTCGGTCGTGCCCTGGGCCAGTGACTGGGCACCATTGGATACCTGGACGGCACCTTCGGAAACCTGGTTGGCACTGGTGCGGATATGAAGCAGCGTCTTGTTCAGCTTGCTCTCGATGCCTTCCATGGCTTTCTCAATGGCTGAGAAATCACCAACATAGTGCTGCTGTACCTTCTGCGTGAGATCGCCGTCCGCGATGCCGCTCAGAATCTGCGTGATTTCCGCTATGTAGCTGCTCAAGCGGTCTGCCGTCCTCTCGAAGGCGCGTCCAAGTGTGCCGACCTCGTCGTTGCTGTTTGCCTTGATGACCAGCTTCTCCTTGCTCGTGACACCGAGATCGCCCTCTTCGAGACGTTCGGCCGCGGCCGTAATCTCTGCCAGCGGCTCAGAGACTTTCCGGCGCAGGTACCAGAGCAGGATGCAGATGGCGACAGCCACAGCAATCACCCCGAGAATACCGCTCCAGGTACGCACGAGGTTCGTGCTGCTCTCGAGCACTTCGTAGGACTTGCCGGCATACAGGACGGCAGGGACACCGTTGAAGCTGTACGGCTCGTAGCAGCCGACATAGCGCTGACCGTAGACGTCGCGCTCACCCATGAACGGTCTGCCGGAGTTGACAACTGCTGCCACATCGCTCGGAAGCGCCGAAGCACCGGCCCGCTGTCCGTTCTCTTCGGTGATGGTGGTGGCGACACGGGTACCATCCGTATAGATGCTGAACTCGCAGTCCGTGCGCTCTTTGAGCTGATCCATGAGATCGAGAACCACACCCATGTCGTCGCCTGCTCCGGCGGTGCTTTCCAGCGCCAGGGCGAGCACGTTGGCAGCCTCTTCGCACTGCTCTTCGATCAGTTCCTCAATGGTCCGGCTGAACAGCGCCGAACTCAGTTCCATGATGGTCACCAGGACTGCCACCAGCATAATAATGACCAGAAGCCCGATCTTCCCCGCGATCGTCCAGCGCCTCTTTTCAGGTTTCCCCTTTGCCGTCTTGCTTTGCATACTTTCCCCCGGCGCCCTGCCGCCGGTCTGCTCCTTTCTCCTTTGCAGTCAGCCACCCGGAAAAAAGCTCCGGGCACGCCCCCAGGCCGTCAGCGGGCGCTAATCCTCCATGAAAATCTCCACACAACACTGCACGATATCCGAGTCCGGTTCCCTGCCAATCGAGAAGACCCGGCCGAATACCTTCTGTCCGTGGTCCATCAAAAGCGCCAGGAGCGTGTTGGACCGGTTCGGTATATAGCCGATTTTGTTGCCCGCCTCATCCTTGACCATAATGGCCATGGAATCGTTGGGATTATATGACTCCCGGACGAGGTAAAGCTTGTCGTCCGGCAGCAGTGTATCTAAAATGCTCTGCTTGCCCTTCTCGGGGACCATCAGACCCTCAAGCTGCTGAAAATCAGCAAATTCGCCGCCCTGCCAGGTGGGGTTTGCCTTCCGGTTCGCGATCGAGGCGGCCTTCAGTTCATTATAGCTGGCCTTCAGCTTGCGCTGCGTCAGGCGGCTGCCGGCCTCTTTCTGCTGCGAAGTGAGCTCTTCGGCAAACTTGCGGCGCTGCGCCTCAAGCTTGGCGTTGCGCTCTGCTTCTTCCTTACGGCGCTCCTCTTCGGCGCGCAGCCAGCTCATGTTCTCCTCGAGCAGCTGCGTCAGGGCCTTGCGCATCATCATCTTCGTCGAACGCTTGATGTATTTCTGCAGCTCGGCGTAGATTTCGTTGGTCATATCCGTCGGCGCAATGTTCTCAATCGTGGTCTTGAGAATCTTATCGACCGGCAGGGCTTCTCCCTTGCCGAGGAACTTGTTTTTGAGCAGCAGATCCATCATGGCCTCAAACTGCTCCATGCGCCCAAGCAGCAGCGCCTGCGTCAGCAGTCTGGCGTAGCGGGCGTCAATATGCGAAGACAGCGCAAAGAGCTGTTCGGTCATTTTGGGATCGTCTTTGAGGATATCCAGGATCCGCTCGTAGGAAACGCCGCGTTTTTCGAGCGAATACAGAATGCCGCTGCCGATCCGGAACGCGTCGGCCGGCTGGTCAAGCGTCGACTCAAAGGTGCTCAGGAGCCATTTCCACAGCTCTACCGCCCGCTTCTCATCCGCGAGCAGAAGATTGTAGATTATCTCCGCGATATCTTCCCGGTTCCCTTCAAAGTTATCTTTCAGATCCCGGAAATTGGCATAGACCGCCCGCTCATATTCCATGTAGCCGTCGGCGCGGCGGTACTTCTCAATTTCCTGCTCCAGCGGCTTGGATCTGTCGATCGGCTGGTCGATGCCGCGGCGGTGACCGCTGCGGTCGAATCCCTTGCGGCTGAAGCCGTCCCGGTCGTAGCCGAACTGATCAAACCCATCGTCGCCGTACACAGATTGCTGCGGCTCAGCCGGAGCGGCCGGCGGCGGAGCCGGCGTCGTCTGCTCTGCCGGGACCGGCTCTTTTTCCTGGCTCTTCAGCTTCTGTGAAAGTTTGGAAAAGACGCTCACGATGATGCCTCCTTGTCCGTTTGCGGGGGCTCCCCTTCCAGCTCCAGGTTCCCTTCTCCGGCCGGAGCGGCCTGCTCGGGGATCGTCATGATGTTGATTTTCTTTTCAATGAACGGTTCAAACCCCTCAAGCGTGCCAATGATAAACCCATCCTTATATACGCGCACCTGGGTGTCGTCATCCATCCACAGGGTGATATAGGCGCGGTCCTGGGTGGCGCGCTCAATCTGCCCATATTTGTACTGCCGGAACCGCTCCGGATCCTCCACCTCGATAAACTCACTTCCGAAGCGAATGAAGCGGATCCATTTGGGAGCCTGCTGCAGGGCAATCATCTGCTGCAGCCTGTCTGCCTGCCGCTGCTCAAGGCTCTCCTTCTGTGCCCGGGCCTGGTTGATCCGCAGTCCGTAGACCATGGCCAGGACCAGTCCCATCAGGACAAAGATCCAAAGCTGCTCGACCAGGGCAACCGCCATGATCCCAAGAGCCAGCGCCAGTCCGATCCAGCGGATCACGCTGCCACGCAGTCCCCCGCCATCCGAGGGCGGCATCACGTTCCGCTCAGCACGGCGCCGGGTCGGATCGATAAAAAAAGACTTCTGTCCCTCCCGGGAAACCGTGTAGCGGTTCACGAACTCTACATCCATACGTCAACAATTATATGACAGCCGGGCCGTGAAGTGAACCACGACGCTGCTCCGTTTCCAGCAGCCAGGTGTCCGGAGCGCCGGCCGCAGACACGCAGACCGGCACGGCAGACAGAAGGCCGCGAAAGATAAGCGGGCTCAGACGGAACGAAGCGAAGCGGTCTGTTGTGCAGCCACGACTGCCGATCGCTGCCTCCAGCAGCAGGCGCCGCCCACGGCTGTCAGGCTAAGGCAGCGCTCTCAAGTAGCGACGTATCGTCGGGACCAGAGCGTACGGCCTGGTTCAGGAGTTCCCCTTCCGGCGGGCAGTCTCGCGGCATCTCCGATACGGGTTCGGGCTCAAGGGAGCAGTGCAGACGCTGCGCTTTCAGCGTGTTGATCTTTCCGAGCCGCGTCCCGCAGACCTGCCGGAATTCGCCTGTAACCTGCCCTGCACCAGACATGCGCAATACCACAAGCAAATTCCAGGATTCGTGCAGTCAAGGCTGTCGCAAAGAACGGCTGCGGGCCGCCGCCAGACGATATCAGAGATCACGCAGTAACGACCACCTGCGCGCCGAGAGAAGCCAGGCAGACAGGTTTTGTGGGAAGGCTTCAGGCCCTGCACTATACTGGGAACTGGAAGGAGAAGCGCAATGGACGTGGAGATCCGCATCGACAAAGAAGCACGGACGCCGAAAGTAATCATCGTCACTGACAGAATGTCCGAAGATGTCTCGAAACTTGTCAGTGCCATCAGCGACTTCCAGGATGGGATCCCCGGAAGCCGCGGCGGCGTGGTGCGCCTGCTTGAACCAGAGGAGATCCTGCGGATTTACACCAGCGGAAGACACGTCGTCGCCAGCACGTGCGACGGAGAGTATGTGCTCAGGCTGCGTCTGTATGAATTGGAAGAACGGCTGCAGAGCCGCCGCTTTGTCCGAATTTCCAACAGCGAGATTGTGAACCTGCGGCACGTCCGCCACTTCGACGTCTCGAGAGCGGGCGTGTTCTGCGCAGTTCTAGACGACGGCACAACCACGTTCGTGTCCCGCAGATACATTGGCGCTATCCGCAAGCTGTTGGGCATCTGACACCCTTGGACACGACGGAAAGGAATCTGCGATGAGAGGAATATTAGGGAGAGAAGCTCTGCGGCGCGGTCTGATCGGGCTGCCCTGGGGCGTCGTCATCAACATAGTCATCACACTAGCAATATCCGCCGCCGCAGGCACTGGCAGCTATTATGCAGTTACGCCTGCCCTGGCTAGTCTGACCGGTTCCGAGGTCGGGGCCATGGCGCTGCAGACTCTGCTTTGCGCCCTGCTTGGCATGATTGGAGGCATGCTGTCTGTGATCTGGCAGATCGAGCGCTGGAGCCTGCTGCGTCAGACTGCTGTCTTTTTTGCCGCGTGTCTGGGCGCCATGATGATTGTGGAACTGCTCTGCGGCTGGATTGAACCGAGCTGGACTGCAATCGGCCGTGCCGTCGCCATTTTCAGCGCTCTGTTCGTCATACAGTGGTTCGTTCTCTTCTTCTGGTACCGCCGCGGTGTCAGCAAGCTCAATGAAAAACTGCGGGAGCAGCCTAAGCAATAAGGCCCGTTATCTGCGGCTGTCCCGGTGAATTCTGTGCTCTTCACGCCGCGGATACGCTGGGCATATGGACAATCGGACGCCTGCCGCAGATAGAGTTACTGCTGCGCATCCAGCGGCAAAAAACGGGGCTGCACCGCGCAGATGTGAGTTGCAGTCTCTTTTCGCGTATGACCATGCGTCCGCACAGAGCCGGCCCATGATCAGCAGTGCGAAAATCGCAGTGAATTCTTCGGCGTACTGATCCCACTCCGACCGCAGCGTCCTCGCATCGGTAGTCGTCCAGCGAGCGCACATCTGCCTTACATGGCACGCAGAACAGCTTATATTGTCTCAGCGTCAAAAGCGTAGTCTGTTACTGCGGGCTTTGATTGCAGCTTTCTCGTGATTCGCTTGGAGATGACGCTTCGTTTATCATCATGCGCCGACGAGAAGCAGAGCAAATAGGGGCCATCTCGCCCCCTGTCTCTCACAGAACCGGACTTGACAGTCGGCCGGCGTGCGGCCCCTCTTACTCCGACGTCCAGCAACAATTTGCTTCAGCGCACTGACTGCCTTAGGACCCGTGCAAGAATTAGGTCGACAAAGATGAAGACAGAGGTATCGTGGAATCGCGGATGCGTGTCTAAAACTGACGGACTTGTTTTTGCACGGGTCCTTATCCGCCCGCTGGTGCTCCGCTTTTCCTGTTTGTGCTCCGCATCTGCCCGCTGGCGCTCCACGTCCGCCTGCTGGATGGCCGCATCTGCCCGCTTATCTGCCTCCCGCCGGCCATCTGCTATCATTTCTGCTATTGCCTGACACCATGGAGCAGCTGAAAGTGGGCGAACAGAGTGCAAAAAGGCGAAGGTACTGCAGCTGCAGCGCTTCGCCTTTTGATATGTATGCTCCGTCCGTTCTTTCAGGACTCGATCAGAGACTGTCCGGTCATCTCTACCGGCTGCGGCAGCCCCATGAGCTGCAGCATCGTCGGCGCCAGGTCAGAGAGCCGGCCGCCGCTGCGCAGCTTGGCGTCCTTGTATTTTTCAGAAACCAGGATGCAGGGCACCGGGTTGGTGGAATGGGCGGTAAACGGTCCGCCATCCTTGTCCACCATGACGTCCGCATTCCCGTGATCGGCCGTGACAATCGCACTGCCTCCCACCTTCAGAATATCCTGAACGAGCTGGTAGACGCACTTATCTACGGTATCCACTGCTTTCACCGCTGCATCATAGACGCCGGTATGCCCGACCATGTCGCAGTTTGCGAAGTTGAGGATCATCACGTCGTATTCTTTCGACAGAATCAGCTCCTCAGCCTTCTTGGTGACCTCGGGAGCGCTCATCTCCGGCTGCAGATCGTATGTCGCCACTTTGGGGCTCGGAATCAGGAAGCGGTCCTCGCCTTCGTTTGGCTTCTCCACGCCGCCATTAAAGAAGAAGGTGACGTGGGCGTATTTTTCGGTCTCGGCAATCCGGAACTGCTTCTTGTGATTCTCCGCGAGGTATTCTCCGAGCGTTTCTTTCAGAACTTCCGGCTTGAACGCCACTTCGATGTTCTTGAAGTCCTTGTTGTACTGGGTCATGGAGACCATCATGACCGGCTGGTACTCGCCGCGGTCAAATTCGTTGAAATCCTCCTCGATCAGGGAACGGGTGAGCTCACGGGCACGGTCAGGCCGGAAATTAAAGAAGATCACCGAGTCATTCTTCTTGATCTTCCCGACAGGTTCCCCGTTCTTCGTGATGACTGTTGGAATGACAAATTCGTCATAGTCACCCTTTTCGTAGGAATCCTCCACCGCCTTGACAGCGCTCGGCGCATTGAGGCCCTCGCCTTTGACGATGCAGTCGTAGGCAAGTTTTTCCCTCTCCCAGCGGTTGTCGCGGTCCATGCCGTAGTAGCGGCCCTGAACGGTGGCAATCTGGCCGGCTCCGATCTCCTTGATCTTCTCTTCGAGCTGCTTGATGTACTCAATGCCGCTGTCCGGGGGCACATCCCGTCCATCGAGCAGGCAGTGCACGTAGGTACGGTCACCAATGCCGTGATCCTTCGCCAGCTTGAGAAGCGCATAGAGGTGCGTGTTGTGGCTGTGCACACCGCCATCGGAGACAAGGCCGATCAGATGCAGGGCTGAATCGTGTTTTTTGACGTTCTCAATCGCATCCAGGAATTCCTTTTTCTGGAAGAAATCGCCGTCTTCGATCGACTTCGTGATCCGCGTGAGTTCCTGGTAGACGATGCGGCCGGCGCCAATGTTCATATGGCCGACTTCGGAATTGCCCATCTGTCCGTCCGGCAGGCCGACGTCGAGGCCCGAAGCACCAATGGTCGTATGCGGATACTCGGCAATCAGCTTCTTCAGATTGGGTGTGCCTTCATTCTTGATGGCGTTGCCTTCCGATTCATCACGGATGCCGAAGCCGTCCATGATGATCAGTGCTGTGATACTCATTTGTGATGCACCACCTTTGAGAAGTCATCTGCCTTGAGCGAGGCGCCGCCGATCAGGCCACCGTCAATGTCGCTCATTTTCATGAGCTCAGAGGCGTTCTTGGGGTTCATGCTGCCGCCGTACTGAATACGGATTTCTTCTGCCGGCTGATCGCCCTTGACTTCGCGCACCGCCTCGCGGATCACCTTGATCGTGTTGTTGGCATCTTCCGATGTCGCTGTCTTGCCGGTGCCGATTGCCCAGATCGGTTCGTAGGCGATGACAACCTTCGAAACGTCCTCGGCCGGCACATCCTTCAGTGCGAGCTTGGTCTGGCGCCGCACCACCTCATCCGTCACGCCGTCCTCGCGCTCTTCGAGTTTCTCGCCGACACAGACGATGGGCGTGAGTCCTTTTTCAAGGGCCTTGAGCACTTTCTTGTTTACAGCCTCATCGGTCTCATTATAGTATTCGCGACGTTCACTGTGACCAATGATTACGTATTCTACCCCAAGGGCCTTCAGCATGTCTGCCGAGACTTCGCCCGTGTAGGCGCCGGAGTCGCGCCATTCCATGTTCTGCGCCCCAAGACCAATGTTGGTGCCCCGGACAGCGTCGCGCACAGCAACGATGTCTGTGAACGGCACGCAGACAACCACTTCGGCTTCGGCATCGTCCACCAGCGGCTTCAGTTCTTCGATGAGCGTGACCGCTTCCTCGGGAGTCTTGTTCATTTTCCAGTTGCCGGCAATGATAGGTTTTCTCATGTTCTCTCCTAATGACCAAAAGGCGGAAACCAGGTTCCGCCTTCTGCTGATCCACCAGACTTACTTATCGTTGAGTGCAGCTACGCCCGGCAGTTCCTTGCCCTCGAGGAATTCCAGAGAGGCTCCGCCGCCCGTCGAGATATGCGTCATCTTGTCTGCATAGCCGAGCTGCTTGACGGCTGCAGCGCTGTCGCCGCCGCCGATGATCGTGATGGCGTCCGTGTCTGCAAGCGCCTGGGCGACCGCCTTGGTGCCTTCTGCAAACTGCGCAATCTCTGCCACACCCATAGGGCCGTTCCAGATAACCGTCTTGGCATTTTTGACAGCATCTGCAAACTGCTTGCGCGTCTCGGGCCCGATATCAAGCGCCATTTCGTCTGCGGGAATTTCGTCCACAGCCACAACTTCTGTCGGAGCATCCGCCGAAACTTCCCTGGCCACAACAAAATCAACCGGCAGCATGACCTTGACACCCTTGTCCTTGGCCTGCTTGAGCAGATCTTTTGCAAGATCGAGCTTTTCTGCGTCCACGAGAGACTTGCCGACTTCGTTGCCTTCGGCCATGACAAACGTGTTCGCCATACCGCCGCCAATAATCAGGGAATCCACTTTGTTCAGCAGATTCGAAATGACACCAATTTTGTCGGATACTTTGGCACCGCCCAGAATGGCCACGAACGGACGGACCGGGTCTTCAAGTGCCTTACCCATGACGTCGAGTTCCTTGCCGATCAGGTAGCCGGCCACTGCCGGCAGATAGTCCGCCACACCTGCGGTGGACGCGTGGGCGCGGTGTGCACTGCCAAAGGCATCGTTTACATAGATATCCGCCAGTCCGGCCAGCTGCTTGGCAAACTCCGGATCGTTCTGTGTCTCTTCCTTATGGAACCGCAGGTTTTCAAGCAGGGCGACCTGACCGTCCTGCAGCTCATCGACAACCTTCTGTGCTTCCGGACCGACGCAGTCATCTGCAAACAGCACTTTGGTGTCCAGCAGCTGCCCAAGGCGCTCAGCAACAGGCTTCAGCGAGAACTTCGGATTCACTTCGCCCTTCGGCCGGCCGAGATGGCTGATCAGAATAACTTTCGCACCGTTCTTCACCAGGTACTGAATCGTCGGCAGCGCAGCCAGGATGCGTGTTTCATCCGTGATCTGCTGTTTGTCGTCCAGCGGTACATTAAAGTCAACGCGCACAAGGACCTTCTTGCCGCGTACGTCTACATCTTCAATCGTTTTCTTCAAAGGATTACCTCCTGCCGGGTGCGGACCCGCGTCCGTATGCCAAAGATTCTACTTTTACAATAATAGCGCGGCAGGCTTGCCGCGGCAACGCCGACAGCCGCGGGCCTCCGATCCGTGGGACATCTGTGGATTTTCAGTCCGAAACAGAAAACGGCAGCACCCTTAAAGGAAGCTCAGCAGCACCACAATTTTGCGTGATTCTGCGAAAACTACGCTGCAAGCTTCCTCCAGAACAAAAACCCTGCCGACATATCTGCACGGTTGTTCCCCTGCGGTTCACACAACCTTAACGAGCGCGTTTCAGTCGGTTGCGCTGTTCGGTTCGCTCCCGTCAAACCCATACACTGCGGCAACATGTTCGCGGACCTCAGCCGGACTCAACATTGGCGTTCCCGCCAAGGCGATATCCATCACCACGTCGAAGCTCATACCTTTTGACTTCATTTCCTGCACAAGGGAAACCAGCTGAGAACCGGCGCCTTCCTTGATCCCTTCCTTGATCCCTTCCTTGACCCCTTTTTGGACCCCTTCCTTGGACGCTTTCTCTACAGCTTCCTTTGTTGCGTACGATAAGATCTGTCCACCCATGATCTGTTCCGTTCCCTCCCTGATTCGTGGCTGGTTGAGTGCCAGGTTCTGTACAGCCCGCTTGGTCATCTCCAGAAACAGGCCCAGCTCTGCGGCTGTAATCCGCTCTTCCTTGGCAAGACTCTCATAAAATTCTGCAATCCGCTGCTCTTCAGTAAAGAGCTCATTGAGCCTCTCAGGATTCTTCTCGATCTTTTCGAGCTCTCTGACATGACAGAAGAGAAAAAAAAGGCAGCAGAAAAAACAGGTCATCATCGATCAGCTCACTGACGGTGGTATCCGCCATGGATATAACTGGAATGACATGATCTGCCTCGGTTTCGGACGTGACGATCGTATAACGCATCTCCTTCGGCCTGCCTCCGCATGACCGCAGACAGATGAGGCCAGAATTCGGCAGCCTGTACCGCTCATGAAACGGACCCACCAGCTCACGTCTCTCGAGGGCCATATGCGTGTCATATTCAAAAAAGCGCATCAGAATGCTGCCGTCCGGCGCCGCCTGCACTTCATAATGGTACACGTCTGTCTGTCCGTTTTCCGTGACAGCAAAGTGCAGGTCTGAGTATCTGCGAACAACCTTGCCGTCTGCGCGCTTGCTGACGNGTTCCGTCGTGTATGTGGTCACTTCGGCATCGTCCGAGTATTTTTTCCCAAACATGCGGTTCACGACCGGAACAATCGATCTCGCACTGTCATGCAGCAGGGTGCGCACAATATCATCGTATGGAGTGCTGCTCTCCAGGCTGTCTCGAATAATCTCTGTCATTTGCTGCCTCGCCCGACTGATGCCAGCAGCAGATTGCGCCTCAGCCTACCACTGGTACTGCTTAAACGCCGGCATAGAATCTGTCCACCATAATCTTTTCCGTTACTGCCTTGACTTGCGGCTGTTCAAGTGCCAGGTCCTGAACTCCCCGCCTGGTCATCTTCAGAAAGAGACCCAGCTCTGCTGCTGTAAGCCGTCCGGTTTTTGCTCGCCTGCAGTACCGCATGATCCAGCGACCTTCAGCTGCCTGGAGCCTGAACNGATTTTTTCATCGCTCCCTGAAGCTCCGGACGTTCGAGCCTTCATAGCTGCAGGCCTGCACACGCTTCCGTTCTGCTGCGTTAAGTCCCGCATCTCTTTTGGTTCGCCTTGCGCGATATTCCTGCCGCTTGAAGACAGGCGGTCAGCACAGCATCAGCCTGCCAGCAACCGCAAGCTCTGAACAAACAAACGCTCCTGTCAGTCCGCGCTGGGCCGCAGAACTGCGGGACCGTATCTTGCTTCGGCAAACCGCTGCAGCCGCTGAAACGCCGGATGAACCTGTCTTGGATTTCGCGGGCCAGTTCCCGTACGAGTTCATCATCGTACATATGGACAACCTGATTGCGCCTTCAGGATCTCAATCCAGAGNTCCCCGTCAAAATCGTCGCCATAGGCAGCCTGCGCCTCTTTTATNACTGCGCGCGGTCCGCGGAGAAACTCCGCCGCAACGCCTTCCTGCTCAGCGAGCAGTTCGGCGAGCATCTTCCAGCCAAGCTCTGTCTGCATAGAGAATTTGCTAACAGCGCCGCTCAGGACGAACGGCTCGAGTGCTGATCCCAGGCCCGCAGCATCCTGCGTCGCAGTCTTGATCTGAGCGAGAGCCTGCAGGTTGGACACATACTTCTGACACCTCGCCACCAGAACAGCATCCCTTCCCTGCTGATTGCAGCGCGGAAAGTCTGGCTGATCGGTCGGCTCAGGTCAACCACGTCAAATTTCAGCACTGTGGACGTTTCCTCATCCACGGTCATCGCAAACAGAGCCACATCTCCGCCGTCGCAGGCGAGATCGATGTCACTGTATTTTCCGTTGGAACCCCGGGCCCGGGACCCGAACAGGATGATCTTCTAAATCCCGCACCTGGCTGCAGCCTCCCGGATNTGATTCACCAGATCCAGTCGCAGATCTGCCCGCTTTGCCAGTTCTTCTGCGGACATACGGGACTTTATCTCTGTAGCGACAAGCATATGTTTTTTCTGTTTGGGTCTCTGGTCGCTGCGGCCTGACGGCTGCGCTGTGAGGGCAGGTGACAGGTCAGCCGCTGAAATGCACGCCTGTCCCGGTCGCCGCCTGTCCACGGATCCGGCAGCGCACGGGTCTCACGAAGCTGCGGGGCTCCGCAGCCGCAGGTCCCGATGCTAAATATTCCGCTCCTGAACGCTTTCTCAGACGTCGCCCTTCAGGAAGACCATTGCAATGTTGGCACTGTGATCGGCCACGCGTTCCATCATGGAAATACAGTCGGTGAAAAGCGTAGCTACGGACGAGGTCACTTCGCCGCGCTTGAGACGCTTAACGACATTCTTCTTCGTCCGCTTTTCGAGAGCGTCCACCTCCGCTTCGCAGGCAATCGCCATATCGGCTGCATGCGTATTGCCGTCCGCCAGGTAGACGATCACATTGTCGAGCGACTCGTTCACCCGCTTGAACATCGTTTCCATCTCTGCCATCGCCTTTTTTCCGAGCTTGCCCTTGCGGTCCTTAAGCGCCACCGTCAGTTCCGAGATGTTTTCCGCGATGTCGGAAATACGTTCCACGTTTAGCACGGTATGCAGAAGCTGCGTCACCATCTGCTGGTCCTTCATCGGCAGATCCGCGCCCGAAACCCGCGTCAGCTCCGCCGTGATCGCGTGGTTCAGGTAGTTGATCGTGTCTTCCCCTTCGTGCACTTCCCCGGCCAGTTCCTCGTTGCGCTCAATAAAGCTGGTAACAGCATCCTTGAAATTCTTCGCCGCAATCGTCAGCATGCGGGTCGTCTCCTTGGCTGCCAAGCCCACNACGAGGGTCGGGCTGTCCGGCAGCGGCGAGACCAGGTAGACCAGTTTGCGGCCCTCGACGCGCTTGTCTTCGCCGGGAATGACGTGCATGGCGATCCAGGGCAGGACCTTGGGGAAGCAGAGAAAGATGACTGTCGTCAGGCCGTTGAAGAGGGTATGGAAGTTGGCGAGCTGCCGTACGGGTTCGCCCGGCGTCCAGGATTCCACCCAGGGTACAAGTGGCATGGTCTCAGCCATGACGAGAAAGACGAAAGCACCGATAATGTTGAAAGTCAGGATGCCGATGGCCGCCCGCATGGCCGTCTTCGTGCCGCCGAGCGCTGCGAGAATCGGCGTCACGCAGGCGCCAATATTGAGGCCGAGAATCAGAAAGACTGCCGTATCGAGTCCCAGAACGCTCTGCATGGCAAACGCCTGGATGATGCCCATCATTGCCGAACTGCTCTGCAGAACGGCCGTGACCAGCACGCCGACCCCGATCCCGATCCACGGATTCCGGAAAGAGGACACCATGGCCACGAACTGCGGATCATCGCGCAGCGGCGCCATGGCATCACTCATCGTCATCATGCCGAAAAAGATCAGGCCCAGACCGCCGACAATTTCGCCGGCCCGCCGCACCGAACGCTTCTTGCTGAAAAACATCATCAGCACGCCCGCAAACAGGATCAGCGGACTGTACTGCGTTACGTTGAAGGCCACGATCTGTGCCGTGACCGTGGTGCCGATGTTGGCTCCCATGCAGACGTTGATCGCCTGTGCCAGGGTCATCAGCCCCGCGTTGACAAAGCCAACAACCATCACAGACGTGGCCGAGCTGCTCTGAATGACGGCAGTGACGCCGGCACCGACGCCGACCGCCGCGAAGCGGTTGCTAGTCAGCTTGGCGAGCACATCGCGCAGCTTATCGCCGGTCATGGATTCGAGGCCGGCACTCATGATGTTCATGCCGTAGAGAAAGAGCGCCAGCCCACCCAGCAGGCTCACAATCATCCAAAAGTCCATGATCGGCTCCAATTATTCTTCACACAAAATGCGGGAATCCGTGCTGACGCAGGGCTTCGTAGAGTCCCGTGCAGACGGCATTGGCGAGGTTCAGGCATCGCTGCTGCGGCAGCATGGGGATGCGCACGCAGCGCTCTGCGTTCTCTTCAAGAAGCTGTTTCGGCAGGCCCCGGGTTTCCCGCCCGAACACCAGAACGGCATCCGGCTCGTAGGAAACCTCATGATAAAAGTGCGCTGCATGGGAGGAGAAGTACCAGAAGTGTCCCTGCGGAAAAGCGTCGCAGACGGCTGCCAGATCCGGATAGATCGTGAGGTCAAGATCAGGCCAGTAGTCGAGGCCGGCCCGCCGTACGTTCTTCTCCGTAATCTCGAAACCCATCTTCCCGGCAATCATCAGCGGCGTCCCCGTAACGACGCAGGTGCGGGCAATGTTACCCGTATTCTGTGGTATTTCAGGCTCCACGAGCAAAATTCGCACCCTGGTCCTCCTGCTCAGCATAAATTATACCGGACTGCGGCTCTGGGTCGCAATAGGACAAAACGCGTCAGACGCGGCTGTTTCTCTCAGAACAGCAGGCGGCCCTGCGGCAGAATCAGATCCTCAATGGCCTTGCCGACGCCGCCGCGGCCGCAGCTGTAGGTCACAACGTCCGCTGCCTCGGTCGCTTCGGCCATTGCGTTCTCCACGGCCACCCCGAGGCCGGCCGCTTCGAGCATCGCCACGTCGTTGCCGCTGTCACCGATGGCAACCACTTCGGAAAGATCCAGGCCGAGCATTTCCACAATCCGCCGCAGCGCCGTTCCCTTGTTGATGCCGCGTCGCGTAAGCTCAATGTTGAGCTTTTCCCCGCAGGCAACATCCACTGCGTCCGAGAAGGAGCCAAAAGCCCTCATCGCTTCTTTATGATCGTCTTCAAGTTCTGCCCACATAAGGACTTTGTCTGTCCGGCCCCTGGCCGCTTCGATCAAGGCCTCCTCATCGTCCAGATAGCGGACCGGCGAGACGCCGGCAGCCCCTTTGGTCCACTCAGCAAAGAGCTTGTCGTTGCGGTCCCGGGGCACCGTGAGCACTTCGTCGCGGCAGAAAAGATACTTGGTCAGGTAGAGTTTCTTGGCCAGACGGACAGCATCGGCGACAGCATCGTCCGGCAGAGGAAACGACTCGATCGTTTCGTGATCAAGCCGGATATCCGAGCCGCCGGCCGCAATCACCGGCAGGTTGATGCCGAGTTCATCGATGCAGGTGCGGGCCGTCGGATAGATGCGCCCGGTGGCAACGGTGAAAAGATAACCCATGTCCATCGCGCACTGCACCGCCCGCTTCGTGCGGCCGGGAATCTCAGCGCTGTTCATCGGCACCAGCGTATCATCAAGATCGCTGACAATGAGCTTGTACATGCGCGCTCCCTTTAGCCGCTCACATGATCTTCGATACCGTAGGCGCCGATAATGTCGTCTACAGGCAGCGAAAAGACGATGCCGCGGCCGGTCGTCTTGAGACCGGCTGCCTTGCAGATCGCACGGATGACGTCAGAACGCACATCCCGGCGGACAACCAGCAGCACGACGTCTTTTTCCGGCTCCACGGTAATCTTGTAGAACTTCGCCGTGGCATCGTTGCCGGTACCGCGCGCCCGCAGGACCGTACCGCCCTGCGCGCCGGCCTCCTTGGCAGCATCCACCACGTCGCCCGCATAGCCACGGTTCACGATGGAGATGATCAGTTCGGCACTGGACTTTTCCATCAGGCAGTCTCCTCTCAGTTCGCACATGTCTTCAGCGTTCTCACCCCGGAGCAGTTTCAGGGTATGCGGCCCGGCCACGCTCTTCATCGGGACCGTAAAGGCCACCACACCCGGCTTGCGGGCTTCGAGCGTCTCTTTCAGGTCTTCGAGCACGCCGCCAATCTCGCAGCGGGCTGCCGGACACNTCANAACCTCCCGCTCCTTGTCNCCANGGCCANGGNATTCGAGNAGACGCGTACGCGCCGTTCCCATTCCGACCATGTCGAGCATGATGTTNACGTCNTGGCGCTTCAGAACCTTGCGCGCCGCTTTCGCCCGGCTGCGGTCNGTGATCACAAACAGCAAAAACAGTGTATTCTTGACTCTGACTGGCATAGAAACCGCGCCCGCCGGCGGGCCATAAGCCTCGCGGGGCTCCTCCTTTTCTTCCCTGCCCGGAAGCGGCTGCTCCCCGGACTGCTACTCGTCCTCGAGCTCGATGATATCGTCTTCTACGGCCTCCTGGATGGCAGCCTGAGTGATATCCTCCTCGTCCTTTCCGAGTTTCCGCTTATATGATAGACCAAGGAGCTGTATCGTGATAAGGGGGGTCAGCGCCACCATCGCCACCACACCGAAAGCGTCGGTGAGGACGTTGCCGCCAAGCGCCTGGCAGGCACCTTCCGCAAACGGCAGCAGGAACGTGGCCGTCATCGGCCCGGACGCCACGCCGCCGGAGTCGAAAGCAACCGCCGTGAAGACCGGAGGCGCAAACAGCATCAGCAGCAGGGCAAGGCCGTAGCCCGGCAGAATCAGCCACCAGACCGAGAAACCGTAGATCACCCGGATCATGGAAAGCGCCAGCGAGCAGGCCACCCCGATCGCCAGCGAAAAGAGCATCGCATTGCGGGAAATGGATCCGAGCGTGATATCTTCCACTTCCTTGTTGAGCACGTGCACTGCCGGTTCGGCCATGACCACGAAGAAACCCATCAGGGCCCCGAGCGGAATCAGCATCCAGGAGAGCTCAGCCGCCCCGATGGAATGCCCGAGATAGTAGCCTGCCGGCATGAAGCCTACTTCCACGCCGGTCAGAAACAGCGTCAGCCCGACATAGGTGTAGACGAGACCCACGCACATACGGATGATGGCGCGGCGTGAGAGTTTCAGCAGGAAAATCTGGAAAATGAAGAAGACCGCCACAATCGGCAGCAGCGCAATGCCGACGCTGCCCATGTAGGTCGGAATCTCTTCGCCGAAGGCTTCCACGATTTCCAGAAAACCGGACACATGCACGGCCGGCTCCGTCACCTCGTAGGTGTTGGCTGTATTATAGAAGGTAGTCAGCAGCAGGACTGCCAGGATCGGACCGATGGAACTTAAGGCAACCAGGCCGAAACTGTCCTCGCGGGCCTCGCGGCCGGAGCGGACGGCGGCGACGCCGAGACCGAGAGCCAGTATGAACGGGACCGTAACCGGACCGGTGGTGACTCCGCCGGAATCAAAGGCAACGGCCAGATAGTCGTCCGGCGCAAATATGGCGCAGCAGATGACGACCGCGTAGAGCCCGACCAGCATCAGGGACAGGCGTTTCTGGAAGACAATGCGCAAAAGCGCCGCCACCAGGAAGATNCCGACGCCCAGCGCCACCGCCAGGATCAGTGTCATGTTGGGAATGCCGGGCACCTGCTGGGCCAAAACCTGCAGGTCCGGCTCCGCGATCGTAATAAAGACACCCAGCACAAAGGCAGCCAGAATCAGCAGCCACAGCTTTCGTGACCTGGCCAGGGTGGACCCGAGCTCTTCGCCCATGGGCATCATGGACATATCGGCACCCAGCGTAAAGAACGCCATGCCCACAATCAGCAGCAGGGCGCCGCCCAGGAACAGGCCCAGCATCCCCCAGCTCATCGGGGCTATCGTCCAGTTCAGGACGAGGACAATGGCTGTAATCGGCAGCACGGAAGCAATTGCTTCCTTTAACTTATCCCACAGTCCTCCGAGCAAATCTTCCTCCTACAGTTCGGCGCAGAATTCTCCCATTCTCCGGACCGCNTCTTTCAGGTTTTCCATGCTGCTTGCATAGCTGCAGCGGATGAAACCCTCGCCGGCCTCCCCAAAGGCCGTTCCCGGCACGCAGGCCACCCGCTTCTCCCTGATCAGCCGCGTGCAGAACTCATCTGAGCTCAGTCCCGTCGAGGCAATCGACGGGAAGATATANAAGGCACCGCGGGGCTCAAACGCCGGCAGCCCGATCTCAGCAAGACCGTGCAGCATGAAGCGCCGGCGCCGGTCATAGCTGCTGCGCATCTTCGCAATCTGCTGGTATCCCTGGGCCATCTCATGCCGCAGTGCCTCGCTGCCTGCCATNTGGCTCACGGTCGGCGCACTCAGCATCGTGTACTGGTGGATCTTCACCATCGCGTCGAGGAAAGGCCGTGGTGCGCTCGCCCAGCCAAGGCGGAATCCCGTCATGGCAAAGGCTTTGGAAAAACCGTTTATNTGCACGGAACGCTCGCGGATGTCCGGGTTGGAACAGATCGAATAGTGATCCCCGCCATAGGTGAGTTCACTGTAGATCTCATCCGANATCACNAANAGNTCGTGNNNCANNATCACCGGNANCAGNGCNTCCATCTGNTCNCGCGTCATNACNNCACCCGTCGNNTTGTTCGGGTACGNCAGAACGANCNCCTTACTCTTCTCANTAATNGAGNCCTCGAGCTCCTCAGGCGTCACAATGAAGTCGTCCTTGGCGTGGGTCGCCACCGGGACCGGTTCGCCGCCCGCAAACGTGACAGCGGGCACATAGGAAACGTACGACGGCGCCGGGATCAGCACTTCATCGCCGGGCTCAATCACGGCCCGGAACGCGAGGTCGAGCGCCTCACTCGCCCCGACGGTCACAAGCACTTCCCACTCCGGATCGTATTCGAGACCGAAGCGGTCACGCATGTAGTCCGCGATCTCCCGGCGAAGCTGCGTGTCGCCCCGGTTTGACGTGTAGTGCGTCTGCCCGCGCTCGATGGACACAATGGCTGCCTCGCGCACGTTCCAGGGCGTCACAAAATCCGGCTCGCCGACACCGAGACTGATAGCGTCCTTCATCTCGCTCGCTATGTCAAAGAATTTGCGGATCCCCGACGGCGGCACGCCGGCCACGGCCGAAGCGACGAAGCGGTCCGCACTCACGGACTCACCACCAGTCGGTCGTCATGCAGTTCCTCAGCCAGCACCACGCCAGACTCCTTGTATTTGCGCATCAGGAACGTCGTCGCCGTGCTCGTCACTCCGTCAATCACGGCCAGTTTTTCCCAGACGAACTTGGAGATCTCCTGCATGCTGCGGGCCCGCACCCGCACTGACAGGTCGTAGCGGCCCGCCATCAGGTAGACACTGTACACTTCATCAAACCGGTAGATGCGCCGCGCCAGGTCATCGTAGCCGTAGTCACGCTGCGGCGTGATCTTCACTTCAATCACCGCATCGACGTAGCCGTCGGCATCAAGCTTACTGCGGTCCACGACCGCAGTGTATTTAACGATGACTTTGTCGCGCTCGAGCCGCTCGAGCGCCTCGCGCACTGCCTCGGGCTCCGCACCAAGCATCTGCGCCATTTCCGCTGCGTCTGCGCGGCCGTCTTCCTCAAGAATATCCAGGATTTCCCTGTCAAGCTGCTTGTCCAAATCTGCTGCCTCCAGAATGCAGGAAAGTGACCGGGGCTCTCGCCCCGGCATGCCGCTGCCGCAGAAACGTCCTGCGGCAGTCTGCGCTGCGCGGCCTTTCTAGGGCTGCATGTACATCGGCTTGCCGTCTTCAAGCGACATGCAGAATTTGCGGATCCGCTCAAGACCCGTCTTGATATTGTCCATGCTGGTGGCGTAGCTCAGGCGCACAAAATCGTCGCCGCCAAACGCACTGCCGGGCACCACGGCGACCATGGCCGATTCGAGCAGAAGCTGCGTGAAGTCCTTTGAATTGTGGATGACGCGGCCATTAAAACTCTTGCCCTTGAACTCGCGGATATTCATCATGACGTAGAACGCGCCCTCCGGCATCGCACAGGTGACACCCGGAATCTCCCGGAGCAGTTTGACCATCTCCTTGCGGCGGCGGTCAAACTCGTCCCGCATCCGGTACAGGTCGTCCTGGGGGCCGGTAAGGGCCTCAACAGCGGCATACTGGGCAATAGAGCACGCGTTCGAGGCTGCGTGGCTCTGCAGAGAGGCCATGTGCTTGGCAATCTCCGGGATGCAGGCACTGTAGCCGATCCGCCAGCCGGTCATGGCATAGGACTTTGAAAGTCCGTTGATCACGATCGTATGGTCGTACACGTTGTGTGAGAAATGGGCAATGGAATTGTGCGACTTGCCGTCGTAGACCAGGTCCCCGTAGATCTCATCGCTGATAATGAACAGGTCGTGGCGGATGGCAATGTCCGCAATCGCCTTGAGTGTCTCTTCCTTATACGTCGTACCGCAGGGATTGGACGGGTTGTTCACGATGATCGCCTTGGTGCGGTCCGTGATCATCCGTTCAATGTCTTCCGGGCGCGGCTCAAAATTGTTCTCCTGGTATACGTCCACATAGACCGGCATACCGCCGGCAAGCTTCACAAGCTCCGGATAGGACAGCCAGTAGGGACGCATGATCAGCACTTCATCGTAGAAGTTCAGGATCGTCTGGAACGTGTTGAACAGGGAGTGCTTGGCGCCGTTGGACACAATGATCTGCTCCGGCTTGTAGTCAAGGTCATGGCGCTCTTTCAGGGAATGGGCCACCGCCTCCCGCAGCTGGTTGGTGCCGGCTGCCGGGGTGTACTTTGTGAAGCCCATCTGAATGGCGCGGATGGCTGCATCCTTGATGTTCTGCGGCGTGTCAAAGTCCGGTTCGCCGGCCGCAAATCCGATGACGTCGAGCCCATCGGCGCGCATCTGTTTGGCCATGGCCGTGATCTCCAGGGTCTGCGAGGGTGCAATAGACAGCACAAGCTTTGAGAGCGATCTTGTTTCCTTCGACATCCGATGTCCTCCTTAATAAATATGCTCTGCCTTCGGGGCTCTGTTACTTCGTTGATACATTATACCACAATTCATATACCGGAATCACGCAGGCTCCGCCGCGCACTGCCAAGAAACGTGATAAACTGAGGGAGAACCGCGGTGCGCAAGCACGAGCAACCAAGGAAAACCCGAAGGGAGTCAAAGTAAGTGTCAGATTATGTTTTGACCTGCAGTTCTGTGGCCGACCTGCCGCGCGAATATACGGAAGCCAACGACATCGGCGTGCTGCCGTTCCGCTTCCTGCTCGACGGCAAAGAGTATCTGGACGATCAGGGACAGTCGATGTCCTACAAGGAATTCTACGACCGCATGCGGGATGGTGCGATGCCCTCGACCACCATGGTCAACACCGAGCAGTACAAGGATTTTTTCCGGCCGTACCTGGAAAAAGGGCTGGACATACTGCACATTGAGTTTTCATCGGGTCTGTCCGGCACGTTCCAGAGTGCGCGGCTGGCGGCTTCGCAGCTGGAGGAAGAGTTCCCGGACCGCAAGATCCATATTGTTGATTCCCGCGGCGCGACAGTGGCCTACGGTCTTGGAGTTATTCTGACCAAGCAGAAGATGAACGAAGGCGCGAGCTTCGACGAGGCGACAGAATACGCGGAGGAGATCTGCCGCAAATGCATGCACTGGTTTGTCGTGGAGCAGCTCGACACACTGCGCCGCGGCGGCCGGCTCTCGCGTGCGAGTGCCATGCTCGGCACCGTACTCAACATCAAGCCGCTGCTTTCCGTTGACGGCGACGGCGTCATCATCCCGGTAGAAAAGATCCGCGGACGCAAAAAATCCCTGGCGGCCCTGGTGAACAAATTCGCTGAGAACATCGTGGATCCGGACGGACAGATCGCGATTGTCATGCACGCTGACTCCCCGGACGATGCGGCCTGGGTGGCCGAGGAAGCCAAACGCCAGGTGCCGACGCTTGGTGAAGTGCGGATCTACAACCTTGGTCCGGTCATCGGCGCACACACCGGTCCCGGCTCGGTCGGCATCACCGCACTCGGACCGGAACGTCAGGAAACGCCGGAATCGTAAGCAGGAGGGTTCATGGAAGATCCGTCGCAGAAGCCGGACCGGGCGCTGCTCGAATTCATCAGCTACCTGTTCATTGCCGGCGGAGCACTCTGCCTGCTGTTCGGGCTGCTCGGGGCTTTCGTGCGCATCTGGACATCAGCGCCGCAGCCGGCCTGGAGCTTCATTGTTCTCGTTGTGATTCTGTTCGAAGGCGTGCTGATGATCTCCGCTGGTATGGCCGGCAGGAAGGGAAGCATCGGCTCCGGTTCGCATACGCTTGGCGCACTGGTTCTGTCACTGTCGCTTGGCTGGCTCGTCGGATCTATCTTCGGCAGCACCGGATGGTGGTGGATTCCCGCAGCCGTATTTGTCGCGTCCATTCTCTATCTGAACGGACTGAAGCGGGCCTCCCGGCCGCCTTCGCCTCCAGCTGAGACCACGCCTGAAGAACAGCCGGAGGAAGAAGCCGCGTCCGGCAGCGCGCCGCCTGCTGACGGGCAGCCGCCGGAACCGCCTCCGCCGCCAGACGGCGCTACCCCGCCAGAAACGTAAGAAGCGGACCCTTATGTGGTCCGCTTTTCTTATGGCTCTGCCCGGCCTGGAGACCGTAGGCCTGCGGCTGCGCAGCCAGGCTGCACAAAAAACGACTCTGCCTGATCAGCCCTCACAAAGCTGAAAAAGCAGAGTCGCACTGTCAGGCCGGAAATGGTGCCTGCAGACCTGCGCTGCAGCCTGCCACCAGGACCGCTCGCCGCATCCGCAGAACCAGCAGATCGGTCGGCATCCAGCCGCGCCCCATCATGCGCTGCCTAATTCTTATGCGGCTCGTATTTGCGGCGCTCATGCATCTCCGGAAGCAGGTAGCCGTATCCGTCTTTCTCCAGGTCTTCCACGGGAACGAACCGCAGGGCCACCCCATTGATGCAGTAGCGGCGGCCGCCGCAGTCTTTCGGGCCATCCTCAAAAACATGGCCGAGATGCAGGTCCCCGGAGGCTGAACGCACTTCGGTGCGCACCATGCCGTGCGAGGTGTCCTGCTTTTCGACAACAGCATCATCCTGGATTGGACGTGTGAAGGACGGCCAGCCGCTGCCGGAGTCAAACTTGTCAAAGGATGTGAACAGCGGTTCGCCGGTTGCAGCATCCACGAATATACCTTCGCGGCCGTTCTCAAGATGCTCAGACGTAAATGGGCTCTCGGTGGCGTTGTTCACCATGACCTCATACTGCTCCTCGCTCATCATCTGCCGGAGCTCAGCGTCATCCGGCCTTTGCCACCTTGTAGTTTCGCGCATAATCAAATTCCTCCCTGCCAATATGGCAATAGCCGCCTGGATTCTTGACCAGGTACTTCTGATGGTATGTCTCCGCCGGAGCAAACGACTCCAGCAGCATCACTTCCGTCGCAATCGGCCGCGGCGAGCGCTTACGGAGCGCATCGACGTACTGCTCGACCCTATCCAGGTCAGCCTGACTGCCGGCATAAATGCCGGAGCGGTACTGCGTGCCGCGGTCATTTCCCTGGCGGTTGACCTGCGTTGGGTCAATCGCATGGAAGAACAGATTCAGGATATCTTCCAGTCCGATCTGGTCATCATCATAAACTACCTCTACGGTCTCCGCGGCATTGGTGAGACCGGTGCAGACCTGTTCGTAGCTTGGATTCTCGATGTTGCCGTTTGCGTAACCGACTTCCGTCGAGAGTACCCCGGCTACCTGATCAAAGTAGTGCTGCAGTCCCCAGAAGCAGCCGCCGGCGAGATAGAGTACTTTTTGCATGTTAAGCTCCTTTCGCAAGCTATACTTAACCCAAAACCGCGCCGTGCAAAATAGCCGTGCGGCATGCCGGCATCAGCCGAGGGCCACGTACTTACTGATCGTGCTGCGCACGTCCTTCAGGGCGTCCTGCAGGGTCGCATTGTCGCCCGCGTTGTCAAAGTAATTGCTGATTGCATCCTCAATCTCACTGTAGGCTCCGGCGCTCAGAGACTCCTCGGCGTCGTCCACAATGGACTGCACAACCTCAGCGTCGCCGCCCTCCGATGCGGCTGCTTCCTCCACCAGGAAGATCACAGCGAGTTCTTTTTCCTCGGACGAGGCGCTGTCCCAGTCGCTTTTTGTCCAGCTGCCGTACAGCGTTGCGCTGTTCTGCGCCGTGGAGCTTTCCGCCGGTTCGCCAGTGCCTGAGCATCCGCTTACCACAGCAGCCAGCAGAAGCGCCGTCAGTATGACAGATAATGTCTTTTTCATTTTCAGTTCCTCCTTGCAACTCTATTAACTTAACCCGGTCGCGGCCTTCGTACTCAGGAGATGCCCCGTCCGACCGTCCGTTTTTCGACACAGCCGGAGGACATGTGCTAATATAGTGATTGTATGTGCCCTGCAGTGCGGCGCCTTTTCTGTTGCAGCGGGCACGGTTCCTGCCCGGCCCTGACCGGACAGAAAGTCAGATAAGGAGGACAGGCACAGGCAGGAGCGTTGGCTCCCCTGCTGTGCGCCGAATGGCTGATGAGAAAAAGTATCTGTGTACTTCTGATCATGGCGCTGCTGGTTTGCGCCTCATTCACGACCGCACTGGCCGAATTCACCGTGGAGCTGATCGCGTCGCCCGAAGAGGGCGGCACCGTGGACGGCGGCGGCACGTTCCAGGACGGGTCTACCGTCACTATCCATGCGACACCGAATGACGGGTATACCTTTGTCGGCTGGTACCGGCAGACCGATTCCGAGCCTTTCTCAACCGATACAGAGTTTGTTTATGAGCTGGGCGAAGACCGTGTCTACACGGCCCGTTTTGAGCAGGAGATGTCCGTCGGGGCCATTGCCGAACCGGCAGACGGCGGCAAAATCTCGATCAATGAGCAGGGACCATACACAAGCGGTCAGTCCGTGACTGTGACGGCAACGCCTGAACCCGGCTATGCCTTCGTGGGCTGGTTCGACGGCACGTCAGCCACAGACCCGGTCTCTGTGGATTCCTCTTATACGTTTGCCGTGACTTCAGCGGTTTCCCTGGTAGCCAGATTCTCGCCACAGTACACACTGCACGTGAACATCTCGCCTGAGGACACCGGAACCATTACCGGAACCGGCACCTACGCGGGCGGCAGCATTGTCACCCTGCAGGCCATTCCCTACGACGACTACCGCTTCATTGGCTGGGTGCAGCCAACGGATCCGGACCGTATCCTCTCCACGGACGAATCCTACACCTTTAACCTGGAGGGCGATGTTAATCTGACGGCCACCTTCGGCCGCAGCTATGGGTATATCTGGCTGCAGATCGGCATGTGGGCCCTGATAGCGGCAGCCGCACTCTTTGCCGTGTGGTATGTCATCAAGCGGCGGCAGCTCGTGCTGCGCCGACAGGCCCGCAGCGCCGCCGGCCGCACGCCGGGAGGTCCGCCGCGAAATAGCAGCAGCAAGCCCGCACAGCCCCGCCGGCCGGCCAGCACAGTTGTGCGCCGGCCGCCGCGGAATGGTCCGCCGCGCGGCTGAGCTCGCATACACGTAACAAATATCTGAAAGCCTCAGGAAACTGGGGCTTCTTTTTTTCTGAGCTCGACCGGAGCACGCCGCACTACAGAGCTCTGAAACTCGGTGACGGTTCCCGGCGAAGATGCTTGCCTGGAATAACCGGCAGGCACACCGGGTGCGGTCCGGTGGCGACTTCGAGACGCGCTGTCTGCACTGGCCTGGAGCTTTCAGGGCATTTCGGCGGTCATTCATGCACAGCTGCTTTAGAAGGGCGATCTGTCGTCCGATTTTCCGGAAAAAGGAGGAAAACATGATTTCACAGATCAGCTCCAACGCTTCCGGCATTGCGGGGAGCAGCGCCCCTTCGCAGGCAGCAGCAATAGAACAGACGGACAGCGCCGCAGAGTTCAGGCAGCAGTTTTATGCTGATCTCAGCGCGGTCACGCATCACAGCACCGTCATCAATAGCGCTGTGCAGGTTTCTGACGAAGCCTGGCAGGCAATGCAGGAAGATCCGGCGTATCGGGAACAGATGCTTGGCCTTGTAGCGCGGGATCTGGGGAGTTCGTATGCTCCACGCCCTGCGTCCGTCCTGATCCGGATCGGTGCCAGCGCTGACGACTACCGGGCAGACAGCTGGCCAGTGGGCTACGACGCTGAATTCTACGCCCGCACACAGGACACTTCCGCAGACACAAAGCGCAGCGAGCGCTGGGATCAGTACAAACTGTTCCAGGCACGGCGCCGTGCTGAATACCGCATGCAGCAGCAGGCCATGCAGGCATCTGCTATGCGTCATGCTGCGCAAAGTGCCCAGCTCCGGCAGCTGCATCCAGGGCAGGCTCTGCAGGCGCTGGAAGTGTATGCGCGCAACGAAACGACATCTGTATTCGAAGGTTTCTCGCTCTGGGAAATGCCGTCTGCCGACGGAAATCTGTGAGCACGCTGCGTTCCCGACGCTTCAGGTCATCAGATGCGGATGCCAGATTCCGCCTCGACATTTCTTCAAAAAAAGAACCTCTGCAAGCTTGCAGAGGTTCTTTGGGATCCGGCAACTACCTATCCTCCCACGTCGTCTCCAACGTAGTACTTTCGGCGTTTAAGGGCTTAACTTCTGTGTTCGGTATGGGGACAGGTGGTTCCCCTTAGCTATTGCCACCGGAAGTTGTGCTTCAGGACGTTTCCGTCTGTATATTCACTGCCTGCGGCAGCTGAAGTCATTGTTTAGTCTATTGTGACACTCTGTCCGCGGCCTGTCAACTGCGGCCGGCATTCTGATTAGGCGATCGTGCCGACATGCATGACAAGCATCGTGGCAAGCGCCATGAGGCCGGTGAAGACGGAGAATCCGAGGATACCGGTGCCGCGCTTGGCTGCTTCGCCTGCACTTCTGTGATGTGCATGTCTGTTTGCGTATCTCATGGTCGAATCCGTGTAAGCTCTCATCTTCTTTACCTCTGCTGTGTTTGTCTTGTCTGTCTGGGTTTCGCTCCGGCCTTTCTCCAGCCGGTTATGACATATTATTCACCGCGCAGAGGCAGATCCAATCGCCCCGCAGGCAGGCTTTACAAACATCATACAATGCGTGTTTATGGCTATAGCTCGACCTGACTGTCGCTGCTGATCATCCCGCAGGTTCCAGGGGGCCCCCTCAGGAATCTCCGCTGCGGCCTGGGTCTGTCCGGGCCCCAAGGGCCAGTTCCGTGCGATTGTACTTTGACAGGCGGCAGTATCTGTGGCACGTTCTTGTCAGCAGAGTGTCCGTCGCCGTGCAGCGCGGCCAGCCCCCCCCTGGAACACAGGCAGCTGCGACGGCGGGCTAAACCCATTTGGCCCTGACAGAGGGCGGTCTTGAATCAGGAGGAGGCTTGAAGATGGTACGCGTTAATGCGTTTGTCATTTGCGACGGAGTTCTCGAAGGATCAATGCGCAACGGAGATCCAATACACCTGCTGGCAAGTCCGCAGGTTTCAATACGGCTGCCAAGAATTCCGGCAACGTACTCGTGTTCTATATACGTGGGCATTGTGGGATTTGACATTGACGGTGTGGGCCGCATGGCAGTGGTACTGCTGGACCCAGCCGGACAACCCGTGAAAAGAACCGCTCCGATGGAAATCTCCCGAAAAACGCTGCCGCCGTATTTGGAAGAAGACTTGCCAGCAGATCAGCATGCACTAGCTACGATATGCGAATTACACAAAGCGCGCATCAAGTCGGAAGGCCTGTACACGTTTGTGCTCGTTTATAATAGTCAGGACATCGCTTCTCTGCCCATCCCCATCTACCGGCAGAAGAAGGGGCGGTGACAGGTGCCGGAATTGTGCGTGCACAGAGCCATACAGACGCTCTGTCAGTCGCCGGACTGCATAAGCGCCGCTAGAGCCGCGCACAGACGAAGGCAAGCTTGTGCGCGAGCTTGCATAGCTGAGACGCAGAGGGTTTTCACAGCATCCTTCCGAGGCCTTTGGATTGTGCAGGCGCTGAAGCCTCTGAAACTGCGGCGGACTGCGAGTAGGTGTCCCTGGATCTTTCAACCCTGGTGGCGCATGTCCAAAGGGCTTTCAGCGGCTGCTGGCGGCAGGCTCACGGCTTAGGGCGCGAAGTCAGTCCAGCAGCCGTTCGTTGTGCTGTTCACTGCAGGCAGATGATAGATGCCTCTGTCGCCTCGCGCTGTTCCGGCGCCGGCTGATCACGGGATCACTGCCGCACTCTGCGTTCTGGTAGGCCCTGTCTAGAATTACGACATTTCTTGTGTCTGTGCCGCGTGGGTTGCTCTGCGTTTGGTTATCCGCACCGCCAGAAGGACGGCAATAACCGCTCCCGCTATAACGGAGATCAGGATCCACTGAAAAGATGTGTCTTCCTCTTCCGGTTCCGGCTCACTGGAAGCCACAGCCAAATCAATCAGCGGCGCTTCAATCTCCGTCTCAAAGGCTTCGCTGAGGGCTGTAATCTGACCGTTTGCATCTTCTGCTGTCAGAATCATGCTGCCGGCCGTCTCTCCGTACTTTCTGTCTGGGTCATCCGGATCGAGCATGCCCACAAAGACGTACATCTCTCCCTGTGCTGCTGTTCCGCTCTCCAGGTTCCCAAGAAAAAGACTGGTTTCCGGCCGCAGTCCCTGCCCCTCGAGCGTCACCCGCACATTATAGAGCGGAGCGCGGCCAAGATTCATCGCCTGGAAAGCCAGACTGAGCGTGTCGCCGGCGTGCACTGCTGCTGGAATCTCCGGGGCGTCCCACTCAAGCCGCACCGGCTGCGTCAGGAGGATCAGAATCTCTTCCTCTGCCGTATACTGCGCATTCTCTTTCCCTTCGTACACCAGATGCACAGACAGTTTCTGCGTCCCTGCCTCTGCACTGCCGTCCGCGTGCAGAAGGACAGAAAAGGAAACGCTCTGGCCAGCCGGAATACGGTCAAAGTGAAAGGACAGCGGCTGTCCCGGCTGCGGCACCAGTGCCTCACCCGCGGGCACAACCGTGACCAGAACGTTCGTCACTGCCTGGGCCGGACTTACGTTCTGCAAAGCGGCTTCTACGGTAAAGTCCGCCCCGGCACTCACTGGATATGGTGAAGTCTGCACCGAGCTCAGCATAAGCCGCGGCACCGGCGGCGGCGTGCTCTGCGCCGGCGCATCACCACTGCCTGCGCTTCCGCCGCCAGAACTGTCCGCGGCGTACTCACCGCCGCCTCCGG
>JAAUYQ010000020.1 GCA_014805015.1 Clostridia bacterium | reverse complement strand
CTTCAAATCCCAAAAAAAAGCCGACCTGTTGCCGTATACTGTCATCCTAGCACATCCCATGCCGTAGCACACCAAAGTTTCATGTCTGGCGATGCCGCGCCGTGGCATCCTGATTTCCGGGAGAATACTGTCCCGCATATATGTCTTTCCCCAGGAACAGATGGCTTCCACCAGCGGGCTGCGCGTCTGACCCCGCTCGGTCAGGCTGTATTCTGTCTTCGGCGGCACAACTGGATACACTTCCCTGCGGAGAATGCCGTCCATCTGCAGTTCGCGCAGCTGCTGCGTCAGAACCTTGGACGTTGCGTAAGGAACCAGATGCTGCAGCTTTGAAAAGCGCAGCGTGCCTCTTGTCCTGAGATAGTGCAGGATCACGGCCTTGTATTTGCCCCCAATCACACTCATCGTTGCCTGTACGGGGCAGTGAAACAGTTCTGTCCCGTCTTCACCGCGCAGTTTGGTCGCTTTTCTCCTCCGCCTGTCGGCTAAGCAAAAGGACGACCCCAGTACCCTGAAATCGTCCTGCCTCTATTCGTCTGCTGCAGTCTGCCCCGCGCTGCCGGTGCTACTTGCCCAGGCGCTTCTTGATCGAATCGATCACGGTCTGCAGCGTCTTGATACGGGCAAAGTACTTGGAATCGGCCTCCACGATCGTCCACGGCGCAAAGTTCGTGTTCGTGTACTTGATCATGTCATCCACGGCCTCCACATACTGATCCCACTTGTCGCGGTTGCGCCAGTCTTCGTCCGTGATCTTCCACTGTTTGGACGGCGTGTTCTGGCGGTCCTGGAAGCGGCGCAGCTGCTCGTCCTTGTCGATGGCAAGCCAGAACTTGATGATCACGCAGCCCCACTTGTGCAGCATGTACTCAAACTCATTGATCTCCTGGTAGCCCTCTTCAATGCGCCAGGTGGGCGTGAAGTGTTCGACACGCTCCACGAGGACCCGCCCGTACCAGGTGCGGTCAAAGACAGCAATGTGGCCTGTCCGGGGCAGCTTGGTGTAGAAGCGCCACAGATGATTGTGCGCTTTTTCGGTCGGGGTCGGTCCGGCAATCGGATGCACAGTGTAGCCGCGCGGATCGAGCGCCCGTGCCACGCGCCGGATGCTGCCGCCTTTACCGGCCGCATCGTTGCCCTCGTAGGCAATCACGACCGGAATCTTCTTATTATAAAGCACGTTGTGCAGTTCGCTCAGCTCGTCCTGCAGCGCATCGAGTTTCTCTGTGTACTCTTCGCGCGTCATGACCTGATTGAGATCCACATCCTCGATGCGCGGGGCCGGCAGCAGGTGGAAGCGGTCTGAAACCTTAGGCTGCACCGGTCCTTCGACATCCGCCTTCGGCGGATTGGCAAGCGCTGCCTCGAGTGCCTCGGCAACCGTCTGCATGACCTGCGCCCGGGTATAGCGGCGGTCCTTGGCGTAGATGACGTGCCACTTGGCATAGGGCGTATCGGTCACGGTGATCATGGCCTTGTAGAAGCGCTCGGTCTGCTCGTAGTGCTTGTTCTGCCGCTCGTCTTCCTTCGTCACCCGCCAGGACGTGTTCTTGTCTTCCTTCAGCTTGTCAATGCGCTTTTTCTGTTCCTTCTTCGGAATCGAAAGGAAGAACTTGATCAGGACAACGCCGTCGGCTGCCAGCTGCCGCTCAAACGTGTTGATATCTTCCAGGTACGGCAGCATCTCCTGCTCACCCTGGTCAGCTCCGACCCAGGTGAGTCCTGAGTACCAGGCACGGTCAAAGACAGCAATCCTGCCCAGTTCCGGAGCGCGCACGGCAAAACGCTGCAGCCACGGAAGCCGCTCTTCCGTCTCGTTGGGGCGGCGCGTGGTGTGCACTTCAAACCCGCGCGGGTCCAGGTTCAGGATCAGCGAAGAAATCGCCGAGCCCTTGCCGGAAGTCGCGTATCCCTCAAAAAGGACGATCACGGGAATCTTGGCCTTGATGATCTTCTGCTGCAGATCACTCAGCCGGACCTCCATCTCATCCTTGATTTTCTTGTACTCTTCCGCAGTGAGCTTGTAAGCGCTGTCCTGCTTGTCTGCCATTGTGTTCACTTCCTTTTTTTTGAATGTACTCATTGCTGCCCTCTTCCGGACAGCTGCCCTTTAGAAAACCAGCTCCCCGAGCGCAGCAACCGTATGCTCGAGCGCCATGCCGCGCGACCCTTTGACGAGCACGGTGTCGCCCGGTCTGACGATACCGGCAAGCGCAGCAATCAGCTCGTCCTGCGTCCTGAAGGCATTCCCGGGTACACTGCCTGCGCCGTCCCGGATGGCGGCGGCCTGCAGGCCGACTGTGTAGAGCGCGTCAATAGCAAGCTCCCGGGTTGTCTCTCCCACCTCGCGGTGCAGCCGTTCACTTTCACTGCCCAGCTCACGCATGTCGCCAAGAACCGCGATGCGGCGTCCCGGGGCCTGTGCCAGAACCGCCAGGGCTTCTTTCATCGCCGGGGCGTTGGCGTTGTAGGTATCGTCAATAATACGCAGTTCTGCTTTTTCAATAAGCCGCATCCTGGATCCGGCCGGCCGGTAGGCAGCAATGCCCGCCCTGATCTGTTCCGCACTGAGTCCGGCCAGAACGCCGCAGGCAGCACCGACCAGGGCGCTGCCGATCATGTAGCGGCCCGGCACCGGTATCTCCGCGCGCAGGGAGTCCCCATTCTGCAGATGCAGTGTCGCCGTGCTGCCCGCGAGCCCGTTATCTGTTATTTCATCGGCATACACGTCAAGGTCCGGCGAAAAGCCGTATGTCAGTACACGACGCGACGGAAATCCACTCTCGCCGCGCGCAAGACGCTGCAGGAAAGGATCATCCCCGTTCACCAGGGCCACTCCGGCCGGAGCCAGATGCGCAAGCATCTCCGTTTTGGCCGCGAAGATTCCTTCCTGGCT
The DNA here is from genome assembly GCA_014805015.1 of Clostridia bacterium. GTDB lineage: Bacteria > Bacillota > Clostridia > Christensenellales > Christensenellaceae > JAAUYQ01. The sequence continues at coordinate 26,800 of JAAUYQ010000020.1, read as the reverse complement.
TCCCAGATACTCAATGTGGGCCGTACCGATGTTGGTGATCACGCCCACATCCGGCACGGCGATGCGCGCCAGGCGGTCAATTTCGCCGGCATGGTTCATGCCCATCTCAATCACCGCTGCCTCAACGGTGTCATCCATCCGGAAAACTGTCTTGGGAACCCCTGTCTGGTTATTGAGGTTTCCCTGCGTTTTCAGTACATGCAGTCCTTCTGCGAGTACGGACGCAATCATCTCCTTGGTGGACGTCTTGCCAACGGAGCCGGTGACAGCCACCGTAAACGGACCGTAGTGTGCCTTCCACCGCCCTGCCAGCTTCTGCAGTGCATCGAGCGTGTCATCCACCAGAACATACGGCCGGCCGGAGGCAAGCGGCCGGTCTGCCAGCGTCAGCGCCGCGCCGCGCGTGAAGGCCCTCTCAATAAACGCATGCCCATCGAGTCGCTCTCCGATGATCGGTACATACAGAGCGCCTGGACCGGCCTCGCGGTCATCAATGACAACGCTCTGGATGGGGCCGCACTGCCCGCACAGTCTGCCGCCGGCCGCCTCCGCCACGGCTGTTCCGTTTCTGAACACCTCAGAGCCCATAGCGTGCCTCCGACAGGCGGATAATCTCCTCGCAGAGATCTTCATAGCTCATGCCCGCAGCCGCCGCTTCCTGCGGAAGCAGACTTGTCGGTGTCATGCCGGGCAGTGTGTTCATCTCCAGACAGCAGATGCTGCCGTCATCAGACAGGATGAACTCACCGCGGGCAAGCACCTCAATGCCGAGCGCCCGGCACGCACGTTCGGCCAGATCCTGCATCTTCCTGGTGACATCATCCGGGATCTGGGCCGGACACGTCTCCACAGCCAGACCGGACTGGTACTTGTGTGCATAGTCATAGGCGCCGCCGGCTGGATCAATCTCAATGACCGGCAGTGCTCTGCCGCCAAGCACGCCAACGGCAAATTCCCGGCCCGGCACAAACTCCTCAACCAGCGCCTCGCTGCCGTCCGCAAGCATGTCCCGGACAGCACAGATCATCTCTGCTTCACTGTCTGCCCTGGTCACGCCGACGCTCGAGCCGCTGGCTACAGGCTTCACAATGGCAGGATACGCGCCCGGCCACTCTACGCGGCTTCCGGCACTGTACACGCACCCCGGCGCCACCGGAACACCGGCATGCGCGAACAGCAGCTTGGCCGTCTGCTTATGCATGGCCAGAGCACTGGCAAAATATCCGTCGCCTGTATAGGGGATGTGAAGAATATCCAGAAAAGACTGTATGCGCCCGTTCTCCCCGTCCCCGCCGTGAAGCGCATTGAATGTGATGTCTGCGTGGGCCAGGATGTCTGTCACCCGCGGACCGATTTCACCGCGAAGCCCGGACCGCCCGGCACGCAGTGCCGCAATGTCCGGCAGTTCCCTGCTGATCCGGTGTTTTGCGGGAGCTTCTTCAGAAGTAAACAGGGATGGGATGTCTGCAGCATCTACATCCGATCCCAGAAAAGAATCGACAAAGGCCACGTCATGACCGCGGCGGCGCAGAGCCGCACAGACCATTTCCCCTGACAGCAGCGACACATCGCGCTCCGCACTTGCGCCTCCCGCCAGCACCGCTATTTTCATCCGACTGCGGCAAGGAGACGCCCGCACCTGCAGGGCGGAGAGGAATTGCCGCACCTCCCTTGTTTTCGTGGTCCCCACTCACAACCGTGAGTTCCTCTTACTGTCGGCAGGCAGATTCAGGCCATCCTGCCTGTCCGCCGGCCTCCTACGCATGATCCGGAGAATCTCCGTCATCGCTCTGGCGCACTGCCTCCTTGAACGACTGACCAGGTTTGAAATGCGGTACCGTCACAGCATCAATCATGATGCGCTTAAACGTCCTTGGATCGACACCCTCCCGGCCTTTCCGTTCGCGCGAAGAAAAAACTCCGAATCCGGTAAGTCCAACCTTTTCTCCCTGTGCGACCGTATAAATAATGTCGTCGAGAGCTGCATTCAGAATCGTACTCACCACTTCCGGATCCATGTCCGTTCGCTTGGCGACCTGGGAGATCAGTACCTGCTTGTTCACGCTCGCCTGCTTTTTTTTCGGTTCTTTCTTTTGCACCGGTATGCTCCTGTTGTCTCGTCTGTCGGCGAACAAAGCGTTCCCGTCTGCCTGCGGAAAAAACTTTCCGCTGCCTTCGTGCCGGGCGGCCCGGCCGGCTGTCAATGCGGATCAGCACAGGGCCATCCGGACGNAGCGTTCTCCCTCGGGGAACCGTCCGCAGCGTNCCCGCGCTCTGTAATCATCTAATAATACCACTTTTGGCTTAAGAAGGCGTGCCGGAATCATCAAGGCAGACATTTCCGGGTCAATGCTGCACCAGCCCGCTCAGGACGGATCCGCCCTCCAGGCCGCCGGCCGGATTCGCTGCGCCGGCCTCGCGGACGGCCGTTTCCGGGCGCATGATCCGATCACATTCTACGGTATCTCGGCCCGCAGAACCTGCCTGACGGCATCATCNCAGCAGCCTGTTCCGCTCTCTGCACCTTGGCCAAAGCATAGCCCTTCGCTGTTAACGCTCTATNTTTCTCCTCCNGCGCTCATTCTGCGTTTTATCCTGGCAGCCGCTTTTTGCTCTGCCCATCTCTGCGCCNAAGCGGTATCTATTGTAAGGAGCCGAAATTTCCGGATGTAAGGACCAGAGCAGCTGTCATGGACTGGCCGGGAAGCAAAAGACCGGTCATGACTCTACACACTTCGCCGCCCAGTCGCACTCAGGACGTCTGTCCTGCCGGCTTGCCTTTCGCCTGCNCATGCTGATCTTTCTGTTTCCTCAGCCGGCTCTCCAATTCCTGGCCTTAGCGGCGTACTTGTGAATCTCGGCGTNCTTCCTCTTGATTTCCNCGTTCTGNTTCTCAATCTCGGCACCCTGCTTCCTGATCAGTGCGTCGCGTCCCTTAATTTCTTTCTCCAGTCTCTTCTTCTGTTTCTTTATTTCCGCCCTGTACTGTGCGGCCAGCCGCTCCCGAAGCGGTACATATCCGAATGTTTCCTGCATGATATCGTACAATCCTTTCCGCACCAGNGGCGCCTCGCCTGTTGTNTGCCACACAATATCTTCCATCGACTCCACAAAAGAACGGTACTGCGTGTCCGTGACGGTACCTTCTTCTCTGGNGNCCGCGAGAAATCTGCAGAGTCTGGCACAATCCCGCAGAAATGGGCTCCGCGCCGCCGCGTCCGNCTCCAGTTTCCCGAACCGATTCCTGACCGTCAGCAAATAGAATGGAAGCAAAAGAATCAGGTTCCTGCCANTGATCTCATCCACCGTAAGCGCTGCCCCGCTCCACTATAAGCAGTACGGTGAGCAGTCTCGCGGCCGCAGCTGTATACAACAGCCCGCGACGCGGCAGAACGACCTGTATCGGCTCTGATTGTACCACTTCTGCAAGTGCGGCAACACTAGTGTATTCGACAATGCGGCGGAGAATATCCGGATCCCACCAGCTCTGACACTCGAGCAGGAAAACCTGCTCCCCCTGCGGGTCTGTAACCGTAATCACAAAATCGAGCCGCCGCTCCCGCAAAAGTCCAGCCGCCATTTTCCGGATTTTTTCGGGACTGGTTGCTTTGACCTCCTCGTTGCCCGTGTAATGGCAGGCAAGAATCCAGTTCAGAACGGCAAGCAGCAGGTGCGGGGCCTGGGCAGCCAGCCACTTCAGATGTGCGTCAAATAAAGAATCGGTCAGCTGCAGTTCCTTTTTTGTTTTCTTTTCTGACATTGTGTTGTCTCCAAAACAGCTGCTGAACACAAAAAAGCGCACCGGCCCGGCTGATTGTGTAAGCAGACGGAATTGCGGAGCATCACGATCCCCACAGTGCTGCTCCCGGTACANTACAGAAAATGGATATACAACCGCGGGCCGCGGAACGAACAAAAGCGTGACAACCCTGAATCCTGTCCTCTGGGTCCAGGCAGGCTCGTATGGTATCTGCTGAAAAAGACTATGCANCGGCATAAGCTGAAGAGAAGCTGCCAAAGAACGTATGCCCTCGGCCGGCCGCACCGCCTGCAGACCGCCGGTCTGCAAAGGATCAGCTAAAACAACTGCCGCGCATCAATCATCAATCACGATATGGATGTGAAAAGGAAAGAATCCCCCTCGGGACTGACTGTACTCTCTGATGCTTATCGCCCTTTATAAACACACAGCAGCCACTCCAAACAANTGTTCGGTTCTTTCCTGCCGCAATCTTCTTTTCTATGCCGGCTGCGGCAGCGGTGGCACTGATCCGGCCGTTAATGTTAGAGTTCTTGCGGAACCNTATGGGCGCTCAACTCTTGGCTGAGCTCCGAATCNGACCTGGTCATGCACAGGGACCGGCAGACTGCTCGGGGGGAGCCAGGCTGTCAGGGCATGGCTGCATACTCTCCTGAACTTGTATGATAAAGAGATTTTTCGCAATTTGTGCAGCGCTGCTGCTGGCTGCNGNGCCGCAGACNGTCGCCGCTTTCGGCGAGTCCGGACTCGCCTATCGGGCCGCGGACGGTGAGATTACGGTATACGGCTATGACGGCACAGTCCGGAGCCTGGTGATACCGGACGAAATAGACGGTCTGCCGGTCACGTCTATAGAGGATCTGGCCTTCTGGGGCTGCCGGCAGCTGACAGATGTTTTGCTGCCGTCCGGTATCAGGCGCATCGGGGAAGGAGCATTCTGCGAATGCACTTCTCTTCGCTGGGCTGTTCTNCCGCCCGAACTTTCTGAAATCAGTGACGGCACGTTTCAGAGCTGCACGGGCATGGAATGGTTTGTCGTTCCCCGCGGCACGATGCGCATCGGCGAGTATGCCTTCAACCACTGCAGCTCGCTGACGGAGATGCAGATTCCTGGGACTGTGCGCGAAATCGGCAGCTTTGCCTTCAACAGCTGCACGTCGCTCCGCTCCGTACACATTGCGGAAGGCACCCGGCGGATCGGGGCATGCGCGTTTGCTGGCTGCGCAGCACTTGCGCTCGCAGCGCTTCCGGAAAGTCTGGAATTCCTCGGAGAGGATNTATTCCGGGCNGGCAGTCCCCACATCGATTTTGCGGGTACCCGTGCTNGCTGGGAGGAACTCACCGCCGGCCGCTCTGACCTGAGCCGGCTCAGCGTCTCCTGCCGCGACGACATAGGTCCGCTCTTCTGGGCGGCGCCGGATGCCGGCTTTGAAATCAGCGGCGGCCTGGTCCGCGGCATCGCCATCGGCCGGCCGGGAAGCTACACCTCCCTCGGCGATCTGGCATTGGGCCTTCGGGCAGAGCCCGGCTGCCGGGTAGAGATCCATGTGCCGCTCACTTCGCCTGCTGAGGCAGAAGCACCGGTCACGACCGGTACCGGCATCCGCGCTGTTGCGGCGGACGGCGCCATCAGCGCAGCCACGGTCATCATTATGGGCGACGTGTGCGAGACAGGCATTCTCAGCATTGCCCAGGTCGTCCGCCTGGCCGGTATGCTCGGTGAGTCAGGCAGCGGGCAGGCCGAACTGCTGGCTGGCGACTGGAACGGCAACGGCCGCATCGATATCGGCGATCTTAAAACCGAGGCAGAGCTCCTGACATCAAAAAAGGCCGCCGGGTAAGAGCAGCCTTACATTTCTGAAAATCTGTATTATGCCTGTGGACGTGCAAAGAAGGCGACATGCCAGGGATCGTCATCAAGACCTTCCCACAGATCGTTGATCACAACCTCTCCCTTCGAGGAACTCGCTTCCAGAACCTGCCCGCCGCCAAGATAGATCCCCACATGATGGATTTCATCGTAACGGCCGCAGCTGCAGTTATTGCGGTACCAGAAAACAAGGTCTCCGGCCTGCAGATCACTCTGCGGAACCACGTAACCGTTGTCCACACACCACCGCGCCTGCTCACTGGCAATCGAAGGGATTGTGATCCCCTGCTGCGCATAGGCCCACTTGGTCAGATAGCTGCAGTCCACATAGTTTCCCTGACCGCGGCGGCTCTGGGAATATGGATCCCCCACCCGTGTCAGCGCCGAGGAAACCACGGCGTCGTGCCGCGCCGTATGCTTCGGCCAGTTTGACGACGGTGAGGCAAGCAGGGCGCCTTCAGGCTGCCTGGAAAAAGGCACATCAGGCGTGTAGGCACGCGAGACGTAGATCCCGCCGCGGGGCACAGCGCTGTCGCTTGCCGCGGGCTGTGCCTGTGACGCCTTGAGCGCTTCCAGCTCCTGCTGCATCCGGGCAAGCTCCTCGCTCTGCACCGGGTCCGCGCTTCCGGCGGTTCCCTGGACGCCGCCAATCAGACTGCCCATCAGCATAACGTTCAGCAGCGAACTCATACCGCCGAGCGAACCAAAGCCGCTTTCGGTACCCAGACCCAGCATAGAAGCATCCATCTGTGCCTTGAGGAGCTGCGCGAACAGACCCGCGTCCACACCTGACTGTGAGGTTCCCGCAGCCGGCGTTCCCGCTGCCTGTCCGGCAGCGTTGAGTGCCGCAATTCCGGTCATGCCGTTCCTTTCTCAGAAGGGATCGTCTTCATCGTCCTCATCATCCAGAACGAAACCAAATTCGTCCTCATCCTCATCATACTCTTCGTCATCTTCGTCATCGAACTCATCATCAAACGAAACAAACTCTTCCTCATCCCCGTCTTCTGAGGCATCACCGGCCTGCACATCCCGGAAGCCGACCTGCACGACCATCTCCAGCCCATCCGCCAGACGCTGCAGCGTCCGCAGGGTCGGGTTCGAATTCCCGTTCTCCAGGCGGCTGATATCCGCCTGCGCTATGCCCGTGCGTTCGGCGAGCTGCTGCTGGGTCACGTGCTTCTCCTGGCGCGCTTCCACCAGGGCCCGCGCAATCTGAAGCTCCGGCTTCTGTTGTTCCTGGGTGATCGCATTCGTTCCGCTGCCGTTCTTTTTCATCCGTAACTTTCTCCAATTTGCGGCCGGTCGGACTCCTCCTCCGGAAGCCAGGCCGGCCGTGTGGCATCTGGCTTTCCTTCCGTCAGCCGGCCTATCCGCCGCTGACCATCCCACAACTATCAGACCGGAGAAGTGCCGCCTGCTTTCCTAGAGGCAGACGCCGGTCCCCGGAACATGTCCCGCTCTCCGGTCTGGCCGCCCCGTGCAGCCGGACCGGTTCCATACGCTGTTGTGCGTTTCATGTCCGCCGACATATATATACCATCTATCCCGACACCGGGCAACCTCCAGCCGCATCTTTCTCAGCCGGCATTGTCACCGTGAACGCGCTGCGCATTCACCTGCTCCGGCGAAAGCGTCCCGCCGCCACCCTCGTCCCGGGACTCGGATGCGGATGCATCTGCCGACGGCGAAGCGCTCGGCTCCGGGCTTCCGGACGGCTCCGCCGACGCCGAAGCGCTCGGCCGTGCTGAACTCTGCGCGTCCCGCGCCGGCGTCGTCCCCACGTCAGACGAACTCCCCTCGAGGTACTTGATCTCACCGGACCGCACCCAGCCGAACCGGCTGCGCGCTTCCTGCTCCACATATTCGTCTGTACCGATATAGTCCAGTTCGTTTTCGTAGTATTCCAGCCGCTGCTCTGTCTCCGCCTGACTGCGGGTCAGCTCCTCCTGGCGCGTGATTTCCTTGCTCAGGGTTTCCTGCTGACCGGCCATCGTGACCACCGTGTAGGCCAGCACAACCAGGACAATAAAAAACTTCAGGCGGCCCCAGTTGAATGTATAGCGGCGCTTCTTCTTGTTCGTGCCTTCCGGCATCGAGAACCCTCCCCTTTCGCCTCCGGCGGAAAACGTCTTTGACAGGTCCGCTTCGGTTCCGTCTCCTGCCTGCCGGCATTTCAGCCCGGTATCCCGCAGGAAACGTCCCATGTATTATAGGATACCCGGCGCACGACAACAAGCAGCTTCTGGGAGTACAACATGGCAGAGTGCGACAAAAAACCGCACAGTGATGCGCATGACAGGTTCCTATCTGCTCCTGAGGGTTTTATTGCGCAGCGGATCTTTGAAACGATTTTGAGTGCCGCCGCGTCACAAGACAGTCCGGGCGGAGAATGGACCGGACCAAACCAAGACAATCGAGAGGCATTCATGGTCATAAAACGCGCCCTGGCGGCGTTTCTGGCAGCAGGTTCCCTTATTCTGAGTTCCTGCGCCATTTCAACATCCAGTGCCCTGACTGCGCAGGCCACCCATATCATCTCGCACGCCGGCACCACCACCCCGGCAGCCGCCACGGCAGCAGCGGTGGAGAGCGAACCCACACCGGAACCGGAATCTGTCAGCCCCACGACCGGGCTAGCCGGCGCCGCTTCGACCTACCGGCCGATCATCGTGCAGATCGAGAACGAACCGCCGGCCCGCCCGCAGTCCGGGCTGCAGTGGGCAGATGTCGTCTACGAGACCCTGATTGAGGCCGACGCCACCCGCTTCACCTGCCTTTTCAATGATATTCTCTACGCGGAGGATTCGCCGGAGACGCTCGAGGTTGGCCCGGTCCGCTCCTCGCGCTATTACCATCAGTGGATCCAGGGGCCGTGGGACGCCCTTTACGTCCACATGGGCGGCGCAGAGACGCCAGGACGGCAGAGCTACATCTGGGGCGAAAGCAGCGAGCATATCCAGCAGCGCATCAACGGAGCCGGCAAATACCCGAGCAACGCAGAGCTTGAGTACCGCCGCAAAGGCACCGGCAAGGCGCTTGAGCATACAGCCTACACAGAGCTCCATGCCGACGCGGAGATTATGAGCTACCAGCCTGTCCAGTATCAGACGTTCCAGTTCAGTGAGGAAGACGCCTATGCGGATCAGCCGGTGATCGACAACATCACGCTGTCTTTCTGGGGGCCTTCCAATTTCGTCGAGTACCGCTACGACGAGCAGAAAAACAAGCTCATCCGGTATATGGGCGGCAAAGAGTTCCTGGCGGAGGAGACCGGCGAGCCGGTCGAGATACAGAACCTGGTCGTGCAGTACACGAACGTCAGCGAGCTGCCGGGCGAAGGCGGCCGCAAGCAGGTGGACATGTTCGGCACCGGCGAGGCCGACTTCATCATCAACGGTCATCATATTTCCGGCACCTGGGAGCGTCAGGAAGGCGCCCACACCCAGACCGTCTACCGGGACGAGCAAGGCCGCGAAATTGTCTTCGCGCCCGGCAATACCTGGATCGCTGTGCACCCCGACAACCGCGAGACCGTCATCACCGACGAGACGGGCGAAAGCGTCCGCAACGAACGGCCGGACCTGCACTGACTTGCGTATATCTCTGCAGAAAAACCCGGAGAAGAGCTCTTCCCCGGGTTTTTTGCTGCCCGCCGATCCGGCGCGGGCGCAGTCCGCAGGACGCGCCTTCTGTGTTTGTCACCGGCCGTTCTGACGGCCCCGACAGCACTCCCTACGCACTGGACCGGTTTTGGCCGCATTGACAGCATATTTTGCCGGCCCATATAATGAATTAGCAACATACCGTAATTCAGTTCTCCGCGCTGGCCGGGCACACTCCGGCGGCGCCAGTCCGGCCTGGTGCCGGGACGCGGGAGGTCCAATGGACGTATACAGCATCGGCGAAATGGTTATTGACTTCACTCCAGGTGAGGAAGAAGCAAGCTACATCCGCAATGCCGGCGGTGCGCCGGCCAACCTGGCCATTTCCGTGGCCAGGAACGGTCTGTCTGCCGGCATGCTGTGCTCGGTGGGTGAGGATGACTTCGGCCGCTTCCTGCAGGACACCCTGCGCGAACACGGCGTCGAGGTACTGAAGCCGGAACGCTGCAGCGAGGCCGTGACCACGATGGCGTTCGTATCGCTGAACGATGAAGGAGAGCGCACATTCGTGTTTGCCCGCAAGCCGGGTGCCGACATGTTTCTTTGCGAAGACGACGTCCGGGAAGAGGATATAGACCGCAGCGTCATCGTGCACGGCGGCAGCTGTTCGCTTTCGAAGCCGTCCGCTGACGCAGCCACCCGCAAGGCGCTGCGTCTCGGCCATGAGCGCGGCCGCCTGGTCAGCTTTGACGTCAACTACCGCGACCTGCTCTGGGACGGGGACGAGGCGGCCTGTGCGGCCGCTGTTCGTGAAGTGCTTCCCTATGTGGACCTGCTGAAGGTGTCTGATGAGGAGGTCCGTCTGTTTGGCGGCTCGCAGGCCATACCGGAACTGATGGAGCAATATGATATCACTGCCGTCGTGGAAACGCTCGGCAGCCGCGGCGCCCGCTGTTACCTGGGCGATGCCATTCTCGACGTCTCCGGCCGACCGGCCAACTGCGTTGATGCCACGGCTGCCGGAGACGCTTTCTGGGGCGGCGTTCTTGCTTCCCTGCGGCAGCAGGGCGTCACTGAAAAATCGCAGCTTACGGACGAAGTCCTGCGGCAGGCACTGCACTACGGCAATGCTTCCGGCGGCCTGTGCGTGCAGTGCAAAGGCGCCATCTGTGCCCTGCCGTCCCGGGAAGAGATTGCAAGCTATCTTGATGAGGCAAATTTCTGATGGATATCTGGAAACAGCCCTGTATTTTCACCCCGTCTCTGATCACCCTTGACCTGTGCAACCTCGAACGCGACGTCCGCATCGTGGAAAAGAGCGGCATTCCCATGCTGCACGTGGACCTGCTTGATGGTCACTTCAGTCCGAGCATGCCGCTCGGCCTCGACGCCGTCCGGCAGCTGCGCGCCCTCACGGACCTGCCGTTTGACTGCCACGTAATGGCCACCAACAATGACTTTTTTGTCGGTGAGCTCCTGGATATCGGTGTTGAGCAGATTGTGTTTCATGTGGAGACGGAGCCGCACATTGACGGCATGCTCAACCGCATCCGCCGTGCCGGCGTGCGCGCGGGTCTGGCACTGCGGCCGGCCACGGATCTCGGGGTCCTTGACTATCCGCTGGAAAAATGTGACACCGTGCTGCTGATGCTGATCAACCCGGGCTACGCTTCCTTTGGCAGCGAGACCCAGGTGCCGTACGCAGAGCGCAAAATCGCCGACCTGCACCGCCTGATCGAAAGCCGCGGCCTCGAGTGCCTCATCGAGCTTGACGGCCGCATCTCAACCGGAAACATTCGGGAATGGACGGGCATGGCGGACCTGTTTGTGCTCGGCAGCACCTGCATCCGGCGCAGCGCACTCGAAGAGAGCCTGAAGGATCTTCAGATCTTGCGCAGCCGGATTCTGGAGAATAAATGATGGAGAATTTTGCCCGCCTGTACCACGAGAACTGCGACGCCGTGCTCGATGAGCTGCGGCGCACGGTGGAAAGCATTGACCCGGCCCAGCTCGAACGCCTCATGGAGGCCATCCTCGGCGCCGGCCAGGTCTTCTTTGTCGGTGTGGGACGCGTGCTGCTCAGTCTGCAGGCCATCTGCAAACGGCTCGCGCATCTCGGTATCAAGGCGCACTATGTCGGGGAAATCACCGAACCGGCCATCGGGCCGGCAGACCTGCTGATTGTCGGCAGCGGCAGCGGCGCCTCCCTGTTTCCGCTCGGTATTGCCCGCAAGGCACGCGAGAGCGTGGACTGCACGATCGCACACATCGGCTCGAATCCGGACAGCCCGATGAAGGAAGTGGCGGACTTCATGGTCCGCATCCCCGTGCGCTCGAAGCTCTACCTCGATGATGAGATCGAGTCGGTCCAGCCCATGACCAGCCTTTTTGAGCAGGCCCTGCTGATCGTCGGTGACATTCTCGCCAAAATGATCATTGAATACCGGCATCTCGACATGAAAGGACTGTGGCGCTGCCACGCAAACCTGGAATGACAAAAGAAGAACTGCGGCGGCTTACGGGCAGCCTTCAGCAGGTGGCCGGCATCCGGGACATCTGCTTTGAAAGCGGGCCGGCCAAGGGTCTCGGCGCCTATGAGATTCATAACGGTCCGCTGTTTCTGCGGGTCCTGAAGGACCGCAGCCTCGATATTGAGGAGCTTTCCTACAAGGGAACGGGCTTCAATTTTCTCGCCAAGACGGGACTTATGGCCCCGGGACCTTCTGACCTGGCGCCGGGTTCCGGCGCTCAGCGGAGCATCATGGGCGGTTTTCTGTTCACGAGCGGTCTCGACAATATCTGTGCACCATGCCAGATAGATGGACGCGACTATCTGATGCACGGCCATGTGCGCTCAGTCCCGGCAGAACTGCCGGGAGCGCAGGCCCGCTGGGAAGAGGGCGTTTACCGCATGCGGGTCAGCGGGGAGATGCGCGAAGCGGAGCTTTTCGGGGAAAACCTCGTTCTGCGCCGCCGCCTGGAAACGGTCTACGGCGAAAAAAGCTTTACCCTGACCGATGAAATCGAGAATCAGTCGCTCCGGCCGGAACCTTTTCTGATTCTGTATCATATCAATTTCGGCTACCCGCTGCTCAACGCCGGGACCGAGCTGATCCTCCCGACCCGGGCAGTGCAGGGGCGGGATGAAACAGCGCAGCGGCACGAGGATTCCTGGGCCGTGATGCCGCCGCCGCAGGACAATGCGCCCGAAAACGTATTTCTGCATCAGCTGAAAAAACGGCCGGACGGCACAACGCTCGCCTGTGTTGTGAATCCGTCCCTGGCGCTCGGACTGAAACTGGAATTCCCCTCTGCCGCGCTGCCCTACTTTATGGAATGGCAGTCGCGCGCGAGCGGGGACTATGCACTCGGACTTGAGCCGGCAAACGCCAGCGTCTTTGGCCGCATCCACACTGCGGAGAATGGCGGCCTGGCCGTGCTTGAGCCATTTGCGGTGCAGAAGCAGGAACTGCGCTTCACCATTCTGGACGGTGAAGCGGAAATTGCCGCAGCCCGCCGGGAAGTGGCGGCAGTTCCTGACTGATTTGCGAGGAGTACTTTCGGCCGCTCTTTTGCTGGGATGGGGGGAACTTCCGGGAATCCAGGCCTGAAAGCTTCAATACGGATAGAAAGAGGGTTACTGAAACGATGAAAAGGTCTGAGATCAATGCGATCATCAAAGACTTCGAGAACCTGCTTGAGGAAAACTCGTTTGTCCTGCCGCCTTTCCTGAGCTTCACGCCCGAGGACTGGCAGGAAAAGGGTCACGAATACGACGAGATCCGGGACAATGCCCTCGGCTGGGATATCACAGACTACGGGGAAGGGAACTTCGATGCCAAAGGCCTGGCGCTCATTACCATCCGGAACGGCAACGTCAAGGACGACCGCTATACCAAGACCTATGCGGAAAAGATCATGATGGTCCGGCCGGGACAGGTGTCCCCGAATCATTTCCACTGGAACAAAATGGAGGATATCATCAACCGCGGCGGCGGCAACCTGGTTTTCCGGCTGTGGAACGCCACAGAGGATGAGCAGCTTGCAGACACCGACGTCGAGATCAATCAGGACGGACGCCACTACACGGTGCCGGCCGGCACGGAAATCGTGCTGCGTCCCGGCGAGTCGCTTTCGCTGTATCCCTACTACTACCATGAGTTCCGCGTGGAACCGGACAGCGACGCGGTGCTGGTCGGGGAAGTCTCGATGTGCAACGATGATGAATCAGACAACCGCTTCCTGGAACCGCTTGGACGCTTCCCGACTATCGAGGAGGATGAGCCAGCCTACCGGCTGCTGTGCAACGAGTATCCGGATGCACAGGACTGACCGGGACTCCCACTGAAGGAGGTACACGAATTGAGCGAATTCGCAGTTCGCATGGAAAATGTCAACAAATCATTCCCCGGCGTCAAGGCACTCGACAACGTCAAACTGCACGTCCGGCCCGGGGAAGTGATGGCTCTGCTCGGCGAGAACGGCGCCGGGAAATCCACTCTGGTCAAGATTCTGTCCGGCGTTTATACCCGTGACAGCGGCGACCTTGAGATCCTCGGCACCAAGATCGAGGGTGACCTCAACACCACCGAAGCCCAGAAGCTCGGCGTGGCGATCATTCACCAGGAACTCAACATGTGCCAGCACCTGACGGTGGCAAACAACATGTTTCTCGGCCGCGAAATCGTCAAGGGCGGCCGTCTCGACAGCGCGGAGATGAACAGACAGGCCGTGGCGCAGCTTGCCAAGCTCGGTATTCATGACATCGATCCCGACACGATCGTCGGCGACCTGCCGGTCGGACGTCAGCAGATGGTAGAAATTGCCAAGGCACTGCTTCTCGATGCTAAAATCCTCGTCATGGACGAGCCTTCCTCTTCCCTTTCCAACGCGGAAATCGAGGAGATGTTCCGGATCGTCAAGGAGCTGCGCGACCAGGGCCGTTCAATCATCTACATCAGCCACCGTCTCGAGGAACTGCATCATATCGTGGACAGCGTCACGATCATGCGCGACGGTCAGTATATTACAGAGGGTAAATTCACGGACTTCACGATGCCGCAGATCATTGCGAACATGGTCGGCCGCGAAATCACCAACCAGTTCCCGCGCGATGAGGTGCCGCGCGGCAAGAAAGCCTTCGAGGTCAAGGACCTGCACGCCGGCAAGGCCGTCAAGGGTGTGAATTTCGAAGCCTACGAGGGCGAAGTGCTCGGGTTCGCCGGGCTCGTCGGTGCCGGCCGCACAGAAACGATGCGCGCCATCTTCGGGGCTGATCCAAAAGACAGCGGCACGATTATTCTCGACGGCAAGGAACTGCAGATCGACAATCCGATCCAGGCCATCAGGCAGGGCATCGTGCTCGCACCGGAGGACCGCAAGCGTGACGGTCTGTGCACTAAGCTCTCGATCCGCGACAACATTGCGCTCCCGAATCTCGACCTCATCTGCGACAGCGCCACCGGCACGGTCAACAAGCGCAAGGAGAAAGACATGGTCGACAAGGGTGAAAAGTCCCTGACGATCAAGATGGCCAACGCGGAAGTGGAGGCCGGCAGCCTCTCGGGCGGCAATCAGCAGAAAATTGTCGTTGCCAAGTGGCTCGCCCGCGACAGCCGCGTCATCATTTTTGACGAACCCACCCGCGGCATCGACGTTGCCGCGAAAGTGGAGATCTACGAACTCATCAACGATCTCAAGAAATCAGGACATGTCGTCATTGTGGTCTCGAGTGAGCTGCCCGAAGTCATGGGCATTTCCGACCGCATCCTGGTCATGTGCAACGGCCGCATCACCGGCGAGGTGGATGCCCGCGAGGCAGATGAGCAGCTGATTATGACCCACGCCACCAAATTCGGTTCCAACGACTGAGCCCTTAGGAGACTTCAATGAAAGCAAAGAAAATGAGTCCGAGCACCGCCTCGGTCATCACCGCATTTGTCGGCGTTGCGGCCCTCATGGTCGTCTTCTCGATCATGAACCCCAACTTCATCAAGCCGGACAGTGTCATGGCGCTGCTGCGCTCGATTGTCCCGTTCCTGCTGGTCGGTATTGGGCAGGCCTACGTCTGCATCACCGGCAACATTGACCTCTCGATCGGTTCGGTGCTCGGCATGAGCACCATGATCTCCGCCACGATGATGTGCAACGGCTCGGATCCGTGGAGCGCCTCGCTCGTCGCCCTTGTCTGCTGCATGGCCATCGGCTTCGTGAACGGTATCCTGGTCGGCAAGTGGAAAATGCCGCCTTTCATCGCCACCCTTGGTACGATGACCATCGGCCGCGGCATTGCCCAGCTCGCCAACAACAACTACAATACCGGCTCCATCGGCAGCGATCCCGGTGCCCAGGGCTTCAAGGACCTGTTCTACTACGGTGACTTCCTCGGCATCTACAGCGGTGTCTGGATTGCAATCATCATCTGGGCCGTCTTCTACTACATCCTCGCCTACACGCGCACCGGCCGCCACATCTACGCGATCGGCTCCAATGTGGATGCTGCCCGCCTTTCCGGCGTCAACGTGTTCACTGCCACCTGCAAGGCCTACCTGGTCTCGGCATTCTGCTCGTACATCACCGGCCTCATCGTCATGGCACAGTCCGGTATGGGCTCCATGGATGCGGGCATGACCTACGAAATGTATGCCGTCGCCGCAGCCGTTATCGGCGGCGTCTCCACCCTCGGCGGCAGCGGCTCGCTGGTTGGTGTCATCGCCGGCGCGGCCGTCTGGGCCGTGCTGCAGTCCGGCCTGACATTCGCCCACGTGCCGGTTGCCTACAGAAATATTATCATCGGCATCATCGTTATCGTCTGCGTGCTCATCGATGTTATCCGGCGCACGGGCGGCCTCAAGAAAAAGCCGAAGAAGGCAGCCGCCTGACGGTATCTTGGATATTTCCGTCCATCCTGGTATAATTACATGGACTATGGGAGGAAGATAAACTCCCGGAAGGTAAACTCTGGATTACTTAGGAGGAAACTGCAGGAATGAAAAAAATTCTGACCATTCTGCTCGCGCTCACCATGGTGTTCGCGCTGGTTGCCTGCTCAGGCACAGACAGCAGCTCGTCCGCTTCCACGGAAGCAAGCACCGACACTGCGGATGACACAGCGGCCGAAGCCAGCAGCGCAGCGGATGACACAGCGGCCGAAGCCAGCAGCGCAGCGGATGACACAGCAGCCGAGGCCAGCTCGGACACCGCTTCCGGTTCGGACGCCGCCAGCGGCGATCACACCGGTGAACCGATGCACATCACGCTGATCACGATGGACCAGATGGACGTGCACTGGGTGAAGCTCGAAGCTGCTGCACAGGCGGAAGCGGAAAAGCTGAACTCGGAAGGCGCAAACATTGAGTTTGAGTGGCTCGCTCCGGAGCGGAAAGACAACGCCCAGCAGATCCAGCAGATCGAAACTGCAATCAACAACGGCGCTGATGCGATCATCATTTCCGTCAATGACTCCACGGCCTGCAACGACGCTCTGCAGCAGGCTCTTGATCAGGGCATCAAGCTGATCTACGTTGATGCCACTGCTGATCTTAAATCGGACGCCACCTTCGCGACAGACAACTACGCGGCTGGAGCTGAAGCCGGCGAGGCCATGCTCGGATATCTGAAGGATGCCAACATTACCGAAGGTGAGATCGGTATCGTTTCTGCCCAGGCCGGCGTGCAGTCCTGCATCGACCGCGTGGACGGTTTCATCTCCGTGTTTGAAGGCACACCGTACACAATGAGTGAAGTTCAGTACTCCGACGGCGATGCTTCCAAGGCACAGGAACTGGCAAACAACCTTATCAACGACGGCTGCGTCGCGCTCTATGCAGCAAATGACGGTGCCACGACCGGTACCGCCAATGCCGTCAAGGAAGCCAACAGCAGTGGCCGCAACATCATCTGCGTCGGTTTCGACAACTCGTCTGCCAACCGCGACCTCATCCGCGACGAAGCTCTGCTGGCCTTCATGGCGCAGAATCCGGCCGTCATGGGCGAGAAAGCTGTAGAGGCTGCCTGCGATCTGCTTGAGGGCAAGTCGATTCCGGAAACGAACGTGGACACTGGCGTCTCCGTCGTTACCGCATCCAACGTGGACGACTTCAATGACTAAGACATGGGTTTCCGCTCCGCATCGGAGCAGAACCTGAAGAAAAGAAGGGCGGTCAGAAAAGCTGACCGCCCTTCTTTTTATTCCTCCGAGAGCGCTTCGTAGAGGCGCCGCTGGCTTGGCAGGAAACGCCGCGGATTGTCCTGCCGGCTCATCTCCGTGCGCAGCTCCGCTTTCACTTTGCCCGAAAGATAAGGGGCCAGCACCGCGCCGCGCTCGAGCACCGCCAGCAGAAACAGCTGGCGGCTCCTGGGCAGCTGCCGCTCCGGTTCCTGCAGCATGATACGGAGGGCTTCCGCTGCTGCTGCATTCTGCTCGGCAGCCGGCAGCCGCGGGAGAACCACTTTCAGCATCTCAACCGTGTTTCCCACCCCCTCGACAAACTGCTCGTCCTCGAGGCCCGTCGTGCTGTAGCCAGGCGGCAGAAACCAGCCGCTCAGAAGTTCAGCAAAGCCCCGCTCGTCAGCCGGGGCCTTGAGATAGCTGCTGTAGATCTGTTCGAGCTTGCGGATCAGTCCCCGCGCATGTCCGGAAGCGCCAGCCTTGTCCATCGTCCACCTTCCTTCACGAACCGGCCGTCACCAGCGCTGACATATGTGTTTCATGCGTGTCCGCGGTGCCGGTCAGCTTGACATAACTGCCTGCATACGGTATCCTTATACAGTACTTTGCACGAGGCCCTATGGTCAAGCGGTTAAGACGTAGCCCTCTCACGGCTGAATCCCGGGTTCGATTCCCGGTAGGGTCACCACCTTGTATCTTTTGTACAGACCGCGCATCTTTTGTGGATGCGCGGTTTTTTGTTGCCGTACGGTGTGCCCTGAAAGCAGGGAAAATGCTAGAATACCTTGTGGAGGTGCGGCCCAGTCCGCTGCTTCGGCAGTTCAGAAAGGAGAATAACCGTGTCCCTGCATAATCTCAACGACATGCTGATTTCGGCGCAGCAGAATCACTATGCCGTCGCCAATTTCGATGTCAGCGACTCCATTATTCTGCGCGGTGTCATGCGTGCGGCCTCAAATCTTCATCCCCCGCTCATTCTCGCCTATGCAGATCTGTTTGAACCACTCGTACCCATGGCTGCCTACACGCCGATGCTGCTCGCCGAAGCGAAGATTGCCGATGTGCCGGTCTGCGTCCATCTCGACCATGCCCGTTCGCTGGATGTCATCGCCGAAGCGCTGGGGCTCGGTTTCACGTCAGTGATGTTTGATGGTTCTGATCTGCCCTTTGAGGAGAACGTGCACTTTACGCGCCAGGCAGCGGACATGTGCCATGACCTCGGCGCCAGCTGCGAAGCGGAGCTCGGGCACGTGGGCGGCCTCGCCGGCTATAACTATGAAGGCGATCCGTACACCAGCACGGAAGAGGCTGTGCAGTTTGTCGGGGAGACGCACGTGGATGCGCTGGCCGTGGCGATCGGCACCGTGCACGGCAACTATAAGGAAGCGCCGCAGCTGAACTTTGAGCGGCTCCGGGATCTGCGCGAGGCAGTGAGCGTGCCCCTGGTCCTGCACGGCGGCAGCGGTCTCAGTGATGCGGATTTCCGTCAGGTCATTGCAGACGGAATCTCCAAGATCAATATTCATACCGACCTGCTGAATGCGGCGCATAAGGTTTTTCGGGAGAGCAGCGCTCCGTATATGCAGGCCGAAGAGCAGGCCATTCAGGCCGTGCAGGATGTCGCGGAAGGCAAAATCCGGCTGTTCGGCTGCAACGGCCGCGGCTGACCGGACATGATTATCAGCGCCAGCCGGCGCACCGACATCCCCGCCTTCTATATGGAATGGCTGGCCAGCCGGATCCGCGAAGGCTTTGTACTCTCGCAGAATCCGATGAACCGCCGGCAGATCCGCCGCCTGGAGCTGGATCCGGAAGATGTGCAGTTTGTCTTCTGGACGAAGAATGCCGCGCCGATGCTGCCGCATCTTGATCTTCTGGCGCCCTTTCCCTATTACGTGCAGTTCACGCTGACGCCCTATAATGCTGCCGTCGAGCCCGGTGTACCGGAAAGCGAAGCGCGTCTTAGTGCATTTCGCGCTCTGAGCAGCCGCCTTGGACCGGAACGGGTTCTCTGGCGCCTCGACCCATTCATCTGGAGCGAGGACTTCAGCACAGAACGCCTCCTGGAGCAGTTTTCCCGGCTTGCCCGCGCACTGTCGGGCTATACGCGCCAGTGCACGATAAGCTTCGTGGACATGTACCGCTGCATGGGCGGACGTTTCACTGCCGCCGGTCTGCGGAGCGGTACGCGCGAGGAGATGCGGGCTCTCGCCCGCGGTGTCCGTTCCATAGCGGGTCAGTTCGAGATCCGAGCCTGTGCCTGCTGCGAAGCCGGAATTGCCGATCTGCTGCCCGCTTCGCGCTGCGTTGACTCTGGGCTTTTAAGCCGTATCGCCGGCCGGGAGATTGCAGCGGGAGCAACCCGGGCGCAGCGTCCCGGGTGCACCTGCAGCGCCAGTACTGACATAGGTGCGTACGACACCTGTCTTCATGGCTGCCTGTACTGCTACGCCCGACGCCGCCGCACCGTGCTGCCGGCCAGAGCGGACGGACCACTGCTCGAGGCAGCCATCCAACTGTAGGAGGACAAGAACAAGTGGAATACATTCTGGCGCATGATCTCGGCACATCCGGGAACAAAGCCGTACTCTACAGCACTGACGGACAGCTCGTCAAAAGCTGCACTGCGCCCTATAGGACATCGTATTTTAACGGCACCTGGGCAGAACAGAATCCGGAGGACTGGTGGCGGGCTGTCTGCGAATCCACACAGAAGCTCCTGAAAGGCACGCTAAGCGAACGGATCCGGGCTGTCTCTTTTTCCGGCCAGATGATGGGCTGCCTCTGCGTAGACCGTTCCGGACGGCCGCTGCGTCCGCACATCCTCTACTGCGACGCCCGCGCTGAGCGCCAGACGGAGGAAGTCATGGAGCGGATCGACCTGTGGACTTTCTATACCATCACCGGGCACCGCGCCAGTCCCTCCTACACACTCGAGAAACTGATGTGGGTCCGGGACAACGAGCCGCAGATCTACCGCGACACGCATAAGGTGCTGAACGCCAAAGACTACATTATATACAGGCTCACCGGTCAGCTGGGAACGGACTATTCTGATGCCGGCGGCACCGCTGCCTTCAATATCGTCGACAAGGAATGGTCGGAGCTTATTGCTGACCGGCTGGAAATCGACCTCGCCAAGTTTCCGGAAGCGTATGAATCCACCGCCGTTGCCGGCGAGGTGAGCAGCCAGGCCGCAGCCGAGACGGGCATACCGGCCGGGACGCCCGTCTGCTGGGGTGCC
Organism: Clostridia bacterium; assembly: GCA_014805015.1. Classification (GTDB taxonomy): domain Bacteria; phylum Bacillota; class Clostridia; order Christensenellales; family Christensenellaceae; genus JAAUYQ01. The sequence continues at coordinate 6,151 of JAAUYQ010000020.1, read as the reverse complement.
GGCGACGGCTGCGCTGCGGGCGTTGGCGCCGGCAGCATTGCCCCCGGGGAAACGTACACCTGCATCGGCTCGTCCGCCTGGGTCGGGGTGACCACGCAGGAGCCTTTCTTCGACCGCAAACGGCGCACACCGGTCTTCCCGCACGCCGTTCCCGGACTCTACCACTCCTGCGGCGCTATGCAGACAGCCGGGGCCAGCTTTGCCTGGGCCGCCAAAGAGGTCTTCGGCACAGCCTATGAGCAGGGCGAGCAGGGACACGTTTTCTCACGCATGGATCCCGAAATCGAGGCCGCCCAGCCGGGCTCGCACGGCGTTCTGTTCCTGCCCTACCTGATGGGCGAACGCTCGCCATGGTGGGACAACGATGCCCGCGGCTGCTACCTCGGCATCACGCAGGAAACCAGGCGCGGGGACCTGCTGCGGTCGGTGCAGGAGGGCGTGGCCTATAATTTGAGGGCAATTCTCGACATCTACCGCGAACATCTGCCGATCAGCGAGATGACGCTTGTCGGCGGCGGTGCCAGGAGTCACATCTGGCGCGCTATTCTCGCGGATGTCTGCGGCATGCCGCTGCTGCAGCCCCGCAATATTGACGAATGCACTTCCATGGGAGCCGCCATCATCGGCGGCGTCGGTACCGGCGTTTACAAGGATTTCGGGCAGGTCCGTCCTTTTTTCCGCGTCATGACGCGGCAGGAACCCGTCTCTTCCAGCCGGCGCATCTACGAAGAGCGCTACCGCGTCTTCGTCCGGACTTACGAGGCGCTCCGCCGCGTCTTCCCCCAGATTGCAGACACATCGTGGGAGGAGCTCCGATGAGTATAGAGCAAGCACGCGCGCACCTCGCCCGTTTTGGGGCGGACGGCCGCATTGTCGAGCTGGATCAGTCGAGCGCCACCGTCGAGAAGGCAGCGGCAGCGCTGGGCGTTGAACCGGCGCGGATTGCCAAAACGATCGCCGTGCAGACCAAGGCAGGACCTGCCGTCATTGTAGACGCCGGCGATGCCCGCATCAACAACCGGGCCTTTAAGGACTTTTTTGGCGAAAAATTGCGCATGATTCCCGGCGAAAAGACCGAGTCTCTTGTCGGACACCCACCCGGCGGCGTCTGTCCCTTCGGCGTCGCTGAAGGCGTGCGCATCTACCTTGACGAGTCACTGCGGCGTTTTGAGACCGTGTATCCCGCCTGCGGCAGCCAGAACAGTGCCATCGGCCTGAGCCCCGCTGAACTTGAGGAATTCACTTCACCGGACGGCTGGGTCGATCTCAGCACACCACTTAACAGAACTTGAGAAAAAAGACGCACCAGACTCCCCGGTGGAGCTGGTGCGTCTTTTTTCTGCGCTGCGCGCTCGTGTTTCAAACAAGCTGAAGACGTTTCTCCAGAATGGCTTTGGCCGGTCCGCAGGCCGGGCAGTCACAGTAGAGCTGTCCCTGCTCTTTGATCTCCTTGGCATGTGCCAGCAGAGCACTGGCCTTATCAGCACCAAAGATCTCACTGGCATTCGGCGACGACGCCGCCGCAATCAGCTCATTGATTGGCAGCACGTGTTCTGCCAGCTTTTCCATCAGGGTCCTCGTTGCCTTGGCTTCCTGATCCGTGCCGGCGGCATCCAGCCATGCCTGTCCTGCTTCCTTTGCTTCTGCGCAGCAGGTGGCCGAAGCCATCATCTCATGGACATTCTTCATTACGAAATCTCTGTCGCTTGGTTTCATTTCGCCTCCGCCTTGAAGTGTATTACCGCTGTACGCTGCCAGCAGTTCTCTTAGGGATCCGCGTCCACATGGGATGCTCTGTCAAGTATACAGCATACTTGACAGCGTGAAAAACTGCCTGATGCGGGCCCCGTCCCGGCGGAACCTCAAAGCGGCGGTGTACGTCGAATGGATAATATGACAGCAGACATTGCCCTGCCTGCCGTGCAAAAGCCCATTGTTGCAGCCAGGGATCTCAAAAAAATATACTGCACAGATGCCGCACGAATCCACGCGCTCAACGGTGTGGATGTATCGATTATGCCCGGCGAACACTGTGCCATCCTCGGGACTTCGGGAAGCGGTAAGTCCACGCTGCTCAGTCTGCTTGCAGGTCTTGAACGTCCGACCTCCGGCCGGATCTACATCATGCGCCGTCCGATTCACGCGATGACAGAAAAAGAGATGGTTGATTTTCGTCTTCACAATATTGGCTTTGTTTTCCAGTCCTTTAATCTGATGAGTATGATGACGGCCGTCGAAAACGTGGCGATGCCGCTCATGTTTCAGGGTGTACCCAAGGCTGTCCGGGAAGCGAGAGCTGAGCGGCTGCTCCGGAAAATGGGTCTCGCCAAGCAGCTCGCAAGCCGCCCCTCGCAGATGAGCGGCGGTCAGCAGCAGCGCGTTTCTATTGCCCGCGCCCTTATCAGCCAGCCGGAGATCATCTTCGCGGATGAACCAACCGGCAACCTTGACTCGGCCACTTCCCGGCAGATCATGGACCTGATGACCGAAGCAGCTGACAGGCGCGGCGCAACCCTGATCTTCGTCACGCACGACGAGGATCACACTGCCTACGCAGACCGCGTCCTACACATCCGCGACGGCATCGTCGACCGGGTGGAGACCCGGACCAGGAACGCCGGCGTTTCGACATCAAGGGATCCGGCACACGAACACCAGAATCCAGAGGAGACTGCCTCATGCGCAAAACACTGACTGCCTTCCTTCTTTGCTTTTGCCTTGCCGCCACCTTGCTGACGGATGTCCTGGCTGCGGAAACCGGACCGGACTGGAGCGGTGACGCCCTGCTGACTCCAGGCGTTTTCTCCATCGACGGGCGCTACACCGAAGAAGGGATGAACGCTCCGTACGAATCGGGCTACTCACCGGCAGCTGCTGACGGAGAACTTACGGTCATACTGCCGCTTCTGGCATCAGATCGCATTGACGGCGATATCATCTACTGCGGCCTCGATCTCGGTTCACGGGAGAACAGTCCATTTCTGTATCAGAATTATCAGAGCATACCGGTGCGCCTTAAGTATCCAGATCCTGAATCACCTAACTACAACCCAGCTCTCTACGTTGCCCGGTTTGTTCTGCCGCTTTCGGAAACGCGTCAGAACGGCGTCTATCCGCTTGGGGTTGACATCCGCTTCCGCTCCGGCAGCCGTGACGAGGAGCAGCGCTTCAACATTGACTTCACAGTGAGTGACGGGTCCCGGCCGGGCGGCAGTGAGCCCGGCGATGACGATCCGGGCAGCAATGAACCCGGCGGCAGCGATCCGGGCTACTATGACCCTGGATACTCTGACCCAGGGTATCCAGACCCTGGTTACGCAGATTCCGGCACGGGCAGCGCCGGCGGGGACGGCTCCGGCAGCACTACTCAGAACTCAGAACCGAAAGTGATTCTGCAAAGTGCCATAGCTGCGCCCAACCCAGCCCCGGCAGGTGAACCTTTCACTGTCACCTGCACACTCCGCAATACCAGCAAAAAGCAGCGTGTTAGCAACATGACGGTATCCTACAAGAGCCAGACGACCGATCTTATTCCAATTGGCGGTGCCAGCACACAGTACATTGAAGAGATTCGGCCGGACGCGACTGTGCAGTTCGCTTTTCAGATGGAGTCCCGGCTGGATGCCCAGTCTGGTCCGCAGAAGATTGATCTCTCACTCAGTTACGAAGGCGCAGACGGGGCCGCCTACACAGCATCGGATGAGATTACGGTGCAGATTCAGCAGAGCATCCGTCTCGAGTACGATGAGCCGTCTTTCCCGACAGCCGTCTATATAGGCGACAGCCTGAACGCAACGCTGAATCTTTTCAACAAAGGCAAGGGCACGCTCTACAACGTGACCGCAGCCCTGATCATGCCCGGCATTGATCCCGAATCAAGCGCTTTTGTGGGCAATATGGAATCGGGCAGCAGTAAAAGTGCAGATGTCTATGCCAGTGTCGTGGGGCTTGAAGACGGGTCTTCCTTGGATGAAGCCCGGCCGGAAGAGCCGCAGGCCGGTGAGAATGACGAGGCTGCCCAAGCCGCGGACAGTGCTGCGGTCAATCTGATAGCAGACGCTGCAGCAGAAGACGGGATGGGCATAATGGACGGCGGCAGCGGTGAGAGCAGCGGCGAATTTCTCGTGACCTACGAAGATGAGTTCGGCACGATCGGCGAGCTGCATATACCCGTATCCACAGAAATCATGGCCATGGAGTTCTACGATGAGCCAATGGACGAGCCGATGGAACCGGAAGAAGAGAGCGGCTTTCCCTGGTGGGGATGGGCTCTGATTGGGAGCGGCGCCGCCGCCGCGGCTGCTGTACCCATAGCGCGTCACCGCAAAAAGAAGCGCGCAGCGGCGCTCGCAGCCGAGATGGACGATGAACTTCTTTGAGCTTGTGCGTCTGGCGGCCGTCAATCTGTGGCGGCGGCCGCTCCGGACCTTCCTCACCGTACTCGGCGTCATCATCGGCACACTCTGCATCACGATCATGGTCGCACTCGGCCTCGGAAACCTGGAGCAGTTCAATGAGAGCATCATGCAGAACTCCAACCTGACCCGGATTGAGGTTTCCGCGAACTACGGATCCAACGTGCGTCTTGATCAGGCCGCCGTGGACCGCTTCCGGCAGATCCCCGGCGTCGCCAGTGCCACCGGAGTCTCCAACCTGCCGGCGTACATCACGATGGGCCGCTACGAATATACCGGCAGCATATGCGCAGTCGACCCGGCGGCAATGGATTTTGAGTTTGGGCAGGGAAAAGTCTTTTCTCAGTCTGACACTCTCGAATTTGTCATTGGCAGCAACGCCAGAGAGTACTTCGAGGACCCGCGGGACCGAACCGGTTACGGCATGTACAGCTACGGCGTGGCCGTCGCCGTGGACACCTCCGCCGACGGCGGTGAAGCGGCCGAAATCGGACCCGACGTGGACTGGCTCGAGGAATCTCTCACCTATTACCCCTCCTGGGGCAACTTCGAAGAGCAGGAAACAACGCCGGAGTATCCGGCGCCCAAATCCTACCGGGCCAGCGTCAGCGGCATCCTTGCCCCGGCCGACAACATGGAGAGCTACAATATCTACATCAGCCAGGACGCAGCAAGACGCATCTACAACGAAAACCGCCGGCGCCTCGATGCCGACTCGGTCAGTATTGACCGCTACGATCAGGCATACGTGAACGCCGCTGACGTCGATGCTGTGCAGGGCATTCTTGACAGGCTCAAGGAGATGGGCTATCAGGCCTACAGCGACACGGAGTGGATCAACCAGATGCAGGAAGAGCAGCAGCGCCAGCAGAGTCAGCTGATTGCCATCGGCCTCATTTCCCTGCTTGTCTCCGCGATCGGCATTGCCAACACGATGCTCGCAAGCATTCTTGAGCGCCGCCGTGAGATCGGCGTCATGAAAGTCATCGGCCTCTCGGTCGGCCGGATCAACCTGATGTTCCTGGTGGAATCCGCGATGATCGGTCTGTTGGGTGGGCTTATCGGCCTCGGCCTCAGCTACGCGACGGCAGCCGTCCTCGGTCACACCGGCGAAAGCGTCAGCTTTCTGGGAATGTATTTCGACCAGGGGGTGCGCATGGCTATTCCCTGGTGGCTCTCGCTCGGCGCGGTGGGGATTGCCGTTGGTGTAGGGCTCCTTTCCGGCATCTATCCAGCCTGGAAAGCAACCCGCCTGAGTCCGCTTGAGGCGATCCGCGGCGCGGAGTCATGACCTGCCCTGCAGTCCGCGTCCCGATCTGAGCTGCGCAGAATCAAAGGGCGAAAGAGCCGAATGCCTTTTATGTACTATATTCTTTGGTTCATTGAAAAACTAAACGCAACCCCCACGACGCGACCGACGAATCGAAAGCGGTTGCGGGAAATTTTTAGAATCTGATGCCCATAATCTGGCTGGATTCATTGGATGGAGCCGTTACATTTTGTTATTTTCGCAAGAAAATGACATAGCAAATTAAGGGTTGCTTCCAGTAGTGATTTTTTGCAGAGGTAATTGCAACCCTGAAACAATATGAGATTCGTTCGTTTTCGGACACAGACTGTTGATCAGTTGTTACAGAAGTTTCAGCTGCTGCCGATCAGGACTGTTTCAGCAGCGCGGGCTTCAGCAGGATGTCGTTGGGCTCGATCTTTTCGAGCCCCAGTGTTCTGCTGATTGT
>JAAUYQ010000019.1 GCA_014805015.1 Clostridia bacterium | reverse complement strand
GCAAAGACTGGCTGGTTCTGGTCTCCACAGATATGTCCCTGTCTGAAGACGAGATCATCCGGCTTTACAGCCGACGCTGGGAAATTGAGACCTTCTTCAAGGTCTGCAAGCAGTACCTGCGTCTCACGAGCGAATGCCATTCGCTGTCGTACGATGCTCTGACTGCCCATCTGTGCATTGTGCTGTGCCGATACATCATGCTGGTAATAGAACAGCGATGTTGTGCTGACCAGCGTACCCTAGGGGAACTGTTCCGGTATGCGGTATATGAGCTGCGCGATATCACGCTGGCAGAGGCTCTTCTGTATCTGATGGAACAGTTCGCAGCCTGCTTCGAAGCAGCCAAAGATGGAAACACCGACGTAGTTTCTGACCTATTAGACGACTTTGTCAGCAAGCTGCCCAAGGGTGTTCAGCATATGCTCAAATGCATGGAGAGACAATCTGCCTGAGGTATTTGCAGCCTCGCAGTCGCGGTTGCCATGCGCCCTACGCTGCATTTTAGGTGTGGGAAGTGTGAGTTTGAAACTTCACAGCACGGAAGACACCTTTCCATTCAACCACATAGAATTCGACATGACCCAGATCATCGCGGCAGGCATAATCACTCTCGATCAATATCTGGACATGCGTTCCAGATACCTCGAGCGCAACAGGTGTCCGTCTCTGTACAGCTATGCGCCCCGCACGTTTGGAGAAACGTGGACCCAATCGTACTTAAACGAGTTAGTCCCTGAACTGGAGAATCCCAGTACAGCAACTGATCCCGACTATCGGGGCCAATACGACTCTTGGTACGAAGGGATACGCATCGAGGTCAAGGCGTCGCAGGCCCCGTTGTTCGTCGGAGCGGGGGTTCTTTGCCCGACAAAGCCCTGTCCAGTACTTCCGAAAACGAATTCGATATGAATTTCCAACAGTTGAAGCCTTCGTGTTGTGACGTCTTCGTCTGGATTGGAGTTTGGACTGACAAAGTGCGTTTCTGGGTACTGTCCAGCAACGAAGCGGAATGCAGCGCAAACTATTCAAATAAGCAGCACAGAGGGAACACCGGCGAAGGACAGTTATGGCTGAAAGAATCGAACATCACCTTGTTTAGTAAGTACGAAGTAGAGTCAGAGAATCTACTGGCAAAAATCATTGAAAAAGGTGGTGCGGTTGCGCGCTAGGATTTGTCTGGCGCCCAACGGAGCAAATCCGCAAAAAACGTGGCCCGTTCCCGCGACACGCCAGCCACGCGCGCAACAGACAGTACGGGCATAGCAAGTACCGAAATGTGGAGAGCTCTTCGCTTTGTCCCAAGGCACTTATGCGGACGGCGCGCACGTACACCGCAGAAGCACAATGGCGCAATGCATGCCAGCCTACTGAATGGCTCTACCATGGTCCATTCTTTCTTGCATGACACCTGACACTTTGATAAGATTCTTTGCATGGATAGAAAGGTACTGGCTTGTGCTTGGCGCACTCCAGATGCTGGAACAGCCGATCCAAACTATCGGCAGAGCCGCTTGCTTCTGTCCAACCGCAGCGAAGGGAGAATGCAATTATGCTGCAAACGTCTGCCGGCAGAACCAGGTACATAGCGGAAGTGGGGGTTATTGCTGCACTGTATGCGGCTCTCACGATCGTGGTGGCCCCCATTTCCTACGGGCCGCTGCAGATCCGGATTTCTGAAGCTCTCTGCGTGCTGCCTTACTTTACAGGAGCAGCCGTACCGGGACTTTTTATCGGCTGTCTAATTGCCAACGGGATTGGGATCGTGCTCGGTTCCTCCCTCGGCCTTATGGATGTCATCGTGGGGTCGCTTACCACACTGGCAGCGGCTTACGTGACATCAAAGATCCATACTAAAGGATTGGTGCCGCTGCCGGCTGTTCTGTTCAATGCTGCACTGGTGCCCTGGACACTGCAGGTTATGCTGGGACTGCCCTACTGGTTCAACGTGCTCTGGGTAGGAGCTGGACAGCTCGTAGCCTGCTATGGGCTCGGCTATCCACTGCTGCTCCTTCTCAACCGCAGGCGCAGCGCTATTTTCGGGCTGTCCGGCTCAGCTTCGCGCCGCTAGACATGAGCGTGCGGCTTCACTGAGGACTTGATCATGAAGAATATTTGCGTGTATGGCGCGAGCAGCGCCTCTATAGATAAGGTATACCTGGACGCTGCCTATGAACTCGGCCGTCTGATTGCTGAGCGGGGGTACGGCCTGGTCTTTGGTGCCGGGGACACTGGCGTCATGGGAGCCTGTGCTCGTGGAGCGCACGATGCGCAGGGCCGCGTTATTGGTGTCCTGCCTATCTTCATGGCTGAAGTGCCGGACATCAGCTACCAGGACTGTGATGAGCTCATTGTTACGGAGACCATGCGGGAGCGCAAACGAAAGCTGGAAGAACTGTCCTTTGCTTATGTTGCCGCGCCCGGCGGAATTGGGACATTCGAGGAGTTTTTTGAGATCCTGACCCTCAAGCAGCTGCAGAGGCACGAAAAAGCGCTGGTGGTCCTCAATACGCAGGACTACTACCGTCCGCTGCTCACGCTGCTTGAAAACTGCGTCAAACAGCATTTCGCGGCCGATTCCATGCTCAGCCTGTACGGCGTGGCCTCTACGCCGACTGAGGCTGTCGCGTACGTCGAGACCTACCAGCACCAGGCTCTGCCCGCCTGGAATCACGGCAGAAGCACCTGAGCCCCGCGGCCGTTGCCGCACCAGGGTACAGCAAAGATCACTGATCGCGGAGGACGGAGACAGGTCCAGAAAGGAGCGTGCGGCAATTCCTCCCCTGCCGGCAGCGGCGGCAGTCTCCTTGCCGCGAGTGGATGAAAGCAATCGTGAGCGTTCTTGGAAGCGACCGTCCCGGCATCGTGGCCACCGTTTCCACTGTTTTGTTTGAGGCAGGAGCCAACATACTGGATCTGAGTCAGACGGTCATGGGGAACAGTATTTTCGCAATGACCATGTGGGTGGATCTCGACAGCTGTAGCGTACCGTTCGCAGATCTCAAAGCGAGCCTCGATAAGGCCGCCAAAGAGCTGGGCATGGAGATCCGCATTCAGCGGGAAGAAATCTTCAACAGCATGTACCGCGTATAGGTGCCCGCTATGATTGAGCAAAGAGAAGTACTGCGCACCATAGACATGATTGCTCGTCAGAAGCTCGACGTGCGGACGATCACGATGGGCATTTCCCTCTTCGACTGTATTAGCGACGACTATCAGCGCTGCCGGGATAATGTGCGCGCCAAAATCGAGCGCTGCGCCAAGAACCTGGTGCCGGTCGGCGAGGCCATTGAAAACGAATTCGGCATCCCCATTGTCAACAAACGCATTTCTGTCACCCCGATCAGCCTCATTACCCAGTCCTGCGGGCATCCGGAAGCCTTCGCTGCTGCTCTGGATAACGCTGCCCGGGCAGTCGGTGTCAATTTCATCGGCGGATACTCTGCCTACGTACAGAAAGGGATGACCCCACAGGAAGAGGCATTCCTCTCCTCGATTCCACAGGCTCTTTCCGAAACAGAAATCGTGTGCTCTTCGGTGAATGTTGCCACCACGCGCGCAGGCATCAATATGAATGCCGTGCGCAAAATGGGACACGTGGTGGTCGATACGGCACAAGCTACAGCAGAGCATGATGGTATCGGCGCGTCCAAGCTCGTGGTCTTCGCGAACGCGGTCGAGGACAATCCTTTCATGGCGGGTGCCCTGCACGGAATCGGCGAAGGCGAATGCGTGATCAATGTAGGCGTCTCCGGACCGGGGGTTGTCTGCGCTGCCATCGAGGAACACCCGGACGCCGACCTGGGCGAGATCGCTGAGATCATCAAGCGTACTGCATTCAACATCACGCGGGTTGGACAGCTGGTCGCCCAGGAGGCTTCCGCGCGGCTTAATGTGCCGTTCGGCATCATCGATCTCTCGCTGGCGCCCACTCCCGCTGTCGGAGACAGTGTCGCCCGTATCCTGGAAGAGATGGGACTTGCAACCTGCGGTGCTCCCGGTTCTACTGCCGCGCTGGCACTGCTCAATGATGCGGTAAAGAAAGGCGGCATCATGGCCTCCTCCCATGTCGGCGGGCTCTCCGGAGCCTTCATTCCAGTCAGCGAAGATGCGGGCATGATTGAAGCCGTCCACTCCGGCGTCCTGACGCTGGCCAAGCTCGAAGCCATGACCTGCGTCTGCAGCGTTGGCCTCGATATGATCGCGCTCCCGGGGGATACCCCGCCGGACATCATTTCGGCGATCATTGCCGATGAGATGGCAATCGGCATGGTGAACAGCAAAACCACGGCGGTACGCGTCATCCCGGCTCCCGGCAAGAAAGTGGGTGACACGGTGGATTTTGGCGGTCTGCTCGGACACGCTCCGGTCATGCCGTACACGGACTCCTCACCGAAGCGATTCGTGGATCGCGGCGGCCGCATCCCAGCGCCGCTCCACTCCCAGCGCAACTGAAGCAAGCACGAAGGGCCGCCCGATGGGCGGCCCTTCGTATCTATTTGCGGATGAAAGTCTGCATCCTGATTACAACAGTCAGCTGTCGAGCTCCGGATGCAGCAGCTGCGCCTCTTTGACAAGGTCAACGATGTTGATCTCCCCTGTCCGCGTGATGTCACCTGCAAGCTCAAATACCCCGAGCAGTACCCGGTCTTTGTTGAGGTCTTGCGCCAAACGCACCAGCTGGGCGATGTTGATGAGACCACTACCGAGCACATCGCCGGTAATCAGCACTGTCGCCCGTCCGATGACGGTCCCTTCGCTGTTCTCCAGCCGCACCACAGTTCCAGTCACAGCTGCCTCCGTGTCTGTCTGCTCCACGCCATTCTGATTCACGACGCGCAGCGTGGTACCCGACACGGGTGCAAATTCACGTTTCAGTTCGGCAACAGACATACGTTCCGAGACCTGCCGGGCAATCGGAATGCCAATAATGCACAGAATGCCGTCACGGTATTCGAGCTGCAGTCTGCTTGAAGCTCTCAGCTGCAGCGGGTAGCTTGGCTCCACAGTGCCGCTGGGCTTTGGCGAACCCGATGCTGTGGCCGAAGCGTCTGCAGACGGCGAGGCTGAAGGCGAAGCCGAGGCGCTGGCATCCGGTCCCGGGGATGTGCTGCTGCTTGGCTCACCCGACGGGGAAGCCGAGGCGCCGGCACTGGCACTCGGAGACGGCTCCGTGCCTATGGACACGGAGGCCGACGCGTCTGCTGTCAGGCTGCCCAGGACAGCAGTGACACAGATATTCACTGTGCCGGTCTCATCCGGCTCGAAGGTGATTGATCTGCCGCTGATGGAATAAGGATACTCCGGATCGAGCGTCCAGGCCAGCACCACGTTCTCATTGCTGGTGCTTGGCACTGCTGTCACCGTCACTTTCTCGCCCACGCCGGCTCTCTCCGGTCCGCGCAGCGTAACAATCAGATCCTCACCCACAAGAATATCAATGCTGGCTGAGTCCGTCTGATCGCCCTTTGCATTCTCAGCTGAAACAGAAACGGTGATGTGTCCAGTTCTGGTGGGCGTGAATGTCAGCGCATTGTTGTCACTGCTGGTCGAATAGGTCAGACCCGGCATCGACAGTGTCCAGGCTGTGCGCTGCTCATTCAGTGCCTGGCTGGCTTCCAGCGAGACGGTGAACGGTTGGTTCACGGTTGCCTGTGCCGGGGCCGAGAGATGGACGCTGAGCTTGTTCGATGCAACTGTGCTGCTCCAGCCGGTGCTGGGAAGCTGGATACTGACGCCGTCTACATCTGCCACGGCTGTCCGCAGTGTGAGACGGAGCGGACTGCCGGATTCAGCCCTGGTCGGGACAGTATAGGTAAGCGATGTCTGACCGCTCCCGTTCTCCACGGCGATTCGGTACGCAGTTGGTGCCGGCGTCTCGAATCCAAAGGGGCTGATCAGACCTTCCACAGACGTCACGCTTACCGGCAGATTCCGCACCGCGATCACTGCGGTGAGATTGGTGCCAGGAGCCACGGTCGAGCGGACAGGCGCATCCTGCTGCAGCACTGTGAGCGTAATTTCGGGCTCGAGCTCCGGAGCGTCCGGATCCACGGCCGTAAACTGAATCGTTGCCGGAAGTGCTCCCACTGCTGCCGGCGTGTACGTGATCGTATAGGTGCCCGCAGCAGACGGCGAGTAGCGGACCTGTCCGTTGCTGCCCGGCCGCACACTTGCAGACGTGCCGTTCGGGAGCTGCACGGTCCAGGTGCCGGCGCTCGCGGAGACAGCATCCTCGTAGAGTCCGCTGGCGCTGGCTGTCTGGGCCTGGAAGCGCAGCGCCTCGTTGATCTCGGTCTGCGTGCCGTCAAGCGCCACAATCCTTGACGATCCCGGCCTTACTTCTTCCGCTGTGAGCGTAAAGGAGACTCCCGCGCCGCCTACCGCGCGCGCTGAACTGTAGCTGCGGCCCGTGTACGCCGCCGCAGTCAGGACGTACTGGCCGGGCACGTCGGGGGTAAAGGCAGCCTCGCTGACCGTGCCGTCTGCCTCAAGCTGGGCAGTAGGAGCAGCAGCTGAGGATCCAGCCGGCTTTTCCAGTGTCCAGTGGACTTTCACTCCTGTCCAGCTCCTGGGCGCGGACGACCAGGCAAGCGGCAGTTTTACTGCGTTATTGACAGGCACATCGTCTGCAAAAGTATATTTGGTGCCGCCGTTTCCGGCTGTCAGCGTCACCGGCGTCACGGCAAACTCCACCGGCGTCTCTTCCATACCTTCATCATCCGGCGCATAGGAGGCTTCCACCTGCTGGACCTGGCTCTGCGTCACAGGCAGAGTGACAGTCGCGTCGAGGTCACTGTCAGCTGCAGCTGCGGCTACGCCGGCTGGTACCCAGTCAATCTGCGGTGGGTTGGCCGGAGCTGCCGGACCGTTCTCCTGGTCCACGATCGGCTTCCACTCGACTCCGAGCGGAGTCGGCAGACCGGTAATGGCACCGAAGGATGCTTCCCCGGCCGGCGCCAGAGTGAAGACGTCCACGTAGACTTCCTCGGCCGGGTTTGCCTCTGTGCTGGGATCCCGGTCGCCGAGTCTTAACGCGTACACTCTTTCTGTTTCCGGATATACATCGAAGCTCGGAACTTTCTGGTCGCCAGGATTCAGTGTTCCGGCAGCGCAGTCGCAGTCAAGGCTCTGCCAGGCACCGTCTGATTCCGCTTCGCGTTCCACCCATTCAAATGCGATAGGCGTCTCTATGTTGGCCACCGTTCCGGAAAGCTCCACCGCCTGGCCTGCTGCTGCAGATTTCGGCGCCGCGCTGACCGATGTAACCTTCGGAGCCTTTGGAACCAGTATCAGGGTGAGATCACGGCCGATGCCGACCTGCTGGTCTTTCCACATCAGCTTCAGATCATAATGGAAGGACTGACCAACCGTATATCTGTCGTTGGCACTGATGGAATCCGGCGAGACCAGAACACCGTCTGGGGTCACTCTGCACTCAAGGCTCGGCGCACCAGCGTCCTGCTTCGTGACCTGCACTTTGAGGGCGTCATTGAGTTGCAGATCCGGTGAAACGGAGCCGTTCCAGCTCAGCAGTGTCGGGATGGGATCGCCGCCGACCTGCGCTTCCACAACGGGGTCCAGACTGCCCATCTGCGGCTGCTGGACAGAAACAGATTTCGAAGCGTCAAAGAACGTCGCATCTGTTTCGATCGGCAGGCCGGAAACAGTGCACGTATAGGTCACACTGCCAGAATCGACAGCCGCTGGGGAAAGCGTGTCCGCTTCGATCGAAGGACCGCTGCCCTCTACCAGCTCAACGCTGCCCGACGCAGCGCCCTTCGTCCAGGCGAACGTCGCTGTCCGGCCGCAGATCATCGTGCCCGTGCTGCCTTCTGAAAGTGGAACAGGCTGTCCGGACGAATCCCGCAGCGCCACTTCGGCAGTCAGCATAAGGGGCGTTCCGTACGGGACGTTCAGCGGACTGGCCTCCTCATCTGAACCGACGGAGGCCCTGAGCGTAACCCCCGTGAAGGAGAACGGTTCAAGTACGTACAGGCCGTAATAGGTCTCGCCGCTGCCGGCCGTCGGCCTCAGCTCAACCCGCAGGTACTGCCTGACCGTCAGAGAATCTATTCTGCAGTCTCCCGTCTCAGATGCCGCCGTGCTGACTGCATTGTTTGAGAGTCCCCACCGGGCTTCATAGTTTGCCCGCACAGGCATCTCCACTGTGACAGAATCCTTATACCAGACATTGAAGCGGCCGGTCGGGCTGGTCGGCGGCGACGTGTCCTCCAGGTCTGCCTGCGTCAGATCCACTTTCGCAGAGCCCGTGATCTGGTAGTTCGGCTCCGACGGCACTGTCACGCTGTCCACCGGCTGCTCATCGCGTGCGCTGCCTTGCGCCAGTACCGGCACAGCACACGTCAGCAGCATCACGGCCGACAGCAGGATGCCAAGAAACCTTCTCCTGGTCTTTGTTCTCATGAGCAAGTCCCTTCTTTCGTACAGGTCTCCGTTTCCGGAAATCCCAAGCCTGGGCCGGCAGCTTTCCCTTTCCGGAAACCGCCCGGCTCCAGTCCGTTTCCCGGGTGCCGAACCGCTTGCAAACGGGCACCCTCAACACTTAGACGCACCACCCGCCGTTTTGGTGACATCCGGCGGCACTTTTTTTGCGCTGCTGTCTCCTGCGCCCGTGTTGCGGCTCCGACCCTGCGAGTGTAAACTTGATCATATATGCATGGACTTTCCAGTGCGAGGAGGAAACACTATTATGGTACGTAAGATAGCAGCTGCGGCACTTGCAGCCGCACTCATCCTGTGTCTGACAGTCACGGCTCTGGCAGAGTCGGAACCGGACGGCCGCACAGTCATCAATATCAACAATGTCAATGTGAACATTAACGGGCAGCCCTGGTACGGCGGAGATCCGGCCTGGCTGAGCAGCCCCTGGTACTATGGCGGACCGATGAGCGCTGGAGCGCTGACTGCGGGACTGTATGCCCCGAACGGCGTCCTGCATGTGCAGGGCAAGGACGGCCGTGAGCTTCCCTATGATGCTCCGATCGCGACCGGGGACACCATTGTCTGGAAGGACGCGATGAACAACATCCGAACCACAGAGATGGTCGTAAAAGGAGACGTGCTCGGAACTGGCATTCTGAGTGTGGCTCAGCTGGTCAGGCTGGCGCAGGCCTTGAACGGTTCCGCGCCTCTGTTCGGCGCCTATCTGCTCGCCGGCGATCTGAACGGCAATGGCTACATTGATATTGCGGATCTCACCGCAGAAGCGCAGCTGCTTTGGTAAGCAGGCAGCAAGCAAGCAGCGTCATGAAAGCTCCGGGTCTCCGGCCCGGAGCTTTTTATGCGCTTAGAACCGGCACTGCGCTGCGCTGTTCCATGCAGCCGCGAGGAGGCAGAAGGACGGTACCCGAGCCGCCGTGCGTCAGGCTCTGTTTACGCTGAGATCCTCTGTGTCCGAAGCGGTCAGGCCTCTGCACTAAATGATCTTCTCTGCGGGTTCACCGTCTTGGAGCATGGCGCGGACAGTCTCGATTCCCTGTTCGTCCCTGCTCCGCTCATAGCCAATCTCAATCCCTTTGGCCCTGCCAATGGATTCCGCAACATCGACGTCTGACCGCCTGTCTGCCTCGTACTTCCGCCGGCTCCGGAACAGCGCCC
Source organism: Clostridia bacterium (assembly GCA_014805015.1). Classification (GTDB taxonomy): domain Bacteria; phylum Bacillota; class Clostridia; order Christensenellales; family Christensenellaceae; genus JAAUYQ01. Next base: position 32,326 of record JAAUYQ010000019.1, on the reverse strand, counting down.
TTTCGATATCGTCCTGACTTATCTTCAGCAGCTTGTCTGCAGCCATAGACAGTGCCTCCTCCGATCTGATCACTTCGTTCACGATTTCTCTGTATTTTCTTCCAGCCGCATAGCGCAGAACCACAATCCACTTATCGAGCAGAGACATCTGCGCCACCGGCTTTTTCAAGAGATGCTTCGCTTTGGGGAGCTCAAGGACGATCAGCCGCATGGTGCTGCTGTCCTCGCGTCTCCCGTCCTCATATTCGGCTGCTGTCACATATTGGATGCGGTCACCCTCGTTCTCTTGCAGCACGGAGCGTCTGCTGAAGATCAGCAGGCAGGCTTCCTTTGGACCCACGTTCGTCGGCTGCCAGGCATACGGGTCAAAGACAGCCAGTACATACTCCGACGAAAAAAGTCCTGGTTTCCGTGTCAGGAATCTCCGGCAGCTGTCTTCCCTGCATCTCCAGGCTGTTCCGGACGCCGCCGTCTGTCAGCGCAGTAATATCCTGCGCAATCTCATCCCCATTCAGCTGAAGCAGCTCCAGGTCGTGCCGGACAACGGCAACCTCGGAAACCGGCCTGTCGAGCAGCGCTGATATAAGGCTCCCCATTGCTCTTCAGACCGGGCACTGCCATCATCTTCTTGAGAATGTACTCGTCTATAGGCTGCAGAATACTGGTGTCAGCTGGAATCATGGTTATCGTTTGCTCCTCTCAAACGGATTATTCTGTGTGCATTTTGCAGTCAGTCATGCGCCTATTCGGGCGCTGCACGCTGCAGTCCTGCAGCCGCGCGACGCTCACGTCCGAACCGGCCTCGCTTCCAGGAAAAAAGACCCCGCAGCAAGCGGGGTCCGCATTATGCTCTTCAGTTCAGCTGCCAAAGTGCGCTGCTTTCATCCTTGCTTCAGGCGGCCGCAGAAGTCTCTGCATTTTCAGTAGCTGCGGCATCTGCTTCTGCCGCGGCATCCTCCGCCCGCGGCGGCACCGTGACTTCCGCCACAGCATCTTCCGTCTTGTTCGCGTTCGGGTACATAATCAAGTACTCTGTGGCCCAGTCGTCCACAAAGGCCTGGCAGAAGGCCTGCCAAGTTTCATCCGTTGGATTCTCATTGTAGCTCTGCAGTGCCGCGCGCAGCTCTGCCCGGTACACGGATGGATTCGGCTGGCACAGGAACGCCCAGTTCATCGTGTAGCAGCCGGATTTGCTGTAGTCATCCGCCGCAGCCAGAAAAGCGTTGTCTGAGCGCTGCGCGTGCTCATATGGCATGGCGCCGAGAGCATCTACAAGCAGCCGCGACGCGGCTGGGTCGGTCACACACCACAGCATAAAATCCAGCGAAGCCTGCTGGTCCGCCTCACTCACGTCCGCGTTGACGGCCCAGTGGTTCTGGGCGTCATCGTTAAGTCCGGCCAGTTCATCCCCGGACACGCCGCAGTAGTACGGAATCATGGTGGCATCCGGAACTGCATCTTTGATGGCGTCCCACAGCCAGGAACCGCCGAAGCAGAAAACAGAGGTGCCGGCTTCAAACTGCTCCCAGGGATCTTCCCGGTCTGTGCCGTCTGCCGCCGGGCCATTCAGACGTGCCAGGTCGTACAGATTGCGGTAGTTTCCAAGGTACTCGCCTGTGATTGTGCGCGGCGTCGCAAACCAGCGCTCCAGCCCTTGCTCATAGTAGTAGTCAATGTTGGCAAGGTGTGCAGTGTAAACATCGCCGTCGGTCACGAGGTCAATCGTGGTGAAAGCGTCAAAACCAAGCTCAGCGCTCCGGGCGTGAATATCCTCTGCAGCCGCCTGCAGGCTCGGAAAATCCACGATCTCTTCAAGCGAGTGTCCGGCCTGCGTCAGCAGCTCCGGGTTGACCATGATGCCAAAGCAGTCAATTGCATAGCCGAGCGCCACCAGCTTCTGGTCCGGATCATACATATTGTAGGAAGTCGAATCGATTTCCTTGGCCAGTTCCGTGTCTGTGAGGTCGAGGGCATGCATTCCCCACCGATCCACATGGTAGCCGGAGTTCACGTCGAAAATGGTCGGAGGATCCGACCGGTTCATCTCACTGGTCAGCTCTTCATCGTAAATATCCGGGCTGGCCACCCGCACTTCCACGGGCACGCCTGTCTGCTGCGTGTAGAGGCTGGCAACGTCTTCCAGCGCGCTCTCCAGGCGGTCCGGGCTGCCCTCCAGAAACCAGTAGACACTGCCTTCCGTTCCGGCCGTGCTTTCTGCTGAAGGTTCAGAGGCGGCTGTCTCCTCCGATGCCGCAGGCGAGACTGCAGCCGTGTCGGCCGGAGACGGCGTCTGCGGGCTTTCTTCCGCAGGAGCGGACGTGCTGCAGGCAGCACAGGACACGGCCAGAACGACAAGCATGACGAGTCCAATAATTCTGCGAAACAATTTCTTTCCTCCTGTCTGATCTCGCTGCCGGGTTCCTGCCGCAGGCAGGTCAAGCACTTACCGGGACAGCTCTTCATTATGACGCGTCAGGGGCCGCATTCGTCCCGCCGGGAAGCGCCAAAAAAAGACTGCCGCGCAGCGCGGCAGCCAGTGATTTCCGTTTTTCTCAGATTTTGGCTTTCTTCGCGTCCTTGTCTTTATGCGGACGGCCGCGGTACTGCACCACCAGACTCTGCAGGATGATGAAGAAGCAGAGCATGGCGCCGGTCGTAATGCTCTGCCACCAGGGCTCACGCAGACCGGAAGCCACGACGATAGCGCGGATCAGCACAATCGTGAGCACCCCAAACATCGTGCCGATCACGTTGCCGACGCCGCCCGTCAGGAGCGTGCCGCCCATGATGGCCGCTGCGATGCAGGTCATTTCCGCGCCGGCCGCATTGGTTGCGTTCCCTGCTCCGGTGTGCAGCAGGAAGACAAAACCGCCGATGCCCGAAAGGACGCCGCTCAGGACGTAGGCCCAGAAGCGCGTGCTGGAAACGTTAATTCCGAGCATAAGCGCGCTCTGTTCGTTGCCGCCCACCGCGTAGAGATCGCGGCCAAAGCGCGCCCAGCGCAGCACCACGAAGATAACGATCACGACCGCAATTGCAATCATGACGCCCCACTCGATACGGCCCGGGATATGGGCACCCTTGTTTGTCTCGTAACCGAGCCAGTCGATTTCAATACGCGCATCCTGCATGGCTGAGAAGCCCTCGTCCTGCACCGAGCGCGGCTCAAGACTGACCATAGTCGTGACGCCGCGGGCAAAGAACATACCGGACAGCGTCACGATGAACGGCTGAATGTCGAGCTTGGCAATCAGCAGACCCTGGACGATACCGAAAGCGGCACCAATGGCAAGGCCCAGCATAAACGCGGTAAAAGCATTGCCGCCCTGGTCTTCGATGTTGATGACGCTGACCATGACGACCAGGCTCACGACGGCGCCCACGGAAAGGTCGATACCGCCGGTGATCATGACGACTGTCATACCGCAGGCAATGACGATCAGCGCGGCGTTATTGTTAAAGAGGTCAAACAGCTGCTGCGGCCGCAGAAAGCCGCCGCCCCACACTGCCATGGCCAGGATGTAAAGTCCGATGAAGATGCAGATGGTAATTGTCATCAGCAGCTGGGCATCCGTCAGCGGCTCCCGCCGGCGGAGATCACGCGATCTGTTCTCCATGGTCACTCTCCTTTCGCGGCCGCGGTCTTCTGACGCCGCTTGGCCATCATGCGGTTCACGGCATCCTTGACAACCGGTGAACCGATGATGACGATCAGGATGATGACGACGGCCTTGTAGGCTTTGACTGCCGTGGACGGCACGCGCATCGCATAGAGCGTCGTTGTGAGAGCCTGGATGGCATAGGCACCAAGGACGCTGCCGACGACGGTGAATTTACCGCCCGCAAGGCTGTTGCCGCCGATGGCGACAGCCAGGATGGCGTCCATTTCAATCTCCAGCAGGATCGTCTCATGGTTGATCAGGCTGAGCCGCGAGACGGCGATGACGCCGGCCACGGCCGAGCACAGACCGAGCACGATGAAAGTCAGCATCTTCACCGTCTGCGGATTGATACCGTTAAGGCGGGCCGCATCCTGGTTGATGCCGACTGCCTGGGTGTAAAGACGCAGGTTCGTGAAGCGGAAGATCAGCCAGAACAGAACGCCGAACACGATGACGACAAAGACTGGAGTCGGAATCGGGCAGCCTGGAATGAAGCCGCCGATCGCCGTAATGATCGGACTCGAGACAGTGGGCGTCGCGCCGCCGTTGATCCAGTAAGCAATCGAACGGCCGGTGGTGTAGAGAATGAGCGTGGCGATCATCGGCTGGATATTGAAGTACGCAACCAGGGCACCGTTGAAGGCACCGCACAGCATGGCAACCAGGCAGCAGAGAATGATGCCCAGTGTCACCGAAAGTCCCGTGATGTCGCCGCCGCTCAGAAATTTCACGAACACGCTGCCGGCAATGGCCGCGATGGCGCCGACGCTGATATCCTGCCCCTTTGAAGAAGCCGTGACGAGCGTCATGCCCATGGAGATGATTGCCAGCTCCGAGGCGCCGTTCAGAATACTGATCAGATTGCCGGTCAGAACCGGGTTCCCCTGGCTGTCATTGGTCATGCCCACCGAGAAGAAACTCGGATCGCGGAACAGGTTGAACACAGCAATGAGCGCCAGCGCAATAATCGGGACCAGAAGCTGGCCCAGACTCCCGGACCGGGAGCGCTTCTCAAGTTCCTTGGCCATCAGGCGTCTCCTCCTGCGATTGTCCGCATGACGTTGTTCTGCGTCATTTCATTGCCCTTGAGCTCGCCGACGATCCGGCCGTCGCGCATAACGATCAGCCGCGAGCACGTACGCAGCATCTCCTCAATCTCAGATGAAATGAAGGTGACGCTGACGCCCTCTTCTGCCAGCTTAAGGATAAGTTTCTGGATTTCGACCTTGGTGCCGACATCGATGCCGCGCGTGGACTCATCAAGCAGCAGATACTGCGGGTGCGTCAGAAGCCAGCGCCCAAGGATCACTTTCTGCTGATTGCCGCCCGAAAGGGACTTAATGGGCGTGTCCGTTGAGGCCGTCTTGATCTGCAGCTGCTTTACGTATTCGTCCGCAAACTGCTCTGCCTGCGCGCGCGTGATCGGCTTGAAGAAGCCCTTGATTACCTGCAGCGCCAGGATGATGTTGTCCCGCACCGAAAGATCCCCGATGATGCCGTCCCGTTTGCGGTCTTCCGGCAGATAACCGATGCCGAGCTTCATCGCATCGAGCGGCTTCGTAATCTTCGCCTTCCTGCCGTCCACTTTCACGTCGCCGCCGGTCACCCGGTCCGCACCGAAGATAGAACGGATGATCTCGCTGCGGCCGCTGCCGAGCAGACCCACAAAACCGTTGACCTCACCCTTGTAGATCTCATAGTCGAACGGGTGCGTCACGGCCTCACTTGACAGATCCTCAGCCTCGTAGACCGGGGTCTCGCCGGCTGTGATGTGCACTTCCTCCTTCTTGATCTCCGACAGGTCGTCGAGTTCTTTGCCGAGCATCTTCGCGACCAGTTCAACTTCCGGACATTCGGCGACTGTGTACTCACCGACAAACTCACCGTTCCGGAGCACCGTGATGCGGTCACAGACCTCGTACACCTGCTCAAGGAAGTGGGTGACGAAAACGATACCGACACCGCGGGCCTTGAGGTCGCGCATAAGGCCAAAGAGGCGCTCCACTTCCTGGTCATCGAGCGAAGAGGTGGGCTCGTCGAGAATCAGGACTTTACATTCCATGTCCACAGCCCGGGCAATCGCAACCATCTGCTGCACAGCCAGCGAGCACTTGCCGAGCTGCTGCCTGGCGCGGGCCGGGATATGCAGGTTTTTAAGAATGGCGTCTGCCTTCGACTCGATTTCCTTCCAGTTGACGAATTTGTAGTCCCCGCGGCCGATGTACATATTCTCTGCCACCGACAGGTTCGGGCACAGTGTGATCTCCTGGTACACCGTGCTGATACCCAGGTTCTGTGCTTCCTCCGGCGACTTGATGTTGACTTCCTTGCCGGAAAGCCGGATCACGCCGGAATCCTTGTGGTAGACACCGGTCAGCACCTTGATCAGCGTGCTCTTGCCGGCGCCGTTCTCGCCCATCAGCGCGTGGATTTCCCCTTCCCGCAGCGTGAACTGCGCATTCCACAGCGCCCGGACCCCGGGAAACGTCATGCAGATGTCCCGCGCAGACAGGACAACATCGTGTTCCACACTCCAACCTCCTTCAGTCTTTAGAAAAGAAACGCGGCACGCTTCCCGCAGAAAATCCTGCAGTCTGCGCGCCGCGCGACTTTTTCCTTATCTGGCCGCAGACAGTCTATCAGCTGCCGATGCCGTAGGTGTCTACATCCTCTGCGGTGATCGTTGCCGCATCAAGGCCCTTCTCTTCCGAGACGACTTTCTTACTCGCGATGGTACCGCCATTTTCCAGATCCATGATCATTTCTGCGATCGCAGCTGCCTGGAAAGGACTGCACTGACCGTCATAGTTCCAGTTACCGTTAAGCAGCTCCTGCAGAGCCCACTTGTTGGTGTCGAAGCCCATGATAATGACGTCACCGTTGGTGCCGTGTGTGATGCCAGCTTCATCGAGCGCGGCCACAGCGCCTCTGGCCATACCGTCGTTCTCAGCATAGATGACGTTGAAGCTGTCGCCGGAGTTGATGGCTGCTTCCACGATCTTCTTTGCTTCTGCCTCGTCCCAGGACGCTGTCTGCTGCACCACAATGTTTACTTTGCCTTCTGCTGCAGCATTGTCGAGTGCTGCTGTGCGGCCGAGCTGCGCGTCAGAACCCATGACGCCCTGAATGTGGACGACATTGTACTCATCGAGCGGCTGCTCAAGAAGCCATGTGACAGCGGTATCGCCTTCAGCCGGCATGTCGGAAACGACTGCCGCTTCGTAGTTGTCTTCATCCGTGTCGATCATACGGTCGAACAGGAACACGCCGATGCCGTTCTCCTTCGCGGATTCAAGCACGCTGTCCCAGCCTGTTGTCTCTGCTGCAGAGATCAGCAGGTAGTCCACACCGTCTGTGATGAACTGCTGGGCGGCGCTGAGCTGCTCGTCGTTCTTCAGACTGTAGAAAGTCTTCGCGTCATAGCCGTTTTCGGCCGAGAACATTTCCTCGAAGTCCTTCACGTTGGCTTCACGGTAGCCCGACTCAGACGGCGGGTTGTTGATGATGCCGACCGTGATGGTCTCACCGGTTGTGTTGACACCGGCGTTTGTGTCCGCGTTCTCGCCTGCAGAAGCTTCTTCGGTTGCCTCGGCAGCAGCATCGTCTGTTGTCGCCTCTGCGCTGGCTTCCTCTGTGGCCTCAGCAGCTGCGTCTTCCGTGGCTTCTGCTGAAGCTTCCTCTGACGCACTGGCGCTGCTTTCCGTACTGTCCGATGAGCAGGCTGCAAGTGCGAAGCACATGAATGCAGCGAGCATCAGCACCAAGAATCTCTTCATATATATTCCTCCTAGATTCTCCCCGCCTGAAAACCTCCTGTAAAAGACTGTGCAGCGTGCATCCCGCAGCATTCCGGTGCCCGTCCCAGGGACGGTCAGGCGGCGCACCCGGCCTGCCGGCAGACTACCGCACAATCCTTAAAGATAAGTGTACCGCTTTTCGCGGGGAGTCTCATACATTTCCTTTGGTTTTTTTGGGGTGCTTTCTTCCGACTCCGCGGCTCAGGCCGCAGGGAGTGCGGGACAATTTTTCGCCGAACTGGTATTTTATTTGGGCAGGCCCGGTGTCGCACCCACGCGAATCCGCGTTAGGTTTCGCAACGCACCTCCTATCGCGTGCATCAGCGCGATAAGGCCGTCCAACGCATCGATCCAACGCAGCGTAAATGGGGACTGCCGGGCAAAGTCTGAGACACGACTCCGCATTTCCCGCGGCCTGAGCCGAACAATTGCCGCCTGCTTCCCGTCTATATAATGAGGAAGCAGGATCTGCACTGAGCGGACCGGCACTCCATGGAAAGGACACGAATGTACAGCATTTTTGTGGCGGCACCGGACGCACTGCTGCTCAATGACTTAGCGGCAGCCATCCGGGAAACCGGTGGACCCTATGATATCTGCGGCAGCGCTGCCGGCACCGAAGCGGCCCTTGCCGGTATTCTCAGCACAGGCGCGGACATTCTGGTTACGGATGCTGCGATGCCGCCGGCCGATGACCTCGACCTCACGGAAGCGGCACAGTCGCTGCGCAGCCGTCTGCAGGTTGTCCGGTGCCGGCATACAGACGCGCAGCCTTCGTTTGAGCTGGTGACTCCAGGCGGCTTCGTGCCTTCGGCCACGCTTGCGGAGGCCCTGCTCTCTGCCAGTGCTGAAACGGAGCGGCTGTCTCTGCTGCCGCCAGTGGAGCAGACGCTGGAGGAAAACGTGCGCATGCGCACAGTCCGTCACATTCTCCAGGGGGAGCGCACCCTCACGCAGATCATGGAGGAGGCAGATCTCATCGGCCTCGACCTGCGGGCCGGTCGTTACAGCGTGATAGCGCTGCACCTGCAGTTTCCGGAAAACACGGCCGTGCCGGACCTGATGGTCGGACTGCGCGCGGTAAACGCAGCCCATCCGGAGGCGCTGCCCTGCTACAACGGTCGTGAGCTTCTGACTGTGCTGGTCATTTCTTCAGACCGGCATGGGGCAGAGGAAAATGCCCGCCAGGTCCTCAGTGAATACCTCGACGCCCTGCGCGCGATGGGAATTCAGGCGACAGCAGTGATTGGCAGCTCGGTGCCAAGCCTGCAGGCCGTACCGGCCGCCTGCACCGCGGCATCTGCCATTCTGTCCCAGGCCCACCTCGCGCATCCGGGAGAGATCATCGACACATCCGCAGCCATGAAGGCCAACACAGCCTCGGGTTCCTGGAGTGTGACGTTCAGTGGTCAGTTTGCCCAGAGCCTGCGCCAGGTGGCCCTCGAAGATCTGCCTTCATTTTTCCGGTCTTTCCTGCACCGCCTCGACCGCATCCAGCTTGACAGCGTGCTGTACCGCTTCTATCTGCTGATGGATATTCTGCACACTGCTGTGCAGGCGGCCGCAGCGTCCAATCCCAAGTCTGATCCAGCAGCTGTGACGGACGGCTTCGGCTCGGTCTCCGACGTCTTCCTGGCGGCATCCACCCGCGAGTCTTTTGAGGACAGCGCCCTGGAAATCCTCGCCCGCGCTGTCAAAGCCCGCGACAGCGGCAAAGCCCGCTCGGCAGCCACAGACATGATGGAGCGGGCCGCTCAGTTTATTCAGGAAAACTACGGAGACAGCGAGATGTCCCTGCAGCTGGCGGCGCGGCATGTCGGTTTCAGTGCGGCCCATTTCAGCACTGTCTTTTCACAGAAAATGGGCTGCACATTCATCGATTACCTTACCTCACTGCGCATTTCCAAAGCCAAGGAACTCCTGGCCGGTTCCGACCGTAAGCTCGCACACATCGCGATGGAAATCGGCTACAACGATCCCAACTATTTCAGCCACGTCTTCAAAAAACGTGAAGGCATCTCGCCCAAGGAATACCGCCGACAGCAACAGCAGCAGGCGCGCGGGGTGTCCTGAAGGCACGGCACGCCTGCGACTTCGCACGCGGTCACGCAGAGAGCCTGCCCGCTTCTGATCACGAAGGTCTTTGCCCGTCTCCAATATCGGCTGATCTAAAACCGGGTTTAGATCAGCCGAATGTTGATGTTTTGCACATGATGTAACGCGGGGAGAACGGCTGACCGCCGCCTGTTCCGGCAGAACGACCCAATCCTACTCCACAAGGCCAACGGGTATGATGCTGTCCTGCGCCGTCACCGGATACACCTTACTGGAAAGACAGATGATGCCGCCCGGTCCGCGCCTGAAGCCGCCTCTGTCCAGCAGAGAAAACCGGCTCACATCCTGCACATGTGGATTTCCAGTCTTCTTAATCTCGAACGGATGCAGCATACGGTCCTGCTCAATCACCAGATCTATCTTCCGCCTGTCCCTGTCCCGGTATTACGACAGATTCGCGCTGCACTGTGCATACGAATACGCTTTGAGAAACTCGGCTATCACATAGTTTTCGAGAAAAGCGCTGGATGCTGCGCCATTTATCAGGAGCTCCGGCGTCGGCCGGCCGGCAAGCCACGCTGCCAGCCCAGTATCCTTGAAATACAGCTTCGGCGTCTTCACCAGACGCTTCAGCGCGTTGCCTGAAAAGGCCGGCAGAAGATATACGATGCCGAGGCCCTCCAGGACGTGTATCCACGTTTTGGCGGTTGGCTGACTGATCCCAGCCGCTGCTGCAAGCGTCGCATAATTGAGCTGCTTCCCCACGAGCGATGCAGCTGCCGTGAGCATTTTCTCAAACGCTCCCAAATCCTCCACTCCGCCCAAAGCTGCCACGTCCCGCATCAGACAGCTTTGCGCATACGATTGCAGCAGCGTTTCGCGCGCCTCGGGCTCGAGGTCCTGTGCATCCGGAAGTCCGCCGCGCCAGATATGCTCATCAATCTGAGGCGCGCCTGGGAGGGCCGCGCCCTGCATACGCTGCTGCAAGTTCGAGAAATCATAGGTCGGCGGTTCTGAGGAGACAGTGCCGCGCAGCTCGGTCTGCGAGAGTCCCATCATCTCGAGGATAGCGATGCGTCCGGCGAGCGACTCCTGTACCGCCCGCATGGCAAGATAATGCTGCGAACCTGTCAGCCAGAACAGTCCTCGTTCTTCGCTGGCGTCAGCAAGGATCTTTATGTACGGAAAAAGCTCCGGGGCGTACTGCAACTCGTCAATCAGCACGGGAGGCGGATACATCTGAAAGAAGAGATCCGGATCCGTTTTGGCAAGGTGACGCGTCCTGAGGTCGTCAAGCGTGGCATAGGTGCGCGAGGTGTTCTGTGCCAGATGGCGAAGCACGGTTGTTTTGCCGACCTGTCTGGCACCTGTCAGCAAAAGCACACGGAAGTGCTTGCTCAGCTTCCTGAATTTACGTCCCAAGTCCGGTGCACGATTGCGTTAGCAGCAGCTTCCCGAAAAGCGGCAGGCGGCACTGTCTCGCGCATCTGACGGGACGGTTCATCGGTAATCTGTTCATACGTGTAATGCCGGGCGAATACGGCCATGATCTCTTCGAGCTGCTCGAGAACGGACCGGTATTTCAGATTTCCCTACTCTCTGATATCATTTACATTTTCTCCAAACCGTACCCAGCGGATTCCCGGGAAATCATTGCTGTCTGCCAGAATGGCAGCGGCATTCGTGTATTGGCCGCTGGGAAGAAGAAGTCCCAGCGAACGCATGACATCAGCGCTCAGTTTCTCGATCCCTACTGCATCCTTCAGTTCACGCGTAAGCACTTTGAACGTCAGCTGCCTGTCGGCTGCCGGCAGCGCGTCGAAGTGCACGTGCTGTCCTGCTATACATAGGCGCGAAAGCTCGAGCCGATCTGCAGGGCGCGTAGACGTGTCGACGCGCTTGTATGCTTTGCCCCTGGACAGATGGGGTGTGTCAGGTCCTTTGTGGACAGTCAGGGTTACAGTACACAGTTGGGCGTCCAGCTGCAGTTCGTATGTGGGAACCGGCTCGAGTGCATCGTTGATGCTCTGCTCCATCTTCAGCGCAGACTTTTCTGGATTATCGAGTCCAATCGTTCTGCCGTCATCAGCGACTCCAAACAGGATCTGACCAGTCTGATAGCTTGCACAGGCGCTTGCCGTCCTCAGGAACGAATCAGATACTGAGGCTTTGCATTCTGTTTTGTTGTTCTCGCGCATAGTACCTTCCTGACCAGCGGCTGGCCGTGACACATATGCCACGAGGCCGCCGTAAGGCGTCCGCTCAGCGTTTGTCTGGCATGTCAGAGCCTCACCGCATCCGCTTTTACACCAGAAGTTCCTCCAGAAACGGCGACTTACATAGTCGGATGCGCTTTCGCACCGTACACTGTTTGCAGTCGAGCTTCTTCGTAGTATATCATTTGCTACGAAACGCCGAATCGTAGCATTTGTTCTGCGACGATATCCCGGCTCGCGCCCTCTGGCTGGCAACGATACGACAGATCATATCCTCTGCTCTGCGACGATACCTTCAACCAAAGCATTCAGCTGCCGCTGTGTCACAGGATCATTGGCCGCAGTTCCGCTTTTCCTTTATCGATCCGCTGCAGAGCGTCGGCAGCAGAAGCTGATCCGGTCCTCGCTCGGGCTGCAGCACCCGGCCGCTGTCTGATCAGAATGTGCGGAGCATCCTGCGATTTCGCTGCACATCTTTCTGCCCGCCGTATCTTTTTTCGGGACAGCATTTCCGGCGTTTTCGTGGCCCGCTGTCAAGTGTATATAGGTTAGTGGAGGATGCGGCAGAATGTTTCCCTGCTGCCGCTCACGGCACGCGCCTACGCTTGGAGGTTTTTCATGGCAGATAACAGGCTCAATGTGGACGAAAAACACAAATGGAAGCTGGAGGATATTTACGCTTCGGATGAGGACTTTGAAGCAGAACTGATGCAGCTCGAGGAAATGCTGAAGGACATTCCCGGCATCCGCGAGACCCTCACAGACAGTCCCGAAACGCTCGCCAAAGCATTCCGACAGACAGAGGCGATGGAGCACATTGCTGCCCGGCTCTTCGTGTATGCCCGGATGCGCCGCGACGAGGACAATACAGTTGCCAAATACCAGGCAATGACGCAGCAGGCGATAGACATCAATGTGAAGCTGGCCTCCGCCCTGGCTTTTATGAATCCGGCTCTGCTCAAGCTCAAGAAGAAAACGCTGAAAGAATACATTGACGCCGGACATCTCGCCGCGCAGGATCATCCGGAAGAAACCAAAGAATGGAAGAAACTGAAAAAACACGGTTTCACGAAGCACTCCCTGGAAGTCTTTAAGGATTTCGACTTCAACCTCGAGGAACTGCTGCGCTCGAAGCCGCACGTTCTTTCCACAAAAGAAGAACGCCTGCTGGCCATGGCTGGTGAGATTACCGGAGCTCCGAAAGACATCTTCACGATGCTCAACAACGCCGATCTCAACTTCGGCACTATCCAAAACGAGTACGGGCAGGAAGCAAAACTCACGCAGGGCAATTACATCCTGTTTATGCAGAGCATCCACCGGGAGGTGCGTCAGCGCGCTTACGACAAACTCTATGATACCTACAAAGAGTTCATCAATACGATCTCCACAACCTACGCCGCGAGCGTCCGCAAGGATTCATTTATCGCCCGCGCCACCAAGTTCCCGCACGCCATCGAACGGGCGCTCTTTTCGGACAACGTCCCCGTCAGACTCTACGACAACCTGATCAGCATCATCCACGAAAACCTGGATATCATGTACCGCTACGTGGCTCTGCGCAAGCAGGTGCTCGGGGTTGACCAGCTGCACATGTACGATGTCTATGTGCCCCTTGTTCCGGGACAGACACGCCACTATTCGTATGATGAAGCCGTCAAGCTGGTCAAGGAAGGCCTCGGTCCGCTCGGCGACGAGTATCAGAAGCTGCTCAACCAGGCTGTTTCGGACCGCTGGATTGACGTGGAGGAAACCCCGGGCAAGACAAGCGGTGCCTACTCCTGGGGCGTCTACGGGGTGCACCCGTACGTACTGCTCAATCACCGCGGTGACCTTGACAGCGTCTTCACAATTGCGCACGAGCTTGGTCATGCGATGCACACGTATTTCTCGAATCTCTATCAGCCGGAAGCCAAGGCAGACTATGCCATCTTTGTCGCCGAGGTCGCCAGCACCGTCAACGAGATCCTGCTCACCAAGCACCTGCTCTCGACTGTTACTGACAGAGACGAACGGCTCCATGTGCTGAATCATTATCTCGATCAGTTCCGCACAACCGTCGTACGGCAGACAATGTTTGCCGAGTTTGAACAGATGACGCATGCTGACTCAGAAAACGGCCTGCCGCTCACTTACGAGACGCTGTCTGAAATGTACGGAGATCTCAATGCCCTCTACTACGGACCGGAAATGGCGCGGGACGACCGTATCATTTACGAATGGGCACGCATCCCGCACTTCTATACCGCGTTCTATGTATACAAGTATGCGACCGGCTTCAGCTGCGCCGTGCAGATCGCCAATGACATCTGTTCCGGACGCAAGGGTGCTGTCGAGGATTATCTGAAGTTCCTGTCATCCGGCGGCAGCAACTATCCGCTGGAGCTTTTGAAAATTGCCGGCGTGCATCTCGCCGATGGCGAGCCGATCCGCGCCTGCATGAAGGAATTCAGTGAAACCCTCACTTCCTTCAAGGACCTCCTGCTCGGGTAAACATCAGGTCAGAGCCTGGGGCTGCTGCAAGGCAGCCCTTTTTCTGTCTTCCTGATCCGACACAGCTGTCCCTGCAGCGCCGGCTCAGGCCGTCCCCAGCCGCAGCAGAAGACTGCCCTGCAAGAAAAAACGATGGAGCTCCTGAACGAAAAACCGAGGACACTGTTCCGCCGCTACCTTGTGGCTTCACTTGGGAGTGCGCTGATCATGTCCATTTATTCCATTGTCGACATGATTGCCATCGGGCAGTCTGAGGGACCCGTTGGAGCGGCCGCCATGGCCGTCCTGCTGGTTCCGTTCGGCATCTACAGCGTTGTCGCCGTACTGTGCGGCATCGGGGGATCAGTGCGGATGGCCAACGCCCGCGGCCGCGGCGATATGACCGCTGGGAATCAGTATTTCACGGCTGCGCTCGGTCTGGTGACCGTTTCGACTCTCGCGTTTTGGGCTCTGCTGTTTTTCTGCCGCCGCCCGGTTCTCACTGCCTTTGGTGCCTCTGACAGTGCGACGCTCGCCAAGACGCTGGAGTATGCAGACTGGCTGCTTGGGTTCATGCCGGTCTTCGTGTACTCCCAGTTCCTCGGCGCCTTTATCCGCAACGATGGCGCGCCGAATCTGGTCTTTGCCTCGGTTATAGCCGGCGGTATCGTCAACATGTTCGGCGACTGGTATCTGGTCTTTCCGCTGGGCATGGGTATGCGCGGCGCCGCCATCGCCACGGTTGCCGGCAGCTGCGTGCAGGCTGGTCTGCTGCTCACCTATTTCTTCAGCCGCAGATGCCGCCTGCGGCTCCAGTCCGTACCTGACCCGCTCAAAGCCTGCACCCGTATTTTGGGGGCCGGACTGGGAGCCGGCATACTGGCGCTCGGAAACGTCGTGCTGGTCATCATGGTCAACAATCAGATCACCGTCTGGGGCACCACGACCGAGCTGGCCGTCTACGGGGTTATCAGTTCGGTGAGCGCACTTTTCCAGGCCATGTTCGGCGGCGTGGCCGAGGCAGTGCAGCCGCTTATCTCCGCCAACCTGGGCGGCGCCAGGTACGGCCGGGTCCGCACGTTCTGGCGTCTCGGGTTCACGACAACGCTGCTGTTTGCCGCTGTCTTTGTCCTTGTAAGCGAACTGCAGCCGGTGCCGCTGATCCGTCTGTTCGTGAACGCGACGCCGGAGGTTCTTGCGGCCGCACCTGCCATCGTACGGCTGTACTCCGCAGCCTACCTGTTCCTTGGGATCAACGTCCTGGCCATCTACTTCCTGCAGTCCGCTCTTCTGAACCGTCAGGCCATGATTGTCGCTTTGCTGCGAAGCATCGCCGCTGCGGGAGCCTTTGTATATCTGCTGCCGCTCTTTTTTGGCATAGCCGGCGTCTGGGCCTCCATCCCAGCTTCCGAGGCGCTGACATGCGTCTTTGCCGCAGTCTTCGTGCATAATGCCCTGAAGAAGCTGAAAGCGCAGCCGGCGCAGTCATAAAAAAAGCGGCTCACCCAACTGGGATGGCCGCACTCTGCCGTCTCTCTGACTGCGTCAGCTCGCAAGCGCCTCAAGGTATTCGAGTGCTGCACTGCTCGCCGAAGCCGCGTCGTCGGTATAACAGTCGGCACCGATCTCATCGCAGAAACCCTGCGACACCGGTGCACCGCCGATCATGATTTTGATCTTGTCGCGGACGCCGCGCTCCTCCGCAATCTGAACCACCTTTTCCATCATGGGCATCGTCGTCGTAAGAAGCGCTGAGCAGGCAATAATACCGGCACCTTCCTGGACAGCCACGTCCACAAACTTCTCCGCCGGCACATCGACTCCGAGGTCGATCACTTCGATCCCTTTACCCTCAAACATAATCTTGACCAGATTCTTGCCGATGCTGTGCAGGTCACCCTTGACCGTTCCGAGAACGGCCTTGCCCTTCGCCTTGGCATCCCCGTCGTTCATCACCGGCTTCAGAAGGTCAATGCCGGCCGTCATGGCCCGCGCCGCAATCATGACCTCCGGCACGTAAATTTCATTCTTTTTGAACTTTTCGCCCACTTCGGCCATGCCGTCAAGAAGACCGTCCGAAAGAATGACCGCAGGCGCAATGCCGTCCGCAAGAGCCTGCGACACCTGTGCCGTCACATTCTTGATGCGTCCTTTCTGAACGAACTGACTGATCTCCGATAATATCTCCATGCTATATCCGCTCCTGCAAAGGCAGCATCCCGCCGCAAAAACCGGAATACTTTCCCTTCGCTGCCCTTTAAAAAGGCGCTCTGCCGTCAACATATTATTGCAGGCACGGCAAAATGTCTAGCGTCAGCACAACTGAAAAAGCCCGCCGTGCCTGAAACAGCAACTGCGGGCCCGCTTATTCTGCCTCCGGCCGGCTGCGCCCGGAGCTTTTTACGCTGCGATGACCTTCTCAATGGCCGGCTCGTTGAAGCCGACAATCACTTCCTTGCCGCCGTCGACAACGATAGTCGGGAATGTCTCGTCCGGATTGTATTCCTGGACCTGCGACATCAGCTGCTCCGCTTCCTGCGGCGGTGCTGTATCGACGTCGACATATTTGTATTCAACATCGTGCTCCTTCAGGAACTCTTTGGTTGCTTTGCAGTACGGGCAGTAACTGAGCGCGTACACGGTGATATCGGCTACATGCTTTCCGGGTACTTCTGTAAATGCTGACATATCTCTTTCCTCCAGTTTCGGTCTCTGCCTTATATATACACCAGGCGCAGCGTTTCTAAGCAGAACATTGCATTCAGCGGGCCCGTGTGGCAGACTGATTAGGCTTTCCCCAGGGAGGTGGTTTTTTGCGCAGAGGAAAAGCATATCTCATGGTCATCGCTGCCGCATTTCTCTGGGGCACGATCGGACTTTTTGTCCGCAACCTGGCCGCGGACGGTCTGAGCAACTCCCAGCTGATCGCCTTCCGGGCCTGGGTCTCTGCCGGCATTATGGTCCTGTGGCTGGCACTCCGGTCCCCCGGGGAGCTCCGCATCCGGCTGACAGACTGGTGGATGTTTGCCGGCACCGGCATCGTCAGCTTCGTTCTGTTCGGCAGCTGCTATTTTGCTTCCCTGCAGCGCGTCCCGCTCTCCACTGCTGCTGTTCTCCTCTATACAGCACCTATCTTTGTGGCTGTCCTCTCCACCTGGCTGTTTCATGATCCGTTCACGGTCCGCACCGCTGTCGCCCTGGCGATGGCATTCGGCGGCTGCGTGCTCGTAAGCGGATTTTCTGCCAGTGCTGACGCAACGGGCATCATTCTCGGGCTGCTGAGCGGTTTCTTCTATGCGCTCTACAGCATTTTCGGCAAGTACGCCCTTAAGCGCTACTCAAGCATGACTGTCACGACATATACATTTATCTTTGCGAGCATAGGCATCACTCCGTTCTGCAGTTTCCCGCAGCTCGCCGCGCTCGCGTGGACACCGGCCATGACCGTCACCCTGATCATCTTCGCTGTCGCCAGCGGCGCCGCCGCCTACCTGCTCTACACGAAAGGTCTGAGCGGTCTGCCTGCCACGGACGCCGCTATAGCCGCTATCCTGGAGCCCGTCGTCGCTACCCTGGCAGGCCTGGCGGTCTTCCATGAAACACTGGGACTTATGAGTATCCTGGGAATTGGGCTTGTGCTTGGTGCCATCCTGGTGCTCAATCTGCCCGGCCGCCGTCAGAAGTCTGCCTGAATACCTGGCGCAGGGCGAAATACACCCCATCGTTTTCTGCACCCAGGGCCGGCCGGCAGCAGACGAATGGAAAAAGCCCTTCAACTATGAGATGATTTCTGCATGCGTTCTTTCCGGGACCGCCCCGCAAAGAGTTGCAAATCTGGACCGAAGGAGGTCGCGGCAGCCTGAGAGGGAAACTGCCGCGGATAGAAGTGAACGCCTACCCACTGTATGAAACGCGGCCGGTAGAGACCGTGAAAGATCTTTTCAATTATCCGCTGGAAAATACACCCGACAAAGATGTGTTCCGGGTACGCAAAAGCAAGGACAGCTACGAAGGCATAAGCTGGAAACAGTTTAAGGAGGACGTGGACGCTCTCGGCACAGCGCTTTATGCCCGCGGCTTCAAAGGACAGCATCTGTGCGTCATGGGCGATAACATGTACGAATGGGTGCTTGTCTATATGACGGCGCTGTGCGGCGACATGGTCATTGTGCCGCTCGACAAGGACCTGCCGGCGCCGCAGATAGAGCAGCTTATCCGCTTTGCGGACGGCACAGCTCTCTTTTACACGCCAAAATACGAGCAGATTGCCCGTGCAGTACGTGAGAATCTGCCGGAGGTAAAACTGGTGTGCGACGTGCGCGGCGAAGGTCCCGGCTCGCTGAGCGAGCTTCTCGAAGAAGGGCGCCGTCTGCTTGCTTCCGGAGACGTCAGCTACACAAGTGAGACACCCGCGAAAGACAAGATGGCCGCGCTGCTCTACACTTCCGGCACCTCCGGTCAGCCCAAAGGCGTGATGCTCTCGCAGGACAATATTGTCTCCAGCTTTGACGGCGCCTGCAAAAACCTCAGTTTCGGCGAAGACGACGTTATGCTCTCGGTGCTGCCGCTTCATCATGCCTACGAATCCAACTGCGGAATTCTCGCTATGCTGCACACCAGCACTGTCGTCTGTTTCAACGAAAACCTGAAGCTGCTGATGCCGAACATGCAGCTCTTTAAGCCGACCGGCATGGGCGTGGTTCCGCTGATTCTGGATACCCTGTACAAACAGATGCGCGATGCGGGGCGCCGCAGCGGACTCACGGAGGAGGTGCTTGCTTCCATGCCACCAGAGCAGGCAAAGGAGGCGCAGGCCAAACTCGCTGCCGGCGCCAGGCAGGCCGTGGGAGGCCGCATGCACAAAGGTTTTGTGGGCGGAGCGGCCATGAATCCGGAAATTCTCGGCAAGCTCCGGCAGGTGGGGCTCAATTTCCCGCAGGGCTACGGCATTACAGAATGTTCGCCGCTGGTGAGCATCAACCGCGATCATCAATACAAGGACAGCTCGGTCGGGCTGCCGTCCCCTTCCAATGAGGTCCGGATTGAGGACGGGGAAATCCAGGTCCGAGGACGTAATGTCATGCTGGGCTACTACAAGGATCCGCAGGCCACCAAGGAAGCCTTCACGGAAGACGGCTGGTTCCGCACCGGCGATTTGGGGTATATCGATGAAGAGGGTTTTCTGTTCATAACGGGCCGGAAAAAGAACCTTATCATTCTCGAAAGCGGCGAAAACATTTCCCCGGAGGAACTGGAAAGAAACTTCGCCGGCCGCGACCTGATCAAGGAAATTGTCGTCATGGAAGACAACGGCCGGATCACGGCGCACATTTATCCCGATTATGAGTACGCCGAGGCCGCCCATATCACCGACATCAAGGACGCACTCGATAAGATCGTGGCCGAGGTGAATGCCGCGCAGCCGCGCTACAAGCACATTGCGGATGTAAAGGTGCATGAGACGGAATTTGAGAAGACGACAACGAAGAAAATCAAGCGGCATACTGTTGGAAAGGGCTGATATACATGTTTGAACAGGCAAAGGACATCCTGGCGGAGTACGCCTGCATTCCTGAGGAGGACATCACGCTGGACTCCAACCTGCAGACAGACCTGGGACTCAACTCCCTCGACGTTATCAACATCGTGGTGGAGTTTGAAGATGCGTTCGATATCGAGATTGACGAACCGGACATCCGGTCTTTCGCAACTGTGGGGGACCTCACAGACTACCTCGAGCACCACGCGGCGATGCCGGCGTTCGCATGAGCGTCCGGGCAGTCCTCTTCGACCTGGACGGCACGCTGCTTGATACGCTGCAGGACCTGGTGGACAGCGTCAATGAACTGCTCGAAAAGAACGGGCTGCCGCAAAGGTCATTTGCCGAGATTCGCTCCTATATGGGCAACGGAGCAGCCGAGCTGGTGCAGTGCGCCCTGCCGCAGCGGGTCGGAGAGGCAGAGCTTGAAGAGTATCTGCGTCAGTACCGGGAAATCTACGCGAAGAATATGGAGCGGCACACAGGCCCATACCCGGGAATCCCGGAAATGCTGCAAAAGATGAAAGACGCGGGCATAAAGACCGGCGTCATCTCCAACAAGCCGGACTGGGCGACCCGGAAGCTGAGCGGCAAAGCACTCGGAACCCTGCTCGATGCAGCCGTCGGCGACCGCCCCGGCGAGGTGCGGCGCAAGCCGGACCCGCAGCCGCTCGAGCTGATGATGGAGCAGTTTGGCGTGAGCCCGCAGGAAACAATCTATGTCGGCGATTCGGAAGTAGATATCGAGACAGCCCGCAATGCCGGGCTGGAGGGCATAGCTGTATCGTGGGGTTTTCGCGACCGGCCGTTTCTCGAGGCCGAGCGCCCGGATCACCTCGTGGACACGCCCGATCAGCTCTGGGAACTGATCGCTGCCCGGCTGAATTCCTGACTGGGACTGAACGCAGGCAGGCGAAGAGGAGTCAATATGAATTCATACTATATTCTGGCCATCCGGGTAGACCACCGGCAGACCAACGCCATTAAGCTGCAGGAGATGCTCACAAAGTACGGATGCAACATCCGGCTGCGTGTCGGCATGCACGAGGCCGGCGCAGACTTCTGCGCGGACGACGGTCTGATCATCCTGCAGGTCTGCGGCGATACCGAAATCACCAACAGCATGATCACAGACTTTGACAGTCTGGACGGCGTCACTGCCCGCATGCTGGATATGAACTGAACCTTTGGAGGAGACGCAGATCTCCTCCTTTTTTGCTCGCGCCGCACTTGCAGCGGACGCAGCGCTGCTGCCCGCCAGAGCGGCCTTAACGCCCATATGGAGAAACCAATGCACACATCTCGCAAAAATCTTCGGAAACTTGCGGCCGTACTGCTCGCCGGCATGGTCCTCACCGGCTGCACAAGGCTGGTGGATCTCAGCAGCATCGGTGAGACGCTGCGACTGGCTGCGACACCGGCCCCCGGCTTTCCCGCTGTGGGTGCAGATCTGCCGCAGGCGGAGGCTGCAGTTGGCGGCGCGAACGACTTCGCCCTGCGTTTCACGCAGAAGCTTCTGCAGGAGCAAAACGCGGACGGGAATTTTCTGTGCTCGCCCTGCTCCGCCTGGCTGCCGCTGGCGGCTCTTGTCAACGCCGCTGACTCTGAGCGGCGTCCGGCCCTGCTGGAAGCCCTGGGCACAGCCGGTCTCAGCAGCGGGGATCTGAACCGGGCTGCGGCGGCCATGCTGGCCGGACTCACCGAAGCGCAGCAGAACAGTTATCGGCAGGAAGAAGGGCTTGAGACGCACAATCCGCTCAGTATCGCGAATGCTCTCTTTGTCAGGCAGGATGCCCGCATCAACACGGACTTTGCCAAAGTCTTCGCCCAGGATTACGGCGGCGCCTCCATGGCCGTTGACTTTGCCTCGGAGGATGCTGCGAGTGCGATCAACGACTGGGCTGACGAGCACACCGATGGTCTCATCCCGGAGATCGTGTCTCCGGGAGGCCTCGATCCGCAGACAGTGGCGGCACTTGCGAATGCGATCTACTTCTCCGACCGCTGGAGATGGGAATTCGACGAGAACGACACTGCGCCCGGCACGTTCTACAGTCCAGACGGCGATGTCACGGCGCCGTTCATGCTTCACGACGGCGAGCTTCTGTACTGCGAAAACAGTGCGGTCCAGGCTGTTGAGCTGCCTTTCGTCCTGGGCGGCAGCCTGGTTGTGCTTCTTCCCCGGAATACGGACGCCCGCGCGCTGCTCAGCGAGCTCAGCAGCACACAGCTCGCGGACGTGCTTGCCAGCATGGAGACCCGGACCGGCCGCCTGCTGCTGCCCCGCTTTGAGATCGAGACCGGGGTTGTTGGGCTCAATTCTGTGCTCGGGGAGCTTGGCATCCCGCTGTTTGATTTCGCGGATCCGCCGCTCAACGGTCTCGTGGACGGACAGTCCGTTTTTCTCTCGCAGACAATGCAGAGCGCGCGCATTCAAGTAGACGAGAAGGGCACAACGGCGGCGGCAGTGACCCTGATCGCCGCTACCGGCACGGCACTGGCGCCGCCGACGGAGCCGTTTGAAATGAACTGTGACCGCCCGTTCGCCTTCCTGCTCCTCGGAGACAGCGCGGACGGACTGCCGCAGATCCTGTTCACCGGCATCTGCGCACAGCCTGAAACCGCCGGGTAAGCACCCGCCGCAACACCAAACAGTCCGGAGCCAGTGCTCCGGACTGTTTTATTCTGCACTTTTCAGCGATTCCACCATGTCGATGCTGCGCAGCTTGAAGTGCATGAACCACTCCACCAGCAGGCTGAACACCATCGTCAGAGCGAAGCTGTAAACGTAGCTCAGCAGATGGACCGTGCGGCCGAACATGACGATGTCGACCTCGGCCGCCTGCACGACATACTGATGCAGCGCCGCACCCATGAAGAGTCCGGCAAAAGCCCCGATCGCAGACAGAATGAGATTCTCGCGGAATACGTAGCGGGAGACCTCGGGGTCAAAAAAGCCCAGCACCTTCAGCGTCGCAATCTCCCGCGTCCGCTCCGTGATGTTGATGTTCACAAGATTATAGAGCACGATGAAGGCCAGCAGATTGGCGCAGCCAATGAGGAGCCACACCACGGCGTCCAGACTGCGCAGAATCTCACCGAAGTCGCGGCTGGTCTTGGACGTGAACGTCATCGAGTCAATCAGATCACTGCGCAGAAGCTCAGAAGAAAGTTCCTCTTCCTCCTTGGCCGTCAGCGGCTGCTCGCGATCGAGGCGGCCCCACACGTGGTCATAGGACGGCTCCTCGCCAAAGAGCTCCGTGTACGTCTCGGGCGACATGTACAGGTTGTTGTACACGTAGTTTTCTGTGATCCCGCTCACCACCGCCGCTGCCCGGTTCGTCTCGCCCCGCGTCAGGTCGACGCTGTCCCCGACGTGCAGACCGAGCTTCTCGGCAAACTTCTCCGACACCACGACTTCGCCGTCCGCCGGCAGCGGCAGCGTCCGGCCGCTCTCCCGCTCCTGCAGACTCACAAACTCCGGCAGACGATCCGGCTCCGCCGCCACAATAATCTCGCAGTCGAGGCTCTTGCCGCCGGCCGTACCGGTCCCGGAAGCGTCAGCATAGGGCAGCCACTGCGGGATATCGGCATCCAGCGTTGCCGCCAGAGCCTCCTTGTCTGCCGGCGTATACGGCTCTTCCAGCGTCAGCTGCATGTCGTACAGCATCACTTTGCCGTACTGCATAGAAACGATGCCGGTGATGGAATCCCGGAGGCCGAAGCCGGTCACCATCAGGGCTGTGCAGCCCATGATGCCAAGAATCGTCATGAAGAAGCGCTTCTTGTAGCGGAACAGGTTCCGGGCCGTCACCTTCTGGGAGAAATTGAGCCGGCTCCAGAGGGCAGGCAGACGCTCAAGCAGGACTCGCTTGCCGGGAGCCGGCGCCTTGGGCCGGATAAGGTTGGCCGGAACCTCCGCAAGCTCTGCATACACGGCCCAGAGCGCGGCCAGCACCGTGACAGCCGTTGCTGCCCCGCCGCCAATGATGACTGCCGGCCAGTAGAACTCGACGACAAGCGGACGCATCGTATACATGATGCCGTAGGCATACCAGATGGTTTCGGGAAACACCCAGGACCCGACCACAATGCCGGTGATGCAGCCAAGCACAGTGGCGAGGGCAGCGTAGATAAGGTATTTGGAAGCAATGGCGACGCCGCCGTATCCAAGCGCCTTCATGACCCCGATCTGCGTGCGCTGCTCCTCAACCATGCGCGTCATCGTCGTCAGGCACACAAGGGCTGCCACCATAAAGAAGAAAACCGGGAAAATATCGGCCAGGTTGCCCACTTTCTGGGAATCGGACTTGAAGCTGGCATAGCCGAGGTTCATGTCNCGGCTCAGTACGTACCATTCCGGCTTCTCCACATCCGCGAGCTCAGAACGGGCATCTTCAAGCTCCGTGCGCGCGTTCGCAATCTCCGCCCAGGCATCATCAATCTCCACGCGCGAATTATCCAGCTCCTGCTGACCCTCGGTGAGCTCGCGGTCTGCCTGTTCGCTCTGCTCATTCAGTTCGGCCCGGCCGTTTTCGAGCTGCCGCTCGGCCTGCGAGAGCTGCTGCCGTCCACTCTCAAGCTCCGCTATGCTCTGATCCAGCCGCCGGCGGGCAGCGTCAAGCTGTGCCTGTCCGCTCCGACGCTCCGTTTCGAGCTCGCTGCGGCCGGCGCTGAGCTGCGCACGTCCCTGCTCAATCTGCGATGCCGCTGCCTCGAGCTCTGAGCGCGAAGCTTCAAGCTGGGTCTGCGCTGCCTGCAGCTGCGCTCTGAGCGGCTCTATCTGCTCATCCGGCAGCCCGGCCTCCTCCATCTGCGCGATCTGCTCTTCAAGGGCCGCAGNCTGAGCCTCACCGGCACTCAGCTGCGCGCTTCCCTGCTCATACTGCGCCTCTGCCGCCTCGAGCTCGGCCTCCCGCTGCGCAAGCTCCGACTCAGCCTGCGCAATCTGCGTGCGGAACTCCGCGCGGCTCTGTGCATATTCGGCTTCGCCGTCCTCGATCTGTGCCTGGGCACGGTTTAGGCGGCGCCTCGAAGCCGCCACTTCCGATTCCCCGCTGCTGATCTCATCGCGGGCTTCCTGGAGCTGGCGCTCTGCGTCTGCCCGCTGCTGCTCGTATTCTGCCTGTCCGTCGCTCCAGGCGCTCTCCGCGTCGGCCGCCTCCTGCTCTGCGTCCGAAACTTCCCGTTCGCCGTCGTCGATTTTCTGCTGCGCCTCACTGACAATGTCGTCATAGCGGATCTGCGCGCGTCCGTCCGCGAACGTCTCGAGCCTNTCCTGCATGTCGTCTGAGAAATCCTCGTAGGCAGACGAAAACGTGTTGAGCTCTTCAGCACCCTTCACGGTAGCGTACATCTCAAGATAATAGTCCGAGTCAAACTCCTCGGAACTGACAAGCATGTAATGACTGATGATGCCGCTGCCGATGTCGGTGGACGCACGCTGGAAGGAAATNTACAGGGGTGTACGGAAAGTGCCGACGACCTCGTACTCCCGGTGCCGGAGAAGATCGAGCGTATCCCCGCTGTTTTCCGGCGACAGCACGAGCGTGTCTCCTATGGTACCGAACGCACTCAGGCCGGCCGAGCCCTCGGCTGCCGACACATCAATCATGCACTCGCCCGGTGCCTCCGGGTAGCGGCCCGCCTCGAGGATCGGACGGTTAATGAAGTCAGGATTGCTGTCGCTCAGGTCATCCGGCAGAGACATGACCCGCGTCGCCCGGTTTCCCGTAGGGCTCTCGAGCAGCACATCGGCCGTNTAGCCGGCACTNACGCCNTNTATGTACGGCTCGGAGCGNAGNGCCTCNGACGTCNTCTTCNGTNAAGCCCATCGTCGAGAGCAGCCGGAAATCCATGAAGTTCTGCTCATCGTAGAAGAGATTACCGGTCGTCTCCATGTCAGGCGTNGTCGCTTTGAGCCCAACAAAAAAACCCACGCCCAAAGCCACGATGGCAAAGATCGCCATGAACCGGTTGAAAGTCTTTCTGATCTCCCGGAAAATATCCNGGGCAAATGCAGTTTTCGCGTGCCTCACCATTCGACTGTATCTACCGAGGCCGGCGCTTTGCTAACAGCCACATCGCTGACACGGCCATCGTTGACGCGGATCACGCGGTCGGCAATCGCCGTAATGGCTGTGTTGTGCGTGATGACAACAACTGTGACGCCCTTATCCCGGCACGTTTCCTGCAGAAGGCGCAGAATGGCCTTGCCGGTGCGGAAATCCAGTGCNCCGGTCGGCTCATCGCAGAGCAGCAGTTTCGGATTCTTCGCGAGGGCCCGGGCAATGGCCACCCGCTGCTGCTCGCCGCCCGAAAGCTGCGCCGGGAAATTGTTGAGCCGCCTGCCGAGCCCGACGTCTTCGAGCACCGTGCGCGCATCAAGCGGCTCCCGGCAGATCTGCGAAGCCAGCTCCACATTCTCNAGCGCCGTCAGGTTCCCCACCAGGTTATAGAACTGAAAGACAAAGCCGACGTCGTAGCGCCGGTAGGCAGTCAGCTGTTTCTGATTNTAGGANGANATCAGNCTGCCGGCCATNGAAATGGTCCCGNNCGANACCGTATCCATGCCGCCGAGCATGTTNAGTATGGTGGTCTTGCCGGCCCCGGACGGACCGACAACAACGCAGAACTCCCCTTCGTTTATGCCAAATGTGACATCATCAACTGCGGTGATCTGCACGTCGCCGGTGCCGTAGACTTTGCTGACACCGCTGAAGTCGATGAAGGCTGCCAAGGTCCTACTCCTCGCAGGCCACTTCGAGTGCGATCTCCATCATGGCAGTGAAGGTCCGTTCGGTCTCTTCGGGAGTCGAGGATTCGGCGCGCAGCGGGCAGTCACTGATGGTGCAGATGGTCAGGGCCTGCTTGCCGAAGCGGGCTGCGTTTGTATAAAGGCCGGCGCTTTCCATCTCCACGGCCAGGACGCCCACTTTCTGCCACTCCGCAAGACTTGCCGCATCATCGTAGAAGTAGTCTGTGCAGAACAGATTGCCGACCTTGTAGCGCAGGCCCTTCTTTTCAATCTTGTCCACGGCGCTGCGGAGCAGCGGGAAGCTCGCAATAGGGGCAAAGGTGCCGGGCAGCCGGAACTGATAGGCAAAACTGCTGACGGTGCAGGCCCCTTCACCGAGCACGAGGTCACGGATGTGCAGGTCGGGATCGATGCCGCCGGCCGTGCCGCAGCGGATAATGCGCTCCACGCCGAAATACTGGTACAGGTCGTGGGAATAGATGCCCATGGAAGGCACGCCCATACCGCTCGCCATAACCGTCACCTGCCGGCCGTGATACTCCCCGGTGTAGACTGGAATGCCCCGGATATCGCTGACGAGCTGTGGATCCTCCAGGTACGTGTGGGCGATGAAGTCGGCGCGTTTCGGGTCGCCAGGCATAATGACAGACTTGGCAATCTGTTCGACGTCAGCGCCAATAAAAATGGACGAAGTTTTCAAAATAAGGCCTCCTTGGATCGCCGGCCCTGCCTGTCCGGCACGAAAATTATACTCTTCTGCGCGCAGCCAGGTAAGTGCCCGCATAAGCCGTTCAGTCCGGCTCCATAGAACGCAAGATGCGCAGCGAGGCGGCAAGTACCCGGTCGGCAATGACTTCCTGCCGGAACAGGGCAAGACCGCGCTTCTCCAGGCGGGAGAGTTCGGCTGACCAGCTGCGCGACCAGATCACAGCCCAGAGCTTGCTCCAGCTCAGCCACACGTCCGGCGGACACGCACCGTCCAGTGCAGCCACCAGGCCGTATTCAATGCCGAGGCGGATCATGTCAGCAGACCTCGGCGGAATCTGCTTCGTGTCGAGCAGACAGGACACCCAGGCTGCGGCCCATGTGCGGCACCAGGCACCATCTTCATCTGCCTCCGGATGAACGCTCCGCGCGGCGGCGAGCGCTGCCTCAATTCGGACCATGGCATCCGCATCCACGGTCCTGTCCGTCACTCTGTCTGACAACTTCCCGATACCGTCCTTACTGCGCCTTCTTCTCCTGCGTTCCCTGCCAGCCCGGACAGTCTGCCCGGGCGTTTTGCTCCGGCCCGCATCCGGTACAAATATCCTAGGGGCGGAAAACGTCCGGACGCACCGGAGGATTGGGTGCAGTCAAAGTACCATTTTAGCACAAAGCTGAGAAAAAAGATCTTGAGCGCAGACGCTCGGAGGTATTCATGTCTGTTGAAAGCGTCATCCGCAGCCGCTACAGCGTGCGGAAGTTTCAAAAAAAACCGGTAGAGGCGGAAAAGCTGGAAAAGCTCCTCGATGTGGCACGTCTAGCGCCGACCGCAGCCAACAAACAGCCCAATAAGGTCTACGTCGTCCAGTCGGAAGCGGCACTCGAGAAGCTCTCCCACGCAGCCCGCATTTTTGACTGTCCGCTCGCTCTCGTATTCTGCACGGATGAGACCGGGGTGTGGACCCGCGGCGACGGCTTCTCCACGGTCGATATTGATGCGAGCATTCTCACGGACGAGATCATGCTGCTCGCGACCGAGCTCGGCCTCGGGTCCTGCTGGATCTGTGCCTTTCAGCCGGACATTCTGAGAGCGGAGTTCGGCCTGCCGGAAACGCTCAAGCCGGTCAATATCCTGGCCCTCGGCTACAGCGCAGATGAACCCGCACCGGACCGGTTGGAAAAACGCAAACCGCTCGGCCAGCTGCTGGTTTTCACCTGATTGGCAGCAATCACCGCAGCGTACCTTCGGAACGGGTAATGTCATTACTGAATATGGGCTGCAGTTCCTGGAAGTCTAAAAGGGCAACTTGCCGACAGTCAAGTTGCCTCTTTTTTTGAGCTGTTAGCGCTGGCATCAGATGCACAACCGTGCGATACGGCGTGTCTGGGTTTGATCTGCATCCTCGTCGCCCATAACCAATCCCCAAATTCTATATAAAATCATATGCAGAATAACGAGGTCCTGGCATGATATCGGCACGAAAATTCCTCTGTCATGCGGATCTCTGATTTCTTCATATAAATTCGTGTACAAATCAGGTTGTAGAATCCGGCAGAACGCGTTATCTTTTGCTTAGATAAGCCATCAGGGTAAACGGAAGCAGGTGCGAATCCTGCGCGGTCCCGCCGCTGTATGGGCGCAAGGGTAATCAGAATGTCACTGGGAGGTTCATTCCCGGGAAGGCGATTATCATAGTGCGCCTGAGCCAGAAGACGACCCGATGGTTTTTGGGAATGCTTGTTGCGGCGTACAACGAGAACCATGTGCCGGCTTTTGCCTCCCTCAGGGCATGAGCAGACGGCTTTGTTGCTTGTTCGCCGCGCTGTTCGTCTGAAGGAGGAAGCACATGCTCAAATACTGTCAGAAACGAAACGGCGCAACGGTGCCGTTCGTCCCCGAAAAGATTACTCACGCCATCTATAAAGCGATACAGGCAACAGGCGGGTCGGACTATGCCGTTGCGGAAAAGCTTACGGACTCCGTTACGGATATGCTCGAAAAGGAGCTGAGAGAGGACACTGCGGAAATTGAGGTCATCCAGAATGCCGTTGAGAAAGCACTCATTGAGGACGGCCATGCCCGCACAGCGAAGGCATATATTCTGTACCGGGAGAAGCGGCGTAATATGCGCGAGTGCGGCGCGCTTACAGACGCGGTACTTGGGATGTTCTCGGGGTATCTGGAGGAAACGGATTGGCAGGTACAGGAGAACGCGAACACGCAGAAGTCCATTAACGGTCTGAATAACTACGTGCGCGAAGCGTTCACGCAGTAGTACTGGCTGAATGAGGTGTACCCGGAGAATATCCGGGAGGCTCACATTACGGGCGCGATTCATCTGCACGATCTCGGGTTCTTCGGGCCGTACTGCGCGGGTTGGGATCTTCGCTCTCTGCTTCTGGACGGGTTCGGCGGCGTCGGCGGCAAGGTTGAGTCTGCACCACCAAAGCATTTGAGTGCGCTTTTGGGCCAGATTGTCAATTCGACATTCACGACACAGGGCGAGACGGCAGGTGCGCAGGCATGGACATCGATTGACACGTACTGTGCACCGTTCATTCGCAGCGACAATCTTTGCTACGACGAAGTGAAGCAGCTTGTACAGGAATTCATCTTCAATCTGAATGTACCTACACGGGTCGGGTTCCAGTGCCCGTTCTCCAATTTGACATTCGATCTTACGTGCCCGTCTTCACTGTGTGAGCAAGGTGCGATCATCGGCGGGAAGGTGCTGTCCACGCCATACGGAGACTACCAAAAGGAGATGGACATATTCAACCGCGCGTTCTGTGAAGTCATGCTTGAGGGCGACGCACAGGGACGCGTGTTTACGTTCCCGATCCCCACGATCAATGTAACGAAAGATCTTGACTGGGACAGCGAGTCAGTCACGGCCTTTATGGCGACAGCGTGCAAGTACGGCATCCCCTATTTCTCCAACTACATCAGTTCAGACCTTGACCCGGAGGACGCGCTGTCTATGTGCTGCAGGCTCCGTCTTGACACGAAACAGCTCAGGAAGCGAGGCGGCGGCCTTTTCGGATCCAACCCGATGACAGGGTCTATTGGTGTTGTGACACTGAATCTGCCGCATCTTGCTTATGAGGCGGACTCAGAAGAAGACTTTGTCAAACGGATTCGCGATCTTGCAGAGACAGCAAAGGAAAGCCTCGAGCTCAAGCGCAAGGTTCTCGAACAGCAGACCGAGCGGGGCCTGTACCCCTACTCGGCGCATTACCTTCGCAATGTGCGTTTGCGTACCGGTCAGTACTGGTACAACCACTTCGGTACGATAGGGCTTGTCGG
Source organism: Clostridia bacterium (assembly GCA_014805015.1). Classification (GTDB taxonomy): domain Bacteria; phylum Bacillota; class Clostridia; order Christensenellales; family Christensenellaceae; genus JAAUYQ01. The sequence continues at coordinate 1,816 of JAAUYQ010000019.1, read as the reverse complement.
CATGAATGAGGCATGCCGGAATCTGTGCGGCACGGATACCGACCTGCTAACGTCCGAAGGACAGGCGCTTGCACTGCGGGTCATGAACGAGCTCAGGGATCTTATAACGCGATTCCAGGATGAGACGGGCCACTTCTATAATCTTGAAGCTACACCTGCAGAGGGCACGAGCTACAGGCTCGCACAGATTGACAGAAGCATATGGCCGGACATTATCTGCGCAGGAACAGATGATGTGCCGTACTACACCAATTCCACACAGCTTCCGGTCGGAGCAACGGATGACGTATTCGAAGCGCTCGACCTGCAGGATACGCTTCAGAGTCTGTACACGGGCGGGACGGTACTTCATCTGTTCTTAGGTGAGCGGATCGTGGACATCGACGCGGCAAAGGCTCTTCTGCAGACGATTTTCTCGCAGTATAAGCTGCCGTATCTGTCTCTTACACCAACGTTCTCGGTATGCCCGGTGCACGGATATGTTGCCGGTGAACACTTCGAATGCCCGGAATGCGGGAGCAAGAGCGAAGTGTGGAGCCGCGTGGTCGGTTATCTGCGCCCGGTGCAGAATTACCATCGCGGCAAGAAGCAGGAATTCAAGGAGCGCCGAATGTTCGATTTTGACGGGGTCATAAGGAGCGCTTCATGACGATTGGCGGCGTCCAGCGAAGCAGCCTGAGCGACTTTCCGGGGCTTCCGTCGGCCATCGTGTTTACGAGAGGCTGCAACTTTCGCTGTCCGTGGTGCCACAATGCACAGCTGCTTGAAGACGGCGAGAACATCCCGGAGGCAGAGGTTCTGCAGTTCCTTGAATCACGCCGGGGCAAACTGCTGGGCGTTGTGATAACGGGCGGCGAGCCAACCGTTCAGCCGGATCTTGATGCATTCCTCGGAAAGTGCAGGGATCTGGGATTTCGAACGAAGCTTGATACGAACGGAGGCCGGCCGAATGTTCTCAAGACGCTGCTTGACGGGAATCTCCTTGATTACTGCGCCATTGATCTGAAGCTTCCGATACGGCGCTACAGTGAGATTACGGATGTGGACGGCAAACGGGTGCTTGAGTCAATCGAGCTCGTAAAGAGAGCGGGCATCACGCATGAAGTGCGCACTACGGTTCCGTCCGATATGACGCTCTCTGATCTGTTCGAAATAGTGTCTGAGTGCCCATCCGTCGAACAATACCACCTTCAGCCGTGCATCGAGGCAGGCGCGGAACATACGGCAGGACCGGATCTTGCGAGAATGGCAGAGGGTCTACGCGTCATATGTCCGAATGTGAAAGTGCGGGGCGCGTAGACAGCGTAATACTTATGCGGATTGAGGGCTGATGATGTCAACTATGATATAGGCACAGTCCGCCCCACGCCGGGAATTGGTTGCAGCATCTGCACAGTCAAATGCTCCCTGTCATCCAGCATAGAGTGGATTCTGTCTGTGTAATCTGCAATCTGTGCATCCATACAGCTAATATATTCCGGGATATGATTGAACAACCCCCTCCTCAAACGGAGATGTGAAATCACATCTCCGTTTGAGGAGGGGATTCCGCATCGGCCCGGGGAAGCTTTGCAGAAAATACGGGTCAGACGATCCGTATTCTTGGCTGCGTATCCAGAACGCCTCTACACAGTCGGGCACATTTAGGGATGCTGCCGTCCTGCTTACTTTTCCGTGCGATGTTCAGGGCACCGTTGACGTCGGCATTCAGCAGCGTCCCGTCTTTGGAACGGTACAGACCGCGGCTTATCCGGCGTCCTGAAAAGGTGCAGATCTGCTGCTGCAAAGGATCAAAGGTCGGGATCGGATCTCTGTC
>JAAUYQ010000018.1 GCA_014805015.1 Clostridia bacterium | reverse complement strand
CTTCCGCTTCTTCATACTCAGGCGAAGCCTCTTCGGGCTCTGTATATTCCGTGGACAGCTCTTCCGGTTCAGCCTGCTCCGCTGCGGAGTCCTCCGTTTCGGCATACCCGGCCGCCGTGTCCTCCGGCATATCAGGCAGCAGCTGCGCCCGCGGCGGCAGCGTTTCTTCCAGTCCGACGACCGGCGGCCGCTCCGGAGCTGCCTCTTCGTCTATATTTGCCTCTTCCAGTAGCTCCTGAAAGAGATCCTGCGGCTCTTCCGGCCGACCGCCCAGCTTTCTTGGACTCATTTGNGGCCTCCTCAGAAACGGAAGTAGAGAAACGGNTTGTATGCACCGCTNATCATGGATGCTGTNCACAGGACCAGAAGNCCGGCTGTCAGGGTCACGGAGACCGCCATGCGGCCTTTCCCGGGTGTCATCCGCTCATACGCTTTGGCAGCAACCGGCGTACTCGCAAACGCCGCCACCGCCATCAGCGGCAGCATATATATGGTAAGCGGCTGCACGACCGGACCAAGCCAGACGCCGTCCCAGGTAAACATCGTCGACATGTAGCGCGTCATCTCATCAAACTCGGTGAAGTTGAAGATGACCCAGCCAAGCAGCACAAAGAAAAGCGTGTAGACAATCTGCACAGCCTTTGGTGGATTGAGACCGGTTCGCGCAAACAGAAACTTCTCCAGGACCAGCAGGGCGAAATAATACAGGCCCCAGCACACAAAGTTCAGGCTGGCGCCGTGCCACAGACCTGTCAAGGCCCAGACAATCAGCAGGTTAATAATGGTCTTCGCTGTGGTTCCCCGGCTGCCGCCAAGCGGTATGTAGACGTAGTCGCGGAACCAGCTGGAGAGCGAAATGTGCCAGCGGCGCCAGAANTCCGTGATGCTGGCCGAGATNTACGGGTAGTTGAAGTTCCGCATGAACTCGAAGCCGAACATACGCCCGAGGCCGATCGCCATATCCGAATAGCCGCTGAAATCAAAATAGATCTGGAAGGCAAAGAGCACGATGCCAATCCAGGATCCCAGAAGACCGTTCGCGGCCGGTGCGGCTGTGAAGACATTGAACGCCTCGCCCATGGCGTTGGCAATCAGGACTTTCTTGCCGAGGCCCACGGCAAAGCAGACCACGCCGGAAGCAAACATGGAGAGCGTCTCCCGGCGGTACGTAAGCTGCGATTCCACGTCCTGGTAGCGCACAATCGGACCGGCAATCAGCTGCGGNAACAGCGAGACGTAAGTNCCGAACGTCACCAGGTTGCGCTGCGCCGGCACGCTGCCGCGGTAGACGTCTATCACGTATGACATCGTCTGGAACGTATAGAAGGAAATNCCGATAGGCAGCAGGATNTCCGGGAACTGCAGCGCTTCCATGCCGGGCAGGGCCGCCAGCATCCGGGTGAAAAGCCCGGTGTATTTGAAATACCCGAGCAGTCCCAGATTGGCAGCCACAGACAGAACAAGCGGCGTGCGGGCGCTGCGCGAGATGCGCCGCCGCTGCTCAATCCACAGGCCGAACCCGTAGTTCATCAGGATCGAGACTGCCATCAGGGCAACATAGACCGGCTCGCCCCAGCCATAGAAAACCAGGTTGCAGGCAAGCAGAAAGCCGTTCCGCCAGGCCGGTTTGAACAGATAGTAGCCCAGCAGGACGGCTGGAAGAAAGCAGAACAGAAAAATGGGGCTCGAGAACAGCACCGCGCTATCTCCCTATCTTGAGCACTCAGCTCGCGAAGCTTTCTGAAATAATCTCCCGGGCAGCTTCCGGATCCTCGCTCACACACAGGGCAATGTATTCGCCGCTGCGCTGGAGCACTGCATCCTCAAGCTTCGGCACTTCATCCGGCATNTAGGATGAGTAATTCTCAATCTGCGCATCGAGGAAATCCCGCAGCGTGTCCCAGATACGGTCCGCTGCTGCCTCATCTGTCGCCTTCCAGACACTGATCTGATCTACGGTCGCGCCGCTCCCGGTGTAGCCGGCGGCAGCCTCCACATCAGAAGCATCAATCCGGTACACACGGCCAAGGCCNGCACCATCAAGCTCTGTCAGCGTCTCGCCGTGCTCAACGTCACTGTTGAGGGTATTTGCNAAATCCGTCACCTTGGCATCATTGCCGGAAGCAATCTCAGCGGATCCCGCNGCCGAAGCCTCCCCGGCAGGCAGCTCTGAGGCGTCCTGCCGGGCATGGGAAACCACGGCCACGGAAAGACCGGCAGAGGGCTGCTCCGCTGGGGTGCAGCCCATTAGAAACGCGGCCAGGCAGGCTGCCGGCAGCAGTATCAGTCTCTTCTTCATGATAAAAAGTCGATCCCGCGGGATCTCTCTCCTTTCGCTTCGCGCTTCAGCCTGCATTCTCGATGTAGCTGCCGCGGTCCTTGATCATGTCTGCCCACCGGCCAAGGTAGGTCTGGTTCAGATGGACGCCGTCCGCTGCCGCATCCGCCGGCAGATAGCCGTCCGATCCCTTGAGATCTGTGGTGAAATCCAGGAAATAAGCATCATTTTCCTTTGCCAGCTCCACCAGCTGCTCATTATACTGATCGGCGCGCTGCTGGTTTTCCCCGTTGTCATTCCGGTCCGATGCCTCTTCGGACATCGGCAGGATGCTCATGATATAGACTGTGGCATTCGGGCAGTATTCATGCGCCTTCTGAATCAGGCCGGCATATTCCTCGAAGAACACTTCAGGAGCCGGCCAGCCGAGTTCATTCTGGCCAAACAGCAGGAAGATCTCACTGTAGTCGTGGTCGCTGAGCTCGTCAATCACCGGCACGGTCCCGTTATCCATGGCTGTATCGGAAGCACTGCGCACGTTCAGCCCTACCTTATAATAGTAGTCTGCATCCGGCAGGAAGCCGGAGACATAAAGATCCGAAATGCCGGAGTTACCGACAAAGGCCATCCCCTCGCTGCCGCTGCCGACAGGTATGCTAGCAGCGGCAGAAGGTTCCGTGGAAGCCGGCGCTGCCGTTCCGGACGGCGAAGCTTCCGGCAGACGGGAAGGCGCCATCGAGGCGCCCACAGTCGCATCCGGCAGAAACTCCGCCACCGGACGCACGGACGCGGTACTCTGCACTCCGGCAGAAACAGGGAACAGTCCCTCCCGCCAGGCAGCGGCAAAACCGGCCGCGGCCGAAACGGCGATGACTGTCACAGATATGACCAATGCCAGACGCCGCTGCCCGCCCTGCCGGAACCGGTAGCGCGGCCGTCTTCTTCTCCTGCGATACACTTTCTTCCCCCAGGCAGCAGGCCGGCCACATACGGGCACCAGAGCATGCGGGCAAACAGCCCTGCGGAAAAATCGGCAGGCATGCAGGTACAGAAAGCATGCCTCGTTCAGTTTGTCGCCGGCAGGGATGGCTTTGTTCCATTCCCCGCCAGGCTGTCAGCTCAGGTACAGACTGCCTGCCTCCGGCAGCTCACGACTGCCCAGGCTGAGCAGAGCAGCGCTCAGCTTCAGTGCACCCGTCTCGATCGCCAGATCCAGATAGCCGCGGATTTCTCTGCCGCTGCAGCCCGCTTCTTCTATCAGGGCCACGGCCTGCGGATCATCTTCACGGATCCGTCCGCGGATAATCATATCATCGAGCACGTTGAGTGCCAGGTTCGCAGCCCGGTCGCACCTGTGCAGGCAGAAACTTCCCAGCCGCAGAGCTGCCTCCTGCCCGTTTGCCGGCGGTACCGGGCGGCAGGAGATAGCAAATGAACCGTGTCCGCCAGCCGAAAGGCGCTGCCAGTCACTGTCCTGGCTCCCGAAAATGCGCTCAAAGGATTCTTTGTCTGCGGCCGTGATCGTAAGCCCGTTGTAATGATCCGCCGCCACACGGCCGGCCCGCAGACGCTCGCCCAGCTGATTCACTGCGGTCTCGCCCGCCGGTATCTCGCGCCAGGCCTGCCTTTCCGCGTCCGTCATCTCCAGCAGATGCGCCAGCCGCACGCCCGATCCGGCAGTCGGTACATATTCCATGCCGTCCCAGCGGTGCAGTTTTCCCTCTGCGACCCGGAAAGATCTGCCGGGCCCCTGCGTCCAGACAAGACCAGCCGCCTCCCGGCGCCGCACCGGGTCCTGGAGATACAGCCGCTTCCAGCTCGGCAGTGTCAGGTCGCGTCCGGAAATGTACAGCTGCAGAAGTACGCTGCGTTCTGTCTTCAGAAAGGCTGCCAGCCTGCTTTTCATCTCGTCGATATCTGCCGAGAGCGCATCTGCCGCCATGCCAATGCCCCAGGTGTCAGGACCGCCAAGCATAATGTTCCGCTCCCTGTCCCAGACCTGCAGGCTCAGTTCATCCCCGAGACGCACCTGCAGTGTGCGCTCTGGGAAAGCAAAGGTGCGGGTGCCGTCCGAGTCCAGGTGAACTCGCATGGCACCATCCACAACGGGCATGCCGCGGCCGCGGATGTGACACCAGTAGCCAAACAGCGTCCCGAACCGGCCGCCGCAGGCATATTCCGCACTGCGGCAGGCCGCCTCCCGCGTGTCGCTCAGCGTCAAGGCTGTGCAGGCATGACGCCGCAGCAGTTCGTTATCCGCAAAAAGCTCCCGGATATGACGGTCGTAGGCGCTGATCTGCAGACTGCCGGCAAAACGGCAGTATGCCGGGAACCACTGCGGATTCGCATACAGCTGATCTTCCGGGAACAGATCATCGAGGACAGCCTGCAGAGATTCTCTGTCCACCGCTTTCTCCAGCTGCTGAGATTCCGGATCTATCCGCTGCCGGGAATACTGCGGATCCCGCACCCGTACAAGCCGCGGATCCCGCGCCAGGTACGGCTTCAGCATGCACTTCACCAGGTGCGCGGATGCGGGCGTTCCGTTCCGGAGGCGTACTTTTCCAAGCACACTGCTGTCCGGATTCAGTCCCGCCTCCCGCAGGATACTGTCCACCTGTTCAGCATCATACTGCTCCCGGCAGAAGCGCTCAGCACCGGCCGCACCTTCTGCAGCCTGGGAAAGCTGCAGCGCTGCCGCGCCGGAACCGCCGGCCAGTGCCAGACGGTACAGTGCTTCCAGCACTTCCGTACTCACCACACCCGAATGCCTTTCAGCAAAGCGGGCGGCCCTGAGCAGAGCCCGGGTGGAACGCCGCCGCTGCAGTACTCTGTACATAGCCCGGCATCCCTGCTCGCTCCGGCTGCTCAGCAGGCGCGCCGCATACTGTGAGAGTTCCGTTTCCTGAAACAGGAAAAGGTGCGCCGCGTCCAGCAGAGACACCGGCAGATGACCCCGATCTATGAGGGTCTGGGTGAAGGGCATGGGCAGGGGCTGCGTCTGCCGGAGAAATTCCGGCGGGAACACAAACTGCAGCAGATCCCCGTCCTGAAGACGGCTGCGCTCAAAAACGCGGAGCGCCTGCGGCAGCATGACCTCCACCCGCCGTGGATGCAGCGCAAGGTCGTCTGCCAGCCCGTTGAAAGCGCCGGCGCCGATGGTTGTCACGCCGGCGGGAATGCAGACCCGGCTCAGATGCGGATCGCAGCCCGTCATGATACCGTTTTCCACCCGGCAGCCGTGAAACACCCCGGAAAAGCCAAGGCCGGCATGCTGCCGCATTTTCTCAAGCTCAGGCGGCAGGGCGATCTCCTCCGGATGGCTGCAGCCGCTGAAGGCGGCCGAGCCGATGGAGCTTACCGTGGCCGGAATCCGGACTCCGGCAAGGTGGCGGCATCCGGAAAAGGCTCCGGCTCCTATCTGTCTGAGACGCGGCGGCAGTTCTGCGCGGCGAAGCGAGCGGCAGTTCTGGAATGCGCAGCTGCCAATGACTTCGACTCCGTCCGGGATTCGCAGCGCCTCAAGGCCGCTGCCGGCAAAAACGCCGCCGGCGGCAGCTGTGGTTCCGATCGACACAAGCTTTTCCGGCAGATGGATGGACCTTAAGGACCGGCAGTTTCTGAAGCTGCCGTCCTCTATTTCCATCATGGCATCCGGAAGTTTTATGTTCCAGAGTGCCTGGCAGCCGTCAAACGTATTGCTGCGCAGACGTTTCACCTGCGGCGGGATCTCAATCGACGGCAGATTCTCACAGTCCTGGAAGGCGCCGGGGCCAATGCTCTGCAGACTGGACGGCAGGACCACTTTGTGCAGGCTTCGGCAGCGGGCAAACGTATGCGGGCGGAGTTCGCGAACGCCTTCCGGCACGATCACTTCCTCAATCTGCTGTTTGCGGTCCCGGAATGCTCCGGACGCAATAGCCGTGATTCCCTCCGGTATGTGAACAGCCGGACTCGTGCCGACATATTCTCTCAGCGTCGTTCCGTCGACTATGTATTCCTGACTGCTGATTTCCTGCCTCCTTACAGTACCGTGGATCAAAAAAGGCGCCCAACTCTGCATAGGGCTGCCTGTCTGCCTGTCCTATTCTACGCGGCACCTGCCCCGGCCGCAATCCCTCCCGGCTTGACTCATATATCGCGGCGCGATATACTGCAAATCGACATATCGCGTCACGATATATAAGCTCCGCAGCGCACAGCTGCGCAGACAAGGAGGCTGAGCACATGCGAAAGATCCGGGAGAACCCCTGTAACGATCACCGTTCACTACTGTTCGGGCAGGAGATGGTCCGATGAGCGAAACAGACATTCCGCTCACGGAAACCGTCTTCTACCTGCTTCTGGTCCTGCAGAAACCCCGGCATGGCTATGGGATTATCCAGGAAGTGGAGTCACTGACCGATGGACGGGTAGTACTCGGCGCCGGTACCCTGTACGGCGCGCTGAAAACGCTGAGCGGAAAAAAATGGATCCGGCCGCTCGGGAGCCCCCAGGGGCCGCGGGGTCGGAAAGAATATGAGATAACGGGAGAAGGTCGCGCAGTTCTGCACCGCGAGACGGACCGGCTGCGGCAGGCGCTCCGCAATGCTGAAAACATGGGAGACGGAAAATGATCAGGTTCCACTTCACCTTCAATAAGGAAAACATGGCGGCATGGCTCGATGAGATGGACCGGCATGGCTACAAGCTGCGGCGCACGGCCGCCGGCTTCTGCATTTTCGATCCGGTCGCACCCGGTACGTATGACTACCAGATCGACTATGCCGGAGGCGGCGCTCTCGATCCTGCGTACCGTTCACTGATGGCAGATCTCGGCATCGAGATTGTCTGCCGCTGGGGGCCGTGGGTTGTCCTGCGCCGCATGGCGTCCGAGGGCCCGTTTATGCTCTATACGGACGCAGCCTCACGGCTTGAGCATCTCAAAAAAGTCCGGAGCTTCTTTGCTCTTATGGCGTGTCTGGAGCTTTTTGCCGTGACTCTGCTGGCAAGTCTGGCACTGCCTGACCGGCAGTGGCCTCTGCTCGTCGTTGCCGGTCTCGGGCTGGCTGCAGCCGCTGCCATGATTGCCCGGGCGAAGAACATCCAGGCGGAAATTACTGCACTCGATCCCAACAGTTCGGCTGGTGCGCCGGAGCCTCTGCCGCGGGTGCTGATTGCGCTTGGCTGTGTGTGCATACTGATCAGTTATGTTCTGCAGGAGGCCAGCATTTCTGATGCCGCCGCCTTTCTCCGGGGTGCCGGCATAGGCCTGCTGCTGGTGAGCATTTTTCTCCTGTTCCGCCGGCGTCTCCGCGCCTGAGACATGGTTTAACCAGCCGAGCGGCTGTCCGGCACTACTTTGCCGGCTTTTCCCCGGCTTCGAGATCCGCTGCTTCCTGCAGATCCATTTTAATGCCTTCCAGAAAAACGGCGGCATCGACCTGGAACCCGGCTGCCTGTCCGGCCAGATCCTGCGGGAAGCGGGCATCATCCTGGTTGATTGTAATATAAAAAGCGTGTGGATTGGCGAGCGTCTGCTGCCAGAAATTGTACTTGATGATACCTGGCGTGTTGGCCCCCACACCAATCTCCAGGTACAGAATCCGCCGCCCGGCGTTCTCGCGCAGGAACTTCTCGTAGCGCGCCGCCGCATTATGCCAGCCCTTGTCCTGAACGAACCGGTCATCAATCCGGAGGTTCATGGTCATGGGCTTGCCGCAGTGCGGGCAGTACGGGATGAGATCCGAGGGAATCTTCATATCTTTCTGCTCACGCAGCATCTTCTCTACCGTTTTTTTGTTGTCGTACGTTTCCTGCCGGCAGGGGACGCTGCACTGGAAAAGTCCCATGTCGCCCTGTGTGTAGAAAAGGCGTCTTTTGTCCATGCCGGCGAGCTGCACCTGATGGTCCACGTTCGTGGAGAGAATGAAGTAATTACGCCCCGCCAGAATCGCAGCCAGATCTTTATAGGCACTGCCGCCGGCGTCTTCGTAACGGTTGATCTGGATCTGCCGCGACCACCACGCCCAGTATTCCTCGAGCGTCCTGAACGGATAGAAACCACCCGAGTACATGTCCTGGATGCCGTATCTGGCAGCAAAATCCGAAAAGCTTTTTTCGAAGCGCTCACCGCTGTACGTATACCCGGCCGCAGCTGACATGCCGGCACCCAGACCCACCATGATGGCCTCCGCGTCCGCAATTTTTTCAGCAGCGAAGGCACAGGCCTCCGCGAACTGTTCAGATTTCGGCTTCGTAGATGACATAATCTTCCTCTTTGAAAACATTGAAAATAACCTGCATGGCTTCGCGGCCGCGCCGCCAGGAATTGACAGCAGCCACCGCAATCTGTGCGGCAAGCACATTCGGAAAATGGAATTCCCCCGTCGATATGCAGCAGAATGCCACCTGCCTGAGTCCGTTCTCCCACGCCAGGTCCAGGCAGGAGATATAGCAGTCCTCAAGCAGTCGGCGGTCACGGTCCGTAACAGCGCCGGTTACAATAGGGCCGACGGTATGCAGAATGTGCCTCGCAGGCAGGTTGTATCCGTCTGTTATCTTCGCCCTGCCGGTCGGCTCCGGATAGCCCTGTTCATTCATGAGCTCCGCACACCGCAGCCGCAGCTGCACGCCCGCATAGGTATGGATCGCGTTATCAATGCAGCGATGATTGGGAATAAAGCAGCCAAGCATGAATTCATTGGCCGCATTAACGATGGCGTCGCAGGCCAGACTTGTGATGTCGCCGCGCCACAGCCGGATGCCCGGTGCGATTTCCGGCACCTGGTCTGCCTGGGTAATTCCCATGGCGGCGATCTCATCCTGCAGGTATGCATCCTGAATCCGAAAGAACTCTTCTGAAGCCGGCTCCGGCGGCCTTACATTAAAAAGAGCACGCAGGAGCTGCTTCTCTCCTTCTTCCGTCTCCCAGAGCTGGTCGATCCCTCTCGTATCCAGGCGATCTTTGCCTTCCTTAAGCAGATACTCAATAAGCCATCTGCGCCGCTCGCTCTGTGTCATAGCCATCTACAGTCTTCTCCCCTTTTGTCGCTCCGTACCTCTGACGTTCCCGCTTCAACAAATCGCGCAAGGAGTCCCCCGTCTTCAAGCGCCGAAGGTAGTAAGCGGGGGCGGAATTGCGCCTCTATAGAATGATCCAGTTCCGATTGCTGCATATCTTTTGCGTGTCGGTCAGTCTGAACTGCTTATGCTTCTTGCCGGGCTGTGTAATGTAATTGCCCTGCGCATCGCGGATGTAAACATTGCTTCCGGTGAAGCCTGTGATAT
>JAAUYQ010000017.1 GCA_014805015.1 Clostridia bacterium | reverse complement strand
TCCTCAGAGGATGACTCCTCAGAAGACGACTCCTCAGAGGATGATTCCTCAGAGGATGACTCCTCAGAAGACGACTCCTCAGAGGATGACTCCTCAGAGGATGACTCCTCAGAAGACGACTCCTCAGAGGATGATTCCTCAGAGGATGATTCCTCAGAAGACGATTCCTCAGAAGACGACTCCTCAGAAGATGACTCTTCAGAAGATGATTCTTCAGAAGATGATTCTTCAGAAGATGATTCTTCAGAAGACGATTCCTCAGAAGACGACTCCTCAGAAGATGACTCTTCAGAAGACGATTCTTCGGAGGATGACTCTTCGGAGGATGACTCTTCAGAGGACGACTCCTCAGAAGACGATTCTTCGGAGGACGACTCCTCAGAAGACGATTCCGCAGCGGATGACTCTTCTGTAGACGACTCCTCAGAAGATGACTCCTCATCTCCTCCAGCTCTTGATTCCATTGTGAGAGCTGCAGCACTGGCCTCGTCCTGAGACGAAACATTTACTGTGAGTAACGGTGGATTCGGATCAGTATCTTTCCAAGTTACCGACACGTTGTCCTCTGTTACGGTTGGGCCGTTGCCACTCGCCTGAGCAGCCAGACCAGATACCGGCAGAACGGCAGTTATAAGGAAGGCGAGCACTGCGATCAGTGCGAAGCCTTTCTTAAATCCTTTCATGGTTCCTCCTTCTTCTTATACAAGAAGAGTAGTTTATTGATCGATCTTTGTGAGCTACAGCAGCAGCTGTCCACAGCCGCTGACATCTTGCCTTTCTGACCCCAGACAGAAAGTGCTGCAGGATGCGCGCTGCCGCCTGCCAGATGCGTCTACACGTTGCCAGCCCTATTCTGACCAGTCCTTGAGGAACGGTATTTGGGCTACTAGACTGATCTGTTCTCAGCTTGATGAGCAGTCTAGCTGCTCACCAATTCAGCTCACATTGGGGGTTTGGTTCCGCAGACAAACAAAAAGACACAGTAAGAACCGCTGTATGAACCGCGCTCGCTGGTCTTCACTCTGGGTATTCTCTTGTGGTGTCTGGGCGTCTAAGAAGGTCTCGGCAGAAAGAGATGCCTCGCAGCTTCGCTCTTGTTGGTCTCGTCTTCACCTGCTCAATTGCAGATGCGCGCGTGCGGATATAGTGTCCCCATTTCCCGCGGTTCGTTCCTCTGTTTCGACCGTACCCTCTGTCTAGGAAAGTACACTTTTCTAGACGCCTATGGGAGAGTTTGCCCTTTCGGCGGTGCAGGGTATTTTTTCTCCACCTCCTCTCTCTGTGAATCCTGTACTCGGATCGAGCATTCCCAATCGACTCACCCTATACACTCNTNGNGAGTCCACACTTCGCTGGCCTGGCATAGGGGAGTGCGATTTGGAATCTCTATTGGATTGTTGTGTCCGTAGACTATTGTAGCGGGATGACCATCCGGTTGCAAGGCCCTCTTGCAACTTTTTTGCCGCAAATTGTTACATTCCTGCCGCGGTTTATCCAAATATTCCCTTTATAATGCGGTTGTTTTGGCAGGAAAATATTACAGCGTCCGTCATGATTTCCGGCCGCAAATGTGGTTNCNTCGTGCCNAAACCACGGATTTTGGGNCTAANTGAGCCCCGCTGNAGAAACCAATTTGGAATCAGATGTGTTGTCCAGATGGAAGCTCACGCGCCCCATCTCCATTTACGCCGTCCATCAAGGCGCTGCTATGCTACCGCTGATCCGCACCGGGAACTGTGGACAGTTGTATCGGGGACCGCCCGGCCGGCGCCGTTGCTGGCCTGCATAGATCTGCTACTNCTNCCGCAGCAGCAGTGCGCCTTATGAACCCGCCCTCTTTCCACAGTGCAGACGGCACGCTTGGATGATGGGCACTCGCTTCAGACTTCGGAATTTCGCGCATTTGCNTCTCTCCANGTAATAGGTGTCTAAGCCGTGTACTGGGACCACTGTAGTAGCAACTGTTCATATAGAGCAGATGGATCGATGCGGCCGTACCCTTCCCTGCATCGCAGCCAGTTTGGAGTAACTGGTTTCAACCGTTCATCAGNTNTTGGCGTCCANCAGAGGNGNCTGCAGAGCCGTGACGTCCACGGAACCAACACAACTGCTGGCCGAGCTGGAGACACCGNCGTCAGTCTGCCGTGGCNTGCCTCGCATAGCTTCCGGCCTGCACAGNTTTCCAGATCACAGTCTTGTGCTGCGAATTGCACGCGTGCTNCCTGCGCNCTCGCAGCGTGCTCAAGTCTCCATCAGATTCGTGCTCNGCTGGTTCATCCGGCGTCGCTGCCGTAAGGGCAAGGGTGACATGCGTGCCCTGGTTGGTAAGCTGCAAACGCCGGCAGTCGCCTCAGCGATGATCANCCGCACTTCANATTCAAACGCTGAATCTGTTCTTCCCCGNNGCTATACTANGTCAACTTTTGNTCAACAGTCTGCATGCTTGTATTCAGACATGTGAGAAGCTCAGGCTATGCAGCGAGCATACTGCTCCTGAACTCTCAGTNATGTACCAGGAGCCGCTTCTCGCCGCAGCGGACGCGGCGTCTGGCTNCNGCTCTNCCGTGCGCCACGTTTNTCCTCATTCAGTTCTCACGCCTGCCGCAACGTTTCTGTAAAAGTGAGCGCAGCNGTCCTTTCAGTAACGGTGTCGTCAGCATGCCAATAGTCCACCGTGGGCACTGAATCCCAGAAGCAGCAGAGCATCTCAAGTAGAGCGCTTGCAGGAGAATGTGCGACGATCAGCTTCTACACCGTATACCCGCCGGTCCCCGTCGCTGATACGCACCTNCACTTCCGTTCCAGCATCGACGNTAGCACAGCCATAGGAAGGAGCGCGCAGCCCACTTACTGCGCTCATACAGACGAACCGCCGTAAAACCGCAGCTGCGTGCACCCCTTCCAATGCATGGCCTCTCAACTCCGCACCCTCCTCTCAGAACGTGAAGGGGCATACCGCAGGCAGCACCGCCGCGGAATACTCGCCAGCACTGTTCATTTCCGAGTATATGTTTGGACGAANGTGCGGGTGGGCATTGCCCCCGCACTGCCTCCGCAACACGCCACCACAGCGAAGCATGCCGCGCACGGCACTGAACGTATCGCGAAGTTGCAGCTCGCCGGCCGTGAACCGTCATCCTTATACCTGCCGGACTATCGGTGGCCCCTCATCTGTACCTGCCGGTATATTCGGAGCCAGTACAGTCTGCGCATCTCAAGGTCTCATAATGACCGCGAAATGCCTCCTCATGGAGGACTCAGAAGTATGCATATAATAAAGAAGGAACTCGTCAGAACACCCCTGCGCGGCCGTACTGGAGCCNGCCCAGGTGNNATCTCNCACCACATCGCACTGNCGTCCCGCANCATNTTCTCCAATCNGGNAGCTCCTCTTCGTCCAATTCACCAGCNNGCTCAGNACNNGCCAAAGATTGNNGTACTTCGGGATNCNGCTGNTNGGCNGNGNCTNTGGCGCAAGATCNGGCATCNACTGCTTTTAGGGTCATGGAGGAGACTGANCCTGCCGCAGCGTTGGCNGCACTGAATGGGCNAATCCGTTTGCACTACGATGCTGCCCGACAAATCGCGCNCGAATGCTGGAACTGCATGCCCGCAGGAAATTCCCGAACCCGGCTGCCTTGAGTCATGATGCCTTGCTGCAGTAGCCAAAGCTCGTTTCAAGTGACCACATGNACTGCGCAGGCGCCTGNAACGTCGCTGGTGCTTCCACACCTTATCCACCAGTTATACACAGCTCCAGCGAGTGCAGCCCGCGAACGCCCGATCCGGCCAGTCCGGCCAGGTNTTCTGGATCNCTGCTGCAGCTACCTACGTTACTCAANCGTCTGCATGGCACGGAACAGAAGATGCCACCGCTAATCGGCTGCGCAGCAAGGCATCTGCTTCCTTTTCGGCAAAGAGCCGAACCGCAGGCTCTCCTGCTGCAGAAGGCTGGCAAGCACTTTGCCGCATAGCAGAGGTCCAAAGCCGCAAACTCCACTTCGCTCTCTCCCGAGTCGCGACGGCGGGCACGTCGATAGACTGCGNGCAGACGGGCGTGTTTGTTGGTGCCCGTTTTGCCGCTGGCGCTACCCNGGTCACAATTCGATCATGCGCGTCGGATCGGGCGCCTCGAGGTCGTGTCTCCCAGCGAAGCAGCAGCCCATGCCGCCCAGCGCTCCATCCTACCGTCTAGTGCCGCGCGCCTGCTTCTGCACTCAGCACTCGTTTACCGTAGAGAAAAGTCTTCGGATCCTGCCGTATCAGATTTGTCGGGCTATCCGCAGCCTTCGCGCCATCACTTCAGATGCCGCGCTTACGCGTACCGAAACTGCCNGGAATCNGCCGGCAGCAGCCGCCAAACCCCTGTTTTGCTGGCCGCGGTTTGGATTCTCGCTGAACCGCTGAAAACATGCACGTCCAGCTGACCTGCATGTTGAGGAGGTAATATGGCAATTGCCGGGATCAGCGTCATGTTTAGACAAGCCGTTGGTATATTCGCAGCCAGGGTAATCAATGTACAATTAGGCGGCTTGTCGAANATATTCGTAATTCGTCNTNANCCATGATTTCGTATTTACCGAAATATCGTGATCGNTCTAAAANNGGGTATTGCATTCTGTTCAAAACACTGTTACCTTTAGTGTGCATTGCAGNGCAGCACAAAANGTGCTCGTGCAGCAAATTCAGAACAAAAGGGAGGTTATGACTATGTAGAAAACAGTATTCATTTGCAAAGCAGGCACCAGGGGATGCATGTCTGCATATTGTTGCGCAATACATCGCTGCGCATTGATCGGACAGCACTGTGAATGCTCTTCAGCGTGCGTATTCTGATGCGCTGCCGGAAGGCACCGCAGAAGCAGCACGGATCACGGCAAACCGCANGGAAGCTGTGCCACATGAAGCGAGCCGCTCCTTTTTNGCAGGACGCCGGCCTATTTCGGCGGTATACCACGCCGTATGGCTCAGCGCAAAGCGGGCTCTCAGCAGGCAGCCGCTATCTTACTCGATTGGGGCTTGCAGGAGTGAACCTCAGCAGCCACATCAGACTGACAGCACACGTTCCGTCGGCCTGCGTAAGTGCGCGCTTCTCCAGGCGCGAACGCTCGCTGGACTGGCCGGATTCCCTGTTCTGGTGGGCTGCGCAAAGTTAATCTCCGGCACCCAGACAAGCGTGGGCCGCATATGATGAGTGCGTAGCGCACCCCACAGCGCACTGAGACCAGGTGAGTGGCACAGCAAAGAGTGGTAATCNGCTGCCTGGCANCAGACNCGCTGGGGTAACAACTGACAGTCCACCGCAAGGAGGTATGCGTGAAGAATCTGAGAGACACTCTGATGTTCGAGTGCCAGCGGCATCATGCCGCCGTCGGCCGCATGGCGATTCCGTACGGCATCGAGGCTGTCGTTGTCAGAAAGGCTGGCATGAGACCGGTCATTATTGTCGACGAGTCCGTGACGGATCCGAACAAGATCAACGAACTCATTGCGCATGAGCTCGGTCACCTGCAGTGCGGTACAGGCAATAACTTTACAGCCAGGCCNGTCATTGCTGCTGCCAACGAAGCCCTGGCAGACAGACGAGCTGTCCATCTGTACATGAGTCTTCCCAGGCTGCTGCACGCTGTACTTGCCGGCTGCCGCGAACCCTGGGAATTTGCCGAGATGCTCGAGATTACCGAGGACGGTGTTACCCAGGGTCTGCGTCTGCTGGCAGCCGAACTCGGCGAAGGTGTCGCCTACTGCCAGGNATACGCTATGTCCTTCGTGCCCGAGCTCAGAGTCGTACCGCTCGCGGTTTTCGACAGCCTGCCNGTTGAGGCCGCGCAGCTCGCTCCATATACGACATGGTCCGAGTAAGATGCGCGGCATACGACCAGCTTCTGGCATACGCCGCGTGCGAAGGTCGGCTTCCTCAGGAAGCGTCACGCACGCCGCATACTCCTTGGAGCAGCGGTGAGCCGCACAATCAGCAGACGGACCGGAGCTTCTCCGCTATGGATATGGTTCTGCCGGCAGCAGATCCACACAGCTTGAGGAGCAGCGTGCAGCAGATTCTGAGGGAAGCAGCTTCCCCGAGGTTTTTACTGCCGTGCTCAGGAGCCATTCCCGCTGTGACTATGGACCTTCTGCTGCCGTTCAGTTCTGGAAGGCAGAGAGCCGTCTGTACCGCATCTGTTTGCGCAGCCCGCACGCCAAACTGGGANTTGTACCTGCCTAAGTCATGNGCAGGCACCACACTCTCCCAACAAAGACGCAGGCATCACTATACAACACAAAAGAACCGCAAAACAGTCAGGCNGNNANGACCTTCAGTCTGGCAGCGAGCTNANAGNNANGGCTCGNATACAAGNTCTANGCTGCCTGCGCNTCAGGCACAGGCAGCAAGCGGCAAGGACCGCGTCCGAGCGGTTCAAACCGCGACAGGAAGAAAGGAAATCAGGAAGTATATGTTGAAATCAAATGACCTGCNTGCATCACAGGCTGCAGCAGGAAAACCCGATGAAGTTTCGCAGCAGNCTGCGGACACGGTGCAGGAATCGGATGCTTGTGCACGCGAAGCAGAAGAGGNATCCCCCCGCGCTTCTGCCTCCGGTGAGGGTGACAGCAGTCAGGACGCGCATCCCAAGGCGGCAAAATCGTCTGGNCGAAATCTGCAGNANGGCATTCCGTACGAGCAGATCGCTATGCCGGATCCGGCNAACGCCCCGGCAGTTCTGAANCGCTGCATCGAGCATGCAAACCGGGCTANTTCTGCNGGCCGCATTACCAGACCGCCCCGCAGCGGTCGTCCGGGAGGCCGCAGCATCAGCTCCGTGGAGAAGATGCGTCANATCGTCGAGCATCACTTCAAGCATATGGACGCTGAAGCGGAGCTCTGCGAAGAGCTTCGCGCCGACTTCGCCTGGCACCGCAGCACGCCGGAAGTCTGNGTACAGCACGGTCCCGG
Organism: Clostridia bacterium; assembly: GCA_014805015.1. Lineage (GTDB taxonomy): Bacteria > Bacillota > Clostridia > Christensenellales > Christensenellaceae > JAAUYQ01. Next base: position 61,317 of record JAAUYQ010000017.1, on the reverse strand, counting down.
AAATCCCACTGAGAACNCCGTCATCGCNATGGATGACATGTGCTCTGAAGTTTTCGGCTGGGTATCCGTCGTCAAGGAGACTTTTCACGAGTACAGCACACACATCATCGGGAAGATCCTCGAGCAGAGGTTCCGGAAGCACCGGGGCCCACGCGCCATCCAGCAGGCTCTGCACATCTCGAGCAGCACCTACTATCAGATGCTGGACACGGGAATGCGTTTCGCTGAGCTTCTCGCCGTTGAGAAGCGTCTGCTTTCGGTTCCGCGGATGTCCGACTNATCCGCCCGCGTCTGCTGCTCNCGCTCCGGGCGGATGCTGCTCCTGACAGACGGTCCGCATACTGCAGCTTCGGGCATCTTCCGGCCGCTTGGGAACGCCCGTCATGGCCCAGCGCCGGCNGCAACAAAGGGGCACGCTTCATTCCACNGCAGAGACGCACAGAGGCCGCATCACGTTGTGATGCGGCCTCTNCCGNTTATTCTTTCTCTTACTGGNCGGTGNTTTCGCTGCCGCTCAGTTTGTTGTTCGCACTCATTTTGCCGCCGTCTGACATGGCCGGCTGCGTCTGCGGCTTCATGGTTGGGAAAAGAAGCACATCGCGGATAGAGAAGCTGTCCGTGAACAGCATCACCATCCGGTCTATGCCTATNCCCATGCCGCCTGTTGGCGGCATGCCGTAGCGCATAGCCTCAACNAAGTCCTCGTCCATGACATTGGCTTCTTCATCGCCGGCTTCCCGGCGGCGGGCCTGGTCGCGGAAACGCGCTTCCTGATCATCCGGGTCGTTAAGCTCGGAGAAAGCATTTGCAAGCTCCCGACCCGTAATAAAGAGCTCGAAACGCTCTGTGAGCTCCGGCATCTCCGGTTTGCGCTTGGTCAGCGGCGATACTTCCACGGGATAGTCGTAAATGAACGTAGGCTGAATGAGCGTATCCTCTACGTACTGCTCAAANGCTGCATTCAGGAGGTCTCCCTTGGCCGGAGANCCTTCAAACTGCACGCCGCGTTCCCGGCAGGCAGCCTGCGCTTCTTCATCCGAGGTGAAAGAACTGAAGTCAAGACCGGTCTGTTCACGCACAGCATCCGTCATAGAGATCCGTCGCCAGGGTTTCTTCAGAGAGACGTGCTCACCCTGGTAATCCAGCTCGAGCGTACCCAGTACCTTCTCTGCACAGTAGCAGAACAGATCCTCGCACAGGTCCATCATGTCGTGATAGTCCGCATANGCCTCGTACAGCTCAATCGTCGTGAACTCCGGATTGTGCTTCGGGTCCATCCCCTCGTTGCGGAAGATCCGCCCGATCTCATACACTTTTTCAAAGCCGCCGATAATGAGGCGCTTCAAGTGCAGCTCAGTCGCAATCCGCAGGAACATGTCGATATCCAGCGTATTATGATGCGTCTCAAACGGCCGTGCAGCAGCTCCGCCTGCCTTATCCTGCAGAATTGGGGTCTCCACCTCAATAAAGCCGCGCTCATCCATGAAGTCACGGATTGCCTTAATAATACGGCTTCTTGTGTAGAACGTGCTGCGGACGTCCGGATTGACGATCAGGTCAAGGTACCGCTTGCGGTATCTCTGATCTGTATCTTTCAGTCCGTGCCACTTCTCCGGCAGCGGTGTGAGGGACTTTGCGAGCAGCTCTACAGTATCGGCCTTGACCGAGATCTCACCGGCTTTGGTCTGAAATGCCTCGCCTTCGACGCCGACAATGTCGCCAATATCCAGCTTCTTGTAGGCAGCATAGGGTTCTTCGCCCATGACATCCCGGCGGGCATAGATCTGAATAGGACCGGTACCGTCGAGAATGTGGAAGAAACTGGCCTTACCCATGACCCGTTTGGATATGATCCGTCCGGCAACAGATACCTTGCTGCCTTCCAGCTCCTGGAAATTTTCCTTGATTTCCTCGGCATCATGTGTCTTGTTGTAGCGGCGGACCGTGTACGGATCCCTGCCTTCGTCCTTCAGGGTCTGCAGCTTTTCGCGGCGAAGACGCAGGATCTCCTGCATAGGCTGTTCGTTCGGCGTCTTTTCTGGCATCAGTATGCATCCCAGACTGATGGCGGGATGCTCTCCTTTCCGGGATTCTCTTATGCGGGGTGCGTCAGCCGCCGGCTTGCGAATTGCAGGTACCCTGCGGGCTGCACAAGTCCGCAGGGTTTCGGAGCGGCAAGTACAGCGGCGCAAACAGCACACACAAACGGTTAAGCCAGCGGCTTCAGGATTGCTCCCACGCAGACGGCCGTCTCCTGTGAAGCAGAGCGACCGCCTGAAGCGGCAGGAAGCTCAGGCTTCAGCTGCGTCAAATGGCTTTTTGCTGATCTCCAGGATCTTGTAGCGGATAGCGCCTCCCGGGGCATCCACCTTGACGGTAGCGCCTGCTTTTCTGCCGAGCAGGGAAGCACCCACAGGCGACTCATTGGAAAGTTTACCCCTGGCAAGATCGGCTTCTGCTGAACTTACAATCCGGTACTCTTCCTCATCGCCGGTTTCCTTGTCCAGAATACGGACGTACGTGCCGACATTCACGAGCTGGGAGTCCACTCCCTCCTCATCAACCACAACAGCATTGCGCAGCTGTTTCTCCAGGTTGCTGATCTCACCTTCGATCTTCGCCTGTTTTTCCTTGGCTGCGTCATACTCCGCATTTTCTGAAAGGTCCCCGTAGGCCCTGGCTTCCTTGATTTCATCCGCAACCGCCGGACGATCTACGGTTTTGAGGCGTTCGAGCCGTTCTTCGAGCTCGCGGACGCCCTCTGACGTCATCTGGTTCTTTGCGGACTCAACTGCATCTGACATAGTGTGTGATTCCTTTCCTGGCACCCGGACTTTCACTTGTCCGTGCCGCTTCAACGCACATAATACCAGCGAAATCCAAGACGTTCAACACAGCCGCAGAGGTGGGTCGAGTTGATACACGACGTCACAATCAAATATTCCCGTTAAGGCGTAACGTCCAGTACTTCATGAGAGGATTCTGTGACCACTCATCTCAATCAACTTGAACAGACAACAGATGCTGAGTATCGCTGTCTTGACTAAAGGAGTATTGCTGGTGCCCAAAAAGACTCCAGTCCAGAAGACTCCCCGATCCTCTTCAGTCGCGCTTTTTCAAGACACCGACTCTAGCCGCTATCGTGCTGCTCCTCCGGTTTCGGATGCCGAGTGTACTGAGGCAAAGATGCTGCGCATGACCTTTCATGCAACTTCCAATGATACTGTGTATCTTGACTAGGCCCGTTGCGTTGTCGACCTAATGAACGAACTATTTCTATGGAAAGCACACAAGCACTGTTCAGCGTACACACAAAGCACTGAAAATGACTTGTATTGTGCATCAAGCAATTTTACTAGCGGCCCTACAAGTTGTCGACTATTCAGTCCACTTGCTTTTGGGACAGTCCTCCGCGGCGATATAGTTATACACGAAGCGCTCCATGCCGTTCGTTGTTATGTCTGATCTCATATCTTTCATAGTGCTCACTATTTCAGTTGCATATGGGCTGGACTCAACAACATGCGGATAGGCTACTTGCAGAATTGTGGCGTCAAACTCATTGCGATCTTTTTCAGTGCACGGGACAGCAATCTGAAACACCAAGGAACCAATTGCGGCAACGAACATATAATATGGAAGAAAAGTGGGCGCATTGGCGTTGCGTACCAACATAACAAAAGCAAGCCGTGGTCTTGCTCGAGGAACGAAGCGCTCACTCATCCATTGATAATTGATGAAATTGTTGTCCAAGCATTCTCTGCCCGAGCTTAGAAGCCATGCAGCTGTGTCCTGGAAGTGGCTCATCTCTGGTAGAGGCAGAAGTGAAAGTGCCATCTTAACCAATGCCTTGTACACTTTCGATCGCGAATACTTCGGACTTTTCATACATAGCTCTATCCGCTGCCTTTCAGGGTCAACGATCAAGCCCGCATAGCGTGGAGCGGGAATCAACTTCACACAGCCTTCTTGACGCTCCAAATAGACTTCTCTGTCTCCCGACCCGTATTTTAGATTTCTATTCTTCGGCGTGATTCCCAGCAAGACGCGTGCAGCACCCAGATGATTCGCTAGGTCCCGTTCCACCGTTCGTCCAAAAAAAGCGTTGCACTCATCGCACTCAGTTTTAGAAAAGAGGAAGTAATTTCCAATAAGCTTTGGAACCGCATGCGCCTCTTTGTCGAATGAAACGTCCGGTTCACTTCTGCCGCAAAATCTGCATTGGCGAGACCCCGACGGTTCCGGGTCGAGACACATCGCTTTAGTTGGATTGCTTCCCTCCTCAATGCAGTAGACAGAATAGTTCTTCGCATAGAACAGTTTTCTATAGGCGACAGGAGGCATGCCGAAGACTTTATCCATGCGTTTCTTCTCCTTTACAGGTCCCACCAGCTGCTGACTGGGTTATCTCAACAATCTAGACAGAAATTCATCCACAGTATGGGCAGGATACACGGCGAACCTCGGCCAACAGCGCTAAGTCATACAAGAAGCACAAAGCGCAACATCTACCAGCGCACCAGCCAATTGTTAGAAGAGACTCTTTGATGGAACTTTCCGTCAAAACTTTATATGCATATGTCTCTTTTGATTCTAGCGCTCAGTACACAACAAATTCAGTTTATGCTGGCTCTTAAGCTTTGGCTCTGCAATCAGCAGGGAGTACTCAACAAACGCACCGTATCTGTACAGTACTGAGCACTAGTTTACAACCGACACCCCGTACTCGAGATCTTCTTGCACTGAATGCCTACTCAAAATCGACACAACAAAAGGAGCCTTACGGCTCCTTTTGTTGCTCCAATGAATCTGGGATACCCTGCTTGGTGGCGGTCAAGCAATGGAGACTCCGTGCAGAGTGCTCCTTAAAGGTACGGGGAATTTGGCTGCTTTCCCAACCAAGTCAGTGTCCGCATGGCGCGGATTGCCCCTCTGCTACCAAAGCAATGTGCCTTGGGCCTCTTAGCAAAGGCCAAGCAGGGTAACCCAGATCCACTGAAGACTTGTTGTCTCTCTCCAAGAACTAATATAAACGCGTCAGCTAAATGATTCAATACGGGAATAAAACATAATCGCATTTTTCCTTTGCTCGGAGGTCAAATTTTCGTTGATTGTGTTAAAATCTCCGAAAATTAACACGGTTTCTGTTAAACTGTTTAATAATTAACATTGGTTCATATTTTCGAACGGGATCGGATTACTGTTCAGCTCAGCACTCAGAAGTGATCAGCAGCGTTCAGCAGCAATGTATGTTCCACGACAGCGGAGCAGGCCGCACTCACTGCGCCTGAATCTGAACAGGTCTGCGCGGCGGCAGATCCTGCTTTCTCGCAGCGGTTTTCTCGCTAGCAGCAGGACGCGTCGGCCTCCGCCCACAATTCCCTTTGCTCGGACACGGATCCCTAGTTCGCATGGGTGCCGCACCCAACGGCACCAGAATCACGCCTAAAACACTTGCGCCGCCTGCGCAGCAGTCGCGTCGCAGCTTGCGTAGCGCATTCTGCTTGCCGCCTCATCGTCTCTCCGAGGCACTTGCTTTGGCATGGGCAGTATGCGGCGTCGAAACGAACGGATGCTCTTTGCAGGGAAGGTTTCCAGGCGGCGCGTACCGTCCCGTCCTGAAGTCAGGCTGCCGGCCTGATTGCTCGCGTACATCTCAGGATACCGAGCGCTTGATGGAGGCCTCTCCTCTGCTCAGATTTCTTCTTGTATAAGACTTGAGCCGCTGAAACCAGCTTCGCTTCCTATGTCGCAGCAATGCCTATTTGCTCCGCTTCTGGCCCCGTCTTTGACTAGGCTTTTCATTCAGCCGAGTTGCAAGTACCGGATCAGACCTGGCCCGCAGTACCTAGAAATCGACCTCAGAATCCGGAGCGCATGACGAAGATATCTCTTCTGCTCTGCACCCCTCTTCATATGCAGACTTTCCCCTGCCGGAGTACATTCTTGGTGCCAGCCCAGACCACATCTGCTCCGGGCAGCTCAAGCCAAGAGACCCACACGGAAACGCCCTGACGTCATTTGCTTTTCCCGCTAAGCCCGTTCGAAACCATGCCGCCAGTCTGCCGTACATATTCCAGCTCTGTGTATCCCACCGTCAGTGTTACCAGCATTCTCTGGGCAGAAAGAAAGTCAGCTCCGAGCGTCTTCTGCCTTCCGGCATGCGCTCAGGCTGACCCTGCATATCTATTCGCTTACCGCGCCGCTGCCCCGCGTACAGGCCGTGTCCTGGCCGCCAACCACGAGGATCAGGCAAAGAAAGAACGAGGCAGACGCGCCTATTGTCTCTTGATTCAAGCCTACAGACTTACCAGGTCCTGCCGCCGTTTCTCATACATAAGGATGCTGGCAGCACAGGCGGCATTCAGCGACTCTGTCTTGCCGCTCATCTCAATACGCACCAGAAAATCACACAGATCCTTGGTAAGCTTGGAGACGCCGCTGCCCTCGTTACCGATCACGAGGGCGATACCGCCCGTTAAGTTGGCCGTTGAGAGCGGCTGACCGCCCATGTCGGCGGCCGCGGCAAAGATACCCCGCTTCTTGAGCTCATCGAGCGTCTGGTTAATGTTCGTCACCTTGACGATCGGGATATGTGCCGCAGCTCCGGACGAAACCTTGAAGGCCGCCGGTGTCAGGGACGCAGAGCGGTGCTTGCCAATAATCACCCCGTGCGCACCGAGCGCTTCGCTGCTGCGGATGATCGCGCCGAGATTCTGGGGATCCTGGATATTGTCGAGAACGATGACGAACGGATCCTCGCCTTTCTCGGCAGCCAGGTTAAAGATGTCTTCGAGGTCACTGTACCGGAACGCCGGCACCTGCGCCGCTATGCCCTGGTGGTTGCCGGTTGTGCCGTCCGGACCCATGCCGGCACAGATCTCATCCATCTTGTAGCGGCTTATCTCCCGCACAATGATCTTATTGCGCCGCGCCATGTTGATGAGTTCTTTTATGGAGCCGTCTGTCTGCCCGTTCACCACCAGCAGCTTATCTATCTGTTCGCCTGCCCTGAGCGCCTCGCGGACGCTGTTGCGGCCAATAATGTATTGCGCGTTCTCTTTCATCGCTCCCAGCGCGGCCGCGGAAATGGCGCCGCTCCCATCAGTCTCGTAGATACATACGGTTTCAGCTGTCTCCCGCCTCCAATGCTGTGCATCCAGGCAGGCTTCCCTGCATCCTATTGGACGCTGCCGGCCGCAGAAAAGTGCCGCCTGGCAGGCGGCGGGAGATCCGGACGTAGAAAAACTGTACCGGATATATTGTTAACCGCCTGCCCGCGGGCATAATCAGCCCCCAGCGCAGCCGCAGCAAAACACTCCTTGGCAGCGTTTCCCGTCTGATCGCAGCATCCGCCGCCGCGTAAGCACACAGAGCCGTGTGTGCAGTTTCCGGCACTGGCGATGACGTTCTATAGCCGGGCAGTCCGTATCTGCTCATGCGGTGCATGCGCCGTTCTTCTCTGCGGAATAAAAGCTGCAGCTGCCTTCGCACAGCTTCAAGCGGCAGAAACCCAGGTCCGGCAGAATCCGCAAGGCCGCACCTGCCGTGCCGGCGGCCGTTCGCAGTGGTCAGCAGCGCGCCATTGCCAGTACAGTCTACCCTGCATTGCGTATAAGATGCGCGTGCGACTCCTGGTGCACAGGTCAGTCCGTAAGAAGACGCCGGGCGCACTCCAATCAGCCCCGCACCCGGTTTTTTGCGTCAGCCGCCCGCTTCCTCGTCTTTTTCTGCCGGCTCGAGCCGCTGCAGGATTTCTTCTGCCCGCGTAAGCTGCCCCGTCAGATACAGAAACCCTATCAGTGCCTCCAGTGCAGTCGCATGATGGTAATCTGCAATGCTCATATTCTTCGGGACAGTATTACTCTTGGCATTACGGCCGCGCATGAAGACGTCTTTTTCCAGACCGTCCAGCTCGTCCATGAGGTCGCGGGCAAGTACTGCCTGGCTTTTGGCGTTCACCAAGGCGCTGCTCTGGCGGTGCATGCTGCCTACATCGCCGTTTTGGGAAAGGACAAGGCGCGTGCGCACGAACAGGTCGCAGATCGTGTCCCCAACGTAAGCAAGCGTCAGGGCTGGCAGCTGCGAGGCCTCGTTTATGTCGAGCTTCGGGCTGAACAGATCAGTCCTGGTGTCGGTATTCGTCAAGATCAGCTCCTGGATCAGCGTTCAGAAACAGCGGCCGCCCGGTCGGACCCGCCGGGGCAAAATAGGCGGCCGAGGCAATCATGGCGCCGTTGTCGCCGCAGTATTTGGGATCGGGCAGGAACAGCTGCAGCCCCTCCCTGTCCGCCATCTGCTGCATTGCCTTACGCAGCTGGTGATTGGCACTGACGCCGCCGGCAAGACAGACTTTGTGCACGCCGGTCTCACGGCAGGCTTTCGCCGTGTTCGCCGTGAGCACTTCGACCACGCTCTCGAGGAAAGAAGCCGCCACATCGGCGCGTACAGCCTCCGTATCCCCGATATTCTCGAGCAGGTGGACAACCGCGGTTTTCGGACCGGAGAACGAAAAGTCCAGATGATCCTGACCGCGGAAGCTCTGCGGCACATCGTAGGCATCGGCGTGGCCGTGTTCGGCCAGCTCCTCGAGATGCGGTCCGCCAGGGTACGGCAGACCCAGGCGTCTGGCCACCTTATCTATGGCTTCGCCGGCCGCGTCGTCACGAGTTGTTCCCAGAATCTGCATCGTATCATGCGACAGGACCTGCACAATTTCTGTGTGGCCACCGGACGCAACCAGGCAGACAAACGGCGGCCGCAGGCTGCGGTGGGAAAGGTACAGCGAAGCAATGTGCCCGGCTATATGGTCCACGCCAATCAGCGGCCGCTGCAGGGCGTAGGCAAGACCCTTGGCAAAGGCAATACCGGTCACCAGCGCACCCACAAGACCGGGACCGTACGTGACGGCCACCGCATCTATATTTCCGCCGGCTTCTTCCAGGACCTGGGGCACGATCACCGGCAGCTTGGCTGCGTGCGCGCGTGCCGCCACTTCCGGCACTACGCCGCCGTAGAAGGCGTGCTGGGGAATCTGGGAGTACACGGCTTCCGCAATAACCTGCCGTCCGTTCTCTACGACAGCGGCAGCCGTTTCGTCGCAGGACGTTTCAATGCCGAGTATGCGCATCGGCTGGCTCCTTTCGGCGGCCGCGTCTCCACCCCCAGAACGCAGCTGCCAGCATCACGAAGCAGGCAGCCAGGAACCAGAGCAGGATGCGGGCCACGAGGTCAAAGAAGAACTGTTCCTCAAACATACGGATGAGGAGCGAGCTGCGGGGATCGAAGGTCCACAGGTCATTCGTGAAAAAGACCTTGTGAAATGTAATCCAGAAACTGGTGAAATCTGCCGCTGCGGCAGCGCCAATCAGGAAAAAGGCGGCCAGAACGCCGAGGACGGCAAAAAAGCAGGCCCGGCAGACCCGCCACTTTTCATGCGCTGCGGCAAAGGATGCTCCAAGCAGGGTTCCGCCGGCAGCAAGCGCGATCCACATGAACGTCACCGCTCCCAGGTTGAGGCTCTTGACGTCCACCATGTGCAGCTTCTCACGTTCATTATAGTATTCGCGCTGCCCAGCGGACGTTTCGACCTGCAGACTGAGATCATCCCGGCGGTCCTGCAGGTAGTCAAGCAGAACACCGGTGGCCTCATCGAGAGTCTCCTCGCTCACGCCGACATAAGAAGCCGTATCGTTTTTGGTGTACTCACTCTCATAATAGCCGGGATCAAAAGCGGCCGTCTCCACAAGGAGGACCAGCAGTCCCAGCACAATCAGGACCATGCCGGCAGCGGCGGGCAGAGCGCCGGAACGCAGGGCAGCGCGCATTTACTCCTCAGTCAGCGGGAGCAGGCATGCCCGCACCGGAGCGCCGTCCAGGTCTACCTTGAGCGGCATCGCACAGAGAAAATACCCGCCCGGATTTGCCCGTCCCAGATCCAGGCACTCAAGAACCGCACACTGTGCCTCAAGCAGGATTTTATGCACTTCGTCATCTCCGATAGAGAGTCCGTCTGTGCCGATCAGCTCCACGCCCATTTTCAGGAGTGCCTCCGCCTGGCGTACATTGAGTGTACAGTCCCTTCCGGTGTTGCCCTTGATGAGCACTCTCTTGGTGGTACGGGGGATCCGCATCTCACGTACGTCCACAACCAGACACTTACCGACCAGGGTATCGAGCGGAATATCCACGACCGAACCGCCGCCCGGAACCATGTGGCAGGGAGCATCCACATGCGTGCCGCTGTGAGAACCCATCGCCATACTGCTCACGGCGTACCCGTCTTCCTCGAGCGTCGTATGATTCCGCAGCTGAACGTGCGGATCCGACGCGTACACCGGCGTACGCTCACTGAGCTCCATGGTAATATCTATAATCATGCAATCCCTTTCTGACAGGAACCCCGCACCGGGGGCCGAAAAACAAGATCATTATACGGCCTCGCAGCAGAGAAGGGCAAGAAACCTTTTTCGCTGAGGTACGACGGAAGGCGGGAGAGAATCGCACCGGAAAAACGGTACGCCCTTTCCGGGCGCCAGTAAGGAACTTTGGTGTACTCTTCTGGCCTGTCAGCGATTTCGGCAGACCTGTGCCGCTCCATGCAACATCCCGGAAAAGAGACGGTCTGCTGTATGCCAGGCTGCTGCAGGCGCTAACTGGCGCTTTGCTGTGTGGTGCAGGACCGGCACGCAAGAAACCAGCAGATGAACCGCCGGCAGCGCTGGCTGAAAGTGGATCGAGAGCGCACAGAATCCAGAGCCCGCAAAGCGGCAGACTGTACGGCGCGACCGGCAGACACCTGGGAACAGAACGTGATGACGAAGTCGGCCAGAAATGAATGCGTCGCTTTTAAGACCGCATAAGATGTTCACCGGCGCTTCCCATAGGTGCTTAGCATTTTATTTCCCAATGCGTATAATTATGCCGTAATAAGTTTCTGATCAGCATGCTCTTCCGGGAGGCATTTTGGAATGGCAAAGCTTTCTGCGGATGAGGCTCTCAAGGTCTATTTCCAGGATAATGCGCATTACGCGGGTCTTTAGAATGCCGGTCTGTTTGGCGGCGGGAATTACTTCAAGGCGGATCAGTTTGCTCCGGACAATACAGAGGTGAACGCCATCGTGGAGCAGGAAGGCGAAAAACTGGGACTCACCCGTCTTCGGGATCTCACACGTCTTTACAGGACGGGAGATGACGAGCAAACCTTATGTGTGGTCTGCGCTGCGGAAAACCAGATGGAAGTGCACTATGCGATGCCGCTGCGGATCATGCTGTCCTCCGCGATCGATTACTGGCAGCAGTGGCATGCGTACTCCATGGCGCACGACCAGGAACGGAAGGCAGCCAAGGAAGGCAGCAGAGCAGAGAAGCCGTACAAGACGGGCGCGGAATATCTCTCCCGTCTGAAGCCGACGGACTATCTGATGCCCATTGTGGTGCTGGTCGTGTATTATGGCAGTGAACCGTGGACAGGTCCGCTTTCCGTCTCTGAGATGTTTAACCCGGCGATACCGGAAAAAATCCGGAAGATTGCAGCCGATTTCAGCATTCATCTGCTGGACATCAGCAGCTACGCGGGGACATACGAAAATTCGGACAATACGGCCATGTTTGCAGCTGCGAAAGTGATGCAGAACGAATTGATTTCGAAAGCAGAGCGGATTCTCGAGGCTTACAATATACTCAAAGATGCTACCGAGGTAGTTCGCGACACGTTCAGTGCCGTATACGGGGGCAGGGAGATATTCAGAAAAATACAAGAAGGAGGCGAAGCCATGCAGCAGGTAGAGAATGTCGGCCTGATGTGGGACAGAATGATCACGGAGCTGGATGACAAAACAAAGCAGCTGGACGACACAACGAAGCAGCTAACCGCGGAGCACGATCGGAGGGAGGCCGCTGAGCAGAAAGCCGAAGCCGCTGAGCAGAAAGTCGAGGCCGCTGAGCAGAAAGTCGAAGCCGCTGAGCAGAAAGTCGAAGCCGCTGAGCAGAAAGCCGAGGCCGCTGAGCTGAAGGCGACTCATTTGTTGAAACTGCTCGAAGCGCATGGCATCGATCCAGACAGCCCCATCCCAGCAACCTGATCGGCATAGCCGCAGCTGTTGTGCTGTAACAAGTCTACGCTGTCCGGGAAGAGGGCGGTTACATGTTCCTAGAGGGGAAACTGTGCAGCAGGTAGAGAACACCGGCCTGATAATGGATAGAATCAGCACGGACTGGATAACAAATCAAAGCAGCTGTCCGCAGCACAGGAATTGAGGATGGTCGCTAAGCAGAAGGCCGGCCCAGCTGAGCAGAGAGTGGCTCATTTGCGGAAAGTGTTTGAAGCGCACGGTGTCGATCCAGACAGCCCCATCCCGGCAATCTAATCGGCATAGCCGCAGCTGTTGTGCCGCAACAAGTCTCCACTGCCCAGGAAGAGGGCGGTTGCGTGTTCATTGAGGGGAAACTGTGCAGCAGGTAAAGAACATCGGCCTGATGATGAACAGAATCATCACGGAACTGGGTGACAAAACAAAGCAGCTAGATGACATATACTGGCGAGCTGTAACATCTGCCAACTTGTCGTAGCTTCTTCTGCCCTCAAATCCGGGGCTGCGCGATTCGAAGGCAGATCTTGTCGACCGTCAGTATAGTACCTTTACCGATTTGCAACACGATGGTACATTTTTTAGAGGAAAGGAGGTCATGGCAGATGGCGCAGTCTGTGACAGTAAAGAAGCTCACCCCGGAGGTAAGCCGTTGGATGTTGGATCACATAGATCTCAACTTAATTAGGGAAGAAGACAGGAATCGCGATCTCGCTTACCTGCGCGGCGAAAAAGAAATCACTCTTAAGCAGTTGGAAGCCCTGAGCAAACGCGTTCACATTCCAGTAAGTTACTTTTTGGTTGCCACGCCACCTGAAGAAGATCTACCTCTTATGCAATATCGTACGGTGGATTCGGCTCTGCCTGGGAATCCCAGCCGTGAGTTGATCGATACTATAACCAGAATGGAGTGGATCCAGGATTGGATTAGAAATGAACGTACTGCTGATGATATGGATCCGTTGGAAATTGTAGGGAGCATTTCCGCAAAGGACAGTATCATAGTGGCAGCCCAGCAGATCAGGAATTCCCTGGGGCTAAAGTCTCTCTGGTTTCACGACCGTAAAACGTATTCCACTGTTCTCTCCGAGTTGCGCGATCGAATGGGAGCGTTAGGTGTTACGGTTATCTTAGGTACCAGCGTCGGTCATCATAGCCGGCCACTTTTAGTAGAAGAATTCCGCGCATTTGCCATGTGCGATGATCAGGCACCGGTAGTTTTCATAAACGCTAACGACACCATAGGTGCCCAAATATTCTCTCTCATTCATGAATTTGTGCATATATGTATTGGCAGCGATGATCTTTTTAACGGCGGTAGTTCGCCAGAACTCAAGGAGTCTCGGCGTCAAGAAGAACGGCTCTGTAATGCAGTTACCGCTGAGATTCTTGTGCCGTCCAGAAATTTTGCTGAAGTCTGGGCGCGAGCGATCAGCGGTAGAAGCATTGTTGCGGCCTGTGATGAACTCGTGTCTTCGTACTACAAATGCAGCATGGTTGTAGTTGCACGTCGTGCACTGGACAGGAAATATATATCCTTAGCTGCCTACAAGGATGTGGAATTGGCAGCAAAAAAAAAGGCAATCAGTGAGGCAGCGAAAAAAAAAGCAGAGTTTCATAAAAGGAAAGAAAAAGGTGGCGGAGCAATAGATCCGAGCGTAATAAAACAATTCCGGCTGTCGAAGCGTTTCGTGCAGATGGTTGCAGCCAGTATAGCCAATGGGAGGACGACATATACGGAGGCTTTTCGTCTTACAGACACCACCAGTAATAGCTTCTTTGGTCTGCTAAGAGCGGCAGGGATTCACGCATATGATCGATAAAACTACGCGATACCTCATCGATACGAATATGCTAATCAGGGCATCTAATGAGTTTTATCATCCAGACAGAAGTATTACGTTCTGGAATGAGCTCGCTGTTCACGTTAGGGAGGGTCGTATCTGTGTCCTCAAGATAGTCTCTAATGAGTTAATCTGGAAGACAATGAGGTCTGAACAAGCGGAACGCGAAAGGTTCATCTCCAAATGGTCACGCACGAATGTTGAGCCATATGCCTACGATGAGCACAGTGATCAGCAGATTTTCGACAGTCTGCAATTGGTTGCAGAGTTTATTAAACATGGACCCTACAAATCCAAAGCCAAAAGGCAGTGGGACAATACTGAGAAAGTGGCTGACCCGTGGATTATCGCGGCTGCTATAGCAAATCCGCAGTGTACTGTTGTGACTGATGAAGTAACTCAAGGGCCACTTGCTGGGACAGATCAGCTCAACGAGCTAAAAATTCCGTTTGTTTGCGACCATTTTCAGGTGCCATATACGCGCTCAATATATGACGTTATGCAAGATTTAGATATCGTCGCAGATCAGGCCGTAAGGGATTTCGGTTCCGTTATTCTGTGACTCGGGCCGAGATGTATTCCAGCGGTTACAGAAGCTCGTGCGGACATTCGGACGCGCTCGGTGTACCTAAGCGGACGCGCATCGGTGCGCTGGACCTGCTACAGAGGAAATGTGCGAGCATAAGGAACACCAAGAGCAAGCAGAAGGATTGCAGGCAGACGCTTCGCCAGCGTTACAGGAACAAACAGCTGCAGGAACTGAATAATTCCCGCGATTATGATGGCGATAGTGTCCTTTTCTGTGATCTGGCGTTCATCATTGCCGTTCTGTATCACTGCGATGATCCTCCTGTTCATCTCACACTCACAGTATACAGAACTGTTGCGATTAGAATCACCCTTCTCAAGCAGCGGTTTTAATGAGCTTTTGGCAGATTTCATCGCCCGTCGGTATAACAAAGCAGATAACCGCGGAACAGGAACGGAGGAAGGCCGGTGAGCAGAGGGTGACCCATTTCTTGAAATTGCTCGAAGCGTATGGCATCGATCTGAACAGTCCCATCCCAGCATCCTGACCGTGTGACGAACCCTGGCGTGGGTTGTAGAAACGGCGGCCGCGCAGGAAGCTGAGTCTCATGACGTATTGACGCCAACAAAAAAGAGGTCCGAATCCTCTCGGGCCTCTTCTATCAGGCTGCGGCGTCAGTCCAGTGTGTAGACGTCCGTATTGTTTCCGTCTTTTCCCTTGAATTTGATCTCGGGATTCTTGCCGTCTTTGACAATGCGGTCATGGAATTCCAGGCCGACCAGTTCGCGTTCTTTGGGATCCATTTCGTCCCAGCCCGGAACAACTTCCGGAAGCGTGAACTCCTTCTTGCCGGCGGCATATTCCTTGATATTCTTGGAGATTTCCTCTGCCTTTGCGATTGCTGCTTCTTTATCTGCCATGATCTTCAAGCTCCTTTTGTCGTGTGCCTGCGGGGCGTCTGCCTGCGATCGGGCATCTCGCGTCTCGCAATTTGTTCTGAAGTATATATACCCGCATAAAACAGGAAAAAACAACAAAAAGAGAAATTTCTGCCCCAGCGGGCGCTTCTGGACTGCATTCGCGGAAAGCCGCAGCAAGGCAGTACCGGGAAGAGCACCCGGATGTCTGAGTACCTGTGCAGCGGATGTCTGCTGATGTCGTCTGCAGTTTCCTGCAATTGCTGTTGCGGCCGCGGCAGTTCATTTGGCTGTATAATGAATGTGGGGAATCGGACGCATCATGTTCTCCAGAACTGCTGCCAGAGCGGCTCATGCCGGCTTGCCAAGTGGTTTTGGTCGCGCACACCTGGCACTCTGCTGGAGGCGGAGACTCTGCACGTCTTGGCAGACCGACTGTGCCGGACGGAAACCGGCGTTCCCAGATTTTGGACCGGACCGCTGCGCAGTCAGTTTTGGTACCGTACCTGGAGGAAAAATGGCAGGCTCACTGGATGTAAAGATACTGCGTATACTGCTCGAGGAGACAGATGAAAACCACCGTCTGACACAGAAGGCTATCCAGGACTGTCTTGCCCGCCGCGGTGAGACGGCGGGACCAAGGGCTGTCCGCAGTGCCCTGACCCGTCTGCTGGCAGAGGTGGACGATATAGAGTGCGACGAGACAAAGCGAAGCCGTTCGGACCTCGGGGACGAGAGCCGGGATAACACGACGCACAGCGGCTTTTATATGAAGCACCTGTTCACAGATGAGATTCTGAGCTTTCTGATCGACATGGTGGCTTTTTCCGAGCATCTGCCGGTAAGTTACCGCAAGGAGATGCGGGAGCAGCTCAAGCGGCTGGGAAGTAAGTATTTCCACCAGCGGGAGCTGCTGCTTGACCGGGTGCCCCGTGCTGAGAATCCACATTTTTTCCTGAACCTGGTTCTCCTGGAAGAGGCTATTCAGAAAGGCTGCAAGGTTTCGCTGCAGTATGTGCAGTACGGACCCGACATGCAGCTTCAGGTGCGGGCAGACGAATCCGGCGAGCCGCGCCGGGAAACTGTCAGTCCATACCAGCTGGCGATGTGCGGAACGCGCTACTATCTGATCTGCAATCACGACAAATATGATAATCTGATCCACTACCGTCTTGACCGTGTTCAGAACATTCAGATTCTGGAAGAGCAGCCGGCCCGTCCGCTCGAAGAGCTCGACAGCCCGAGTGGGGCACGGCTGGATCTCCGCGAGTACTGGGAACAGCATAACGCCTTTTCCGGCGATGTGATCCGGGCCGAGCTGCAGCTGACTCCAGGCAGGATCGGTGATGCGGTCGATACGTTCGGCAGCTTCATTCAGATAGAGCAGAGGCAGGCGGGACCGGTGGCGGTCATTTCGGCCAGCCGCAAGCTGATCCGACAGTTTGCCCACAGCTACGCGCCGGAAGTGGTGGTCCTGTCCCCGGCTGACCTGCAGGACGAGGTGGCGGAGCGGCTTAGGAAGAGTGCCGCGCTGTACGCCCAGAACGCTTCTGCTGCAGTGGACCCGGCAGATATCTGAGTTCTCGGCAAAGAAGTGTTCGCGGCGAGCAGTCCGCTCGTCCTGGTGGGACCCGGGGACCTGGCGGATGACCATGAGGAACCTGCGGGAAAGTGCAGATGCCTCATTCTCCACTGGAAGTGGAGGCGAGACACTGCATCGTCAGTGCTTGCAGTGCGCGTGAATATATGAAGACTTTCAACAGATTTGGCCTTTCCGCAGAAGAAGCGCTCGGACAGCTTGCATACCTTATGCGGAGATATCCAGGACTTGGCGTAACCTGCCGGGTTGAGCTGCCGCAGGGTCTGTGCGACGGCCAGGTCAGCGACGGCGAAATTGTTGGTCTGGGCCTTATGCGCCGGGGATCCTATGCAGGTATCGAAGTGGCAGAGGGCGGCCTCGGCAGGCGGGGACCGTCTGCGCGTCAGGTGGTCATCTCCGAGCTCGCGCTCTCCCGGGGCGAGGAAGTTCCTGAGCAGCCGGACCCTGCCTGGTATGCCAGGCAGGAGCAGCTCTATGGAAAGGCGATCAGTGAAGACTATGCCTCTATTGACTGGACATATGAGGCGTATCTGATTGTCGCTGTCAGCGGCTGAAACGGTATTGCTTTGTAGATGCAGTGCAGGCTGGAGCCGGCGTGTACGGCGCTTTTCCGCTTGGGATCGTGCTGCGATGTCGGCTGTGATCATCCCAAGCAGCCGCCAGTTTCCCGAGAAACAAGGGTTGCCGTGACAGCGAGCGGTCTGGCCAGGAGCCGAGCTGTGCTGCTCACGTTGGTGGGCATGTAAGATAGTAAATGTGAGTATATGGATATCATCTGTATAATGTGCAAAACGTGATTTTCGCCACGTTTTGCACATCAGAAACGTGAATGGATTCACGTTTTGCTCAGATTTTGGTAGACTTGCCCCAGTACGGGATGAATTCCGCGGTGCTGGAGGAGGTTGCATTGGAGCGTGCACTGACACAGAAACTCACCGAATGGGCCGAGTCCCCAAAGCGGAAGCCCCTCCTGCTGCAGGGAGCGCGTCAGGTTGGCAAGACGTGGCTCCTCGAGGATTTTGCCCGGCGTCACTACGAGGACCTTACCTACTACAATCTGGACGAGGACCCGGCTAACCGGGTTTTTTTCACTCGCACCAAAAATCCAGACGAGCTGGTTCGTCTTCTGTCTGCTGCCCGCGGCCGGCCAGTTTTGCCGGCACGGACTTTGATCGTGTTTGATGAGATTCAGGCGTCCCCGGAAGCGCTTGGCTCCCTGAAGTATTTCTGCGAGCATGCGCCGCAGTATCATGTAGCGGCTGCTGGTTCGCTCCTCGGGGTTATGCTGGCGCAGCCGGGAGCATTCCCTGTGGGAAGAGTGCACATCGAATATCTGCATTCGATGTCCTTCACCGAATTCCTGCAGGCCGGAGTGTGACGGAACTCTTGTGGAGTTTCTCCATTCGCTTCCGGTGACCGGAGTCGTCCCGGAAGCACTTGCCTGCAGACTGGATGAACGGCTCCAGTTGTATCTGCTCATCGGCGGCATGCCGGAGGCAGTTGAGACCTGGAGCGAAGCCCATGACCTGAACATTGCGGACCCGCAGCTCTGGCAGCCGATTAACCGGCAGCTCGCCGATATTCTGCAGATGTACCGGGGTGATTTTTCAAGGCACCCGGACCGCGCGGTCACTCCGCGAATTACAGCGCTGTGGCAGACAATCCCATCCCAGCTCGGGAAGGACAACCGAAAGTTCCGCTACGCTGCAGTGGCACCGAGTGCACGTGCGCGGGAGTACAAGACGGCTGTCCAGTGGCTGGCGGACGCCGGACTTGTGCACAAGGTTTCCATCTGCGGCAAGACTGCCACTGTCCGCGTATGATGATCCAGCTTCTTTCAAACTGTACATGCATGATGTGGGACTGCTGCGCAGAATGGCCGGTATTCAGCCTGCACAGGCGCTGGCGGACAACCGGCTCTACGTGGAGCTTAAGGGTTCGATAACCGAGAATTATGTTCGGCAGTCCCTCATGCCGCAGCTGGAAACAGTACCGCGCTACTGGGCAGAGCGGCCGTACGAGGTCGACTTCCTCGTGCAGGTCGAGAACGAGATTCTGCCGGTCGAAGTGAAGTCCAGCCGGGCGGTACGCGCCACAAGCCTGCAGAAGTATGCAGAACGACACAATCCGGCTCTCAGAATCTGTTTTTCGCGCCAGAATCTGCAGCTGCGCGACGGACTCCTGAATATTCCGTTGTACCTGGCAGATGAGACCCAGCGCCTGGCATCCGAAGCGCTGGCGCTGGGTCGCTGAAACAGTAGATCTGCATCATCCTGACGTTATGTCCGCGACAGCCGGTTGCAGATCTGCGGACTCCCGTGGCATACGGATCCAGTCTTGTTCCTGCCGCTGAATTCAGGGGGCGCCGCCTGCGGCAAAGGCAGCAGGGTGCCCGTATGGGACAATCGTCTGCGGCAAATCGGCAGTCGGCGGCTATGGACGGCTGCAGGATTATCCGGCAGACACAAGAGTGGCATTCTGTACGATGACAGCGAGCCGCGGACGAGGCCGCTCAATAGTCAGCGAGCTTTGGGCGAAGCAGTCGTGCCGGCACGCGTTCAGTGGAGCCTGGACAGCGCCGGATGGAAGGGAAGGCGTAGAGCCGTTGCCAGCTTGTCTGCCAATTACGCTGGTATCAGGGCAACAAAGCAATACAAGTCTATGCTAGCAAGAGTATTGGCGCTGGGAAATCTGCCCAGCATCCGGTTAAAACCAGACGCAGAAATCTGCAGCAGATCAGTGGGAACGGCTGCGCGTATCAATGCCTACCTGGGCGGCGACAGCTGGGATTCGCAGCTGAGCAGTGCCCTGACCCGCAGCCTCAGCACGGCCCGCGGCGTTGACATCAATGTCGCCTTCCTGATGGAAACCGGGCTTGAGCTTCTGCTCGACGGACTCAGGGCTGCAGCAGATCGCGGTGCCGTTATCCGTATTCTGACGGGCGATTATCTTGGCATTACATCACCATCGGCACTCTACCGGCTGAAGCTGGAACTGGGCGATGCTGCTGACCTGCGTATGATTCATGCTGCTGACCGCTCGTATCATCCCAAAGCCTACATGTTCTACCACGACGCCCCGGATGAAAACGAGCTCTATATCGGGTCGTCCAATCTGTCGCGCAGCGCCCTGACGGATGGTTTTGAGTGGAACTACCGGCTGGAACGCCGGCAGGACCCGGAAGGCTTTGATGCTTTCCGCGCCGAGTTTGAGAAGCTTTTTGAGCAGCATGCACTGAAACTGAGCGATGACGCCCTGCGCCGGTATGCTTCATCCTGGCACCGGCCTGCTGTTCTGCGGGACCTGCAGAAATGGAATCCGGAACAGGGGCAGGGCACCAGTATTGTGCCGTTCGTGCAGCCGCGGGGTGTGCAGATAGAGGCCCTCTACGCACTGCAGAGAAGTCGGGAGGAAGGCGCCGACAAGGCCCTGGTCCAGGTAGCCACCGGTGTCGGAAAGACATACCTGGCGGCCTTTGATTCAAAAGACTACAGTCGTGTTCTCGTAGTTGCCCACCGGGCAGAGATTCTGGAGCAGGCGGCACGGACATTCAGTACTGTGCGCCCTGACTCCAGAATCGGTTTCTTCGACGGCACCAGAAAAGAAATCGCCGCAGATATTCTCTGCGCGTCTGTCGCCACGCTTGGGGCTGACCGCTATCTGAAGCCGGACTATTTCGCCCACGATCATTTTGACTACGTAGTCATCGACGAATTCCATCATGCTGTGTCGGGGCAGTACAGGAGAATTCTTGACTATTTCAAGCCCCGATTTCTGCTCGGACTGACGGCAACCCCGGAGCGGCTCGACGGACGTGACGTATATGCGCTCTGCGACTACAACGTGCCTTATGAACTCAGCATGCAGCAGGCGATCAACCGCGGTGCCCTCGTGCCCTTCCACTACTACGGCATCTACGACGAGACGGACTATTTGGCAGTCCGCCGGCGCGGAGGTTTCTACGACAGCCGCGCTCTCACTGAGGCGTACGAAGAGAACCGGAAGCGCGACGAACTCATCTTCCAGAACTACCAGGCGCACGGCTCCCGGCAGGCACTGGGATTCTGCTGCTCGGTGCAGCATGCAGCGCACATGGCGGCGGCCTTCCGGGAGAGAGGCGTCCGGGCCGCTGCTGTCTGCAGTCAGCCCGCCGGAGAGTACAGCGAGGACCGAAACGCAGCAGTTCAGAAACTCCGCCGGGGTGAACTTGACGTCATCTTCAGTGTGGACATGTTCAACGAGGGTGTGGATCTGCCGTCACTGGATATGGTCATGTTCCTGCGGCCGACAGAATCGCCGACCATCTTTATGCAGCAACTGGGCCGCGGGCTGCGGACATACCGCGGCAAAGAGTACGTCACTGTTCTCGATTTTATCGGCAACTACGCCTGGGCAGACCGGATCCCATCGCTGCTGAGCTCGGACAAAACCGCCGGGCAGAGCGGTTCGAGCCAGCCGTCCGGCCGGGCCCATACATACCCGGACGGCTGCACTGTACATTTTGACCTGAGGACAATCCAGCTGTTTGAACGTCTCGAACGGGCGCAGCAGAGTGTTGCCAGCCGGATCCGCAGTTCCTATCTGGAAATTAAGGAGCGGCTGGGCGGCAGGGTCCCGACGCGGCTGGAGCTCTTCAATGAGTTGGACGATGAGGTGTACCGGTTCTGCCTTGCCAGACCGAAACTCAGTCCATTCAGAGGCTATCTGGAGTTTCTGCATGAAATGGATGATCTCAGTGAGGAAGAGCACAGACTCTACAATTCCGTGGCACGCGAATTCATCCGCGAGGTTGAGACGACGTCCATGACGCGAGTGTACAAGCTGCCCGTTTTGGAGGCGTTTGTGGAAGGCGGTCAGATCAGTCCGCAGCTCAGCAGTGACGCACTTCTGCGCAGCTGGAAATCCTTTTTCGGCAACGGAGCGAACTGGCGGGATCTGGGGACTGAATCGCGGGAGGATTTTCTGAAACTCAGCGACAGCTGGCATCTGCAGAAGATCCGCTCCATGCCGGTTCACTATCTGCTCAAATCGGGCCATGGTTTCTTTGTCACGGCAGAGGACGCGGAAATTGCGCTCAGCCCAGACCTGATCCCGTGGCTCGCAGATGCAGCACTACAGAAGCATCTGCGGGATGTTCTGGACTACCGGCGTACCGACTATTTCCAGCGGCGATATCAGGAGCGCACAGCAGCGGTGCGTGAACCAGAGCGAGCGTCAGACGAGCGCGAGGAGACCTGAACGCGCCTGATTGACTTCAGCTGTCTGGGTACGGGACACGCAAGCACGACTTTGTTTGGATAGAGCAGTGGCTGCGCGGGAAGGCATGCATTTTTGCCGCCGTCGTCTGGCGGGCACTGAATCAGGCGGGCCTGCAGGCGCTATGCACTGCCGGACCCGATGCCAACGGTCAATGAAGCCAGTCCAAAAACGCTGCCTGCGAGGCGTGGTCCCTTCAGCCGCAGCACTGAACACTGCGTGAAGAGCGGGAGGGCAGCTGCAGCGACGCATGACGGAAGCAGTGAACCGCAAAACCCGGTGCAAGGCAGCGTCGCAATGATTGGTACTGAAATCATTCAGTCTTCAGCATCTTCCTTTGAACCGGCAAGTTCCCGCACCTGTCCCAGAGACATTTCCAGCAGATCCGGAGGTCTGCTCTTCGCTTAATCCCTTTTTGGCATTCTTTTGACCTTTTGACGCTGCGTCTCTTCGAGACCGTCATTGTAGAATTCTGCGGCTGACCCTGCCATTTCCATCTGCCCTGCCTCCGTTTTTTCAGACAGATAAACAGAAGGCAGAGCCCGTGGACCCCTGCCTTCCGGATTTCGGCGTGATTGAATTTATCCAGCTTGGGTGCATGGATCGGCTGGGGTTCAGCCTTCGCCGAGCAGTGCCTTGAGATCGGCCTCCGGCGTCGTCGATGGTGCCAGCTTGAAGTTTTCAGAGAGGAACGTCAGAACGTCCGGCGAGACAAAAGCCGGCAGCGATGGACCAAGACGAATGTTCTGAATTCCCAGATAAAGCAGGGTCAGCAGCACGCACACCGCTTTCTGTTCATACCAGGAAATGACGAATGAGAGCGGCAGTTCGTTGACGCCACAGTCGAAAGCTTCTGCCAGCGCCAGAGCAATCCGAATGGCGCTGTAGGCGTCGTTGCACTGACCGACGTCCATAAGGCGCGGCAGATCACCGATTTTCCCGAGATCGAGGTCATTGAAGCGATATTTGCCGCAGGCAAGGGTGAGGACGGCCGTATCGGACGGCGTTGCCTCGACGAATTCTGTATAGTACTTGCGGCTCGGGAAAGCTCCGTCGCAGCCGGCTACCAGGAAGAAGTGCCGAAGTGCACCGTCCTTCACCGCCTGCACAATCTGTGGTGCCGCTTCGAGAACTGCATGATGGGCGAAACCGGTCGTGAGCGTGGTGCCGCCGTTGATTCCGTGACCCTGAACGGGCTCCTTGTAACCGCCAAGCTCCAGTGCTTTTTCAATAACCGGCGTGAAGTCCTTGTCTGCCCCAATGTGGACCGTCTCCGGGTACGAGACAACCTCTGTGGTGAAGACGCGGTCTGCATAACTCGGTTTGGGCGGCATCAGGCAGTTCGTAGTAAACAGGATTGGAGCCGGCAGGTCGGCAAACTCTTTCTGCTGGTTTTCCCAGGCTGTGCCAAAATTGCCCTTGAGATGCCTGTATTTCTTGAGTCCGGGATAGCCGTGGGCCGGCAGCATCTCGCAGTGGGTATAGACATTGATGCCTTTTCCTTCTGTCTGCTCGAGCAGCTGCTGCAGATCGTGAAAATCGTGGCCGCTGATAACAATGAACGGACCCGGTTCGACCAGCATGGAAACTTCGGTCGGGACAGGCTCGCCGAACGTATCGGTATTGGCCTTATCCAGCAGTTCCATGCAGGCATAGTTGGCTTCGCCGGTCTCGGTAATGAGCGGAATGAGCTCGGCGAGGGTCATTTCTTCGCCCAGTGCCCGAAGTCCCTTGTAGAAGAAATCGTAGACTTTGTCGCTCCGGTAACCAAAGGCCGCGGCGTTATGGGCATAGGCTGCCATGCCGCGCATGCCGAGCAGAATCAGGGATTTCCCGGAGCGAATATCCTCCTCAGCATCCCAGATCCGGCGCATGTCGTAGTCCGGATACTCTTTCCCATCACCGTCGCGGATAATGCGCTCTTTTTCGTCGTGCGCATCCCTGATCAGATTGCGGATGAAGTCGGCATCGAAATTCACATTGGTCACGGCAGCGAACAGGCCGGAATAAATGATGCGGTCTGCTTCTTCTGTTTTCTGATTGTGCTCGCAGGCCCGTGCCAGTCCGATCAGTGCTCCGGTCAGTTCGTCCTGCAGGTTCGCGACTTCGCTGGTCTTGCCGCAGACGCCAACGCTGCCGGTGCAGGCAACGCCCTTTGCCGTCTGCTGACACTGAAAGCAAAACATGTTGGTGTCCATCTGTTTCCCTGCGTGCCGGCCGGGAGAATGCTGCGGTAGTCCGCAGGCGAGGAGCAGCCGGCACCTTGCATTGCAGTCCTCTCCACTTTGTGAAGTCCTCGCTGAGTTTTCTTAAGAGTGTCTCCGTTCTCTGGACGCGCACTACATTACGCCGCCGTCAGTATGAGAGCGGCAGATGAAGCTGCATTCTGAATACGGAAATCTGCCGGGCGATCCTGCGCGCCAAGTCATCTGCCGACCTATCGCAGAAAGTCAGGATACCGCACTAGCGGCGTCAGCAGCGGCTCGCTACGCCGCACCGTTCAGATTGGTAAAACTATAGCAAGTTACTCCAGATTATGCAAAGCCCATTTTGAAGCCGTGCAGTAGAACCGGGACCGCTGCGGGCGTGGCCTTGCAGCCGGGGCTGCTGCTCCGCAGCAGGTGGAGAGCGTTCTGATCATCTGCCTGGCTCGGACCTGCACGATCTTTGAATCTGGCGTGTCCGATCACAGGTGCTTGATTCCTGCCCTGAAAGAATTCCTGGTCCGCTTTCAGCGGAAAATCCTGCCGGCATACGGTCGGTGCAGGCGATCACAGAAAGTCATTTCCGCTTAATCAAAGCCGATATTTTTCGCAGCGATTGGATATGCAAGAAAATTCGCGAACGGGACCGTCAGAAAATTTTTGTCGGAATCAAGCGGACAGGACGCTACAAAGCGGTTGAACAGGGTACAATTAAATGGAAGACATGAGTTAGATTTTAATCTCCGTGCGCCACAACCACGGACAGAGTTCATGTATCGACGAGAATTCGGCTAGGCATTGCTGGGAGGAGAAGCTGTGGAACAGGAATACAATATTGGGGATCTCTGGCAGTGGGCGCGGAGCGGCGTGCCTGCGCCGTTCACACTGAGAAAAAATGGGGAGCCGGCGTGCCAGGTAATCCGAGTTAACGGCGACGGCATGGACTGGCTGTATGCCCAGTACGAGCCGGATAATGGAACTTTCAGTGTACCCTTTGAGCCTTTCGGCATGTGGGGCTGGCCGGAGAGAATGTGCTGTGTCCGCGACGAATATGCTGGACTCGGAAACTGGAACCTAGCTGATGCTGAGCAGCGGCTCCGGGATGCTTACCGGGCTGCGGTTTCTGCCGAGGTCCAAAAGGTTGCAGATCAGCTGATTGAGGACGGATATTCGGCGTCGAAAGAAGACGAGCAGGCAGCACAGAAACTGGCTGACAAACTTGCGGAACGCGGAATAACTCCGGAAAACTGGGCAGCAGCAGACCTGATCAAGGTCAGCGTGCCGCAGTACTATCCAGGGGCACTTTTCCTGGATGAAGGCAGAGAAAACGAGCGCGTCCTGAGCATGATTCAGGCGGACGATGAGAAGATCCAGGCTGCGGCCCGCACAGTCGCGGCGCTGCTGGCGCCGAAAGACGCAGCGGCGTCCAAGCCGGCAGCAGCAAAAACGGCTAAACTTAAGTCTGCCGGAAAGCCGGGGAGGAGTGCTGTGAAGGAAGAGCCGCCAACGGAACCTGCCGCACCGGAAGATTCTCCCGCTGCCGAGAATGAGAAGAACGAGCGAGCACGCGAGGCGATTCTGCAGGCCCTGGATGGACTGCGGGTGCACAAACTGAAGATGAAGCTGGTTGGTCAGCCGCGCGAACTTGTTGCCGGCCGGGTAGATATAGTCAAGGATCTTAAGGAGATCGGAACAATCAGGCAGGATCGTTTTGCCCTGACTGATTTTACAGAGCCGATCCCGGCGATGGATGTCGAGAAGATCACGAAGGTGAGCAGTCCGAAGGGTGGCAGTCCAGCTGTGATCTACGAACGGGAAGACTGAGCTGCAGCGGCTCCGTCAGCGGGCTGACAGAAATAAAGGCCAGTATCTGAGTTATTGGATGCTGGCTTCTTTATGGGCAATGCGGTTGGCGGACAGGACCGTCAGAGGCCTGCCGAAGGAAGACTTCTGCTGCGGTTAAGGCCGCAAGATCGTCCTGGGACTCGTTCCGCATCTTAAGGGGGAATTTGCGTGAACAGGAATAAACGAGGCTCAGCAGTGCTGGCTGCCGTCTGCGTCAGTCTGATGCTGCTATCTGGCTGCTCAGCGGCGTCCGAAACGCCAGCCTCTGCGAGCGTCTCGGAAGACGCTGCGGCTGCGGCGGAGAAGACGGCGGTTTCCGCGCAGAATGCGGCGACGGACGGCCAGATGCAGGCGGAAGCGTCTGAAGAGCCGGATGCCAAAGAGGAAATCACTTATTACAATTTCATTGCAGATAATCTGATCGAGTCGATGGGTGAAAGCGGGAACCTGGACAGTCCGGGAATTCTCAGTGCCTGCATCGAAGATATGGGTGGCAGCGCGAAGAAAGAGATGGTCTTGACATACATAACACCGGAGAGTGCGCTCCGCGTCCAGGTGTACACCCTCGACGACAGCAACACACCGCTGCTGCTCGCGGACATTGACGAGAATCTGAACACAGGCTACCAGAACGAAACGGAGGTCTTTCTGCAGGAAAACCAGGAAGGCGGCCGGGATTTGTTCATTTCGAATATCTGGAATAACGGTCATGACGCGTGGCGCAACGACTACGGCTACAGGTTCAGCGGCGACATGGCCCTGGAGGAGGTGCTCGATGCGCGCTACTATCTGGAGACCGGGGACGCTGACGAAGTGATCGAGATTCGGAGCGGCGGTGAAGTGGTTGCCCGCTATTCCGATTCATACGGCTCAGTGGATCAGGATGCTCTTGTCGGGGACGTGCAGTCAGCCCAGGACGCGATAGACGTCTATCTGGCACTGCTTGCCGATGCCGGACTGCAGCTGCCGTCTTCAGCACTGAACTATTATCCGGCAGAGCTGACGGAAATCCCTGCCGATCCGGCTCGGGAGCTGATCAGTGCGGTGCGCCACACGATCAGCCACAATCCGGAAGCAGCAGACTATACCCTGTTCCATCCGTACTACGATGTCGCGCAGAGACGCCGGAGACTCGCTGCTGAGGCGGCTGGTCAGCAATCGGACAGCCTTTATCTGCTGGGTTCGGAAGTGGACACGTTTGCCCGCGAGGTAGGTCTGCCGCTGGTCTGGGCGGCATGGAGCACCAATGATTTCAGTGCCGACGGACTGCCAGCCGATACATTCACACCTTCCGACCTCAGCGCAGATTTCTGGTCTGCCTACGAGTACTGGGCGCTCTGGGATGACGAGACGCGCCCAGCCATTGCATGCACGGAAACCAAAAATCCGCCCGGCTACGCGGTAACGCTGGGAGCAATGCAGGCTTACCTGCAGGAGGCCTTCGAAACCGAACTGCCAAAAGCATACAGCAGCTTCAAGGACGGCGTGTACCGTATGACCGTGGAGAACACCCCGCATTCGGTCTTTGTTTCGGCACCGGCAAGCGATGAAGTGTTTGTAGATCCGGCTCCGGATAATACGCTTACGGTTCCCTTCACACTGATCACAAACGAGGAGAACACGCATACAGAGCAGCAGTGGCAGCTCGTGGCCTACGTGGAGCAGGATCCAAGTTCTTACGGAATATATCCGTCTTCTTTCCGCTTTGTGGAAGGCGCTCCTCCAGAAACGCCGACCGTTTCTTCCGGCGCTGCAGCTGGGCAGACGACGGATTTTGTTTTCGCTGACAGTGACAGCCGCTACCTCACCGTTGACGATTTCAACCGGCTGCTCGAGGCTGCGGGTTCTGAAAACATCGGCGTTATGCTCGGTGTTGCCCGGAACGAAATCTACGCCCGCCACGGCAACTCTTTCGATACGCCGCGCTACCAGGAATACTTCGGGCAGTTCGGCTGGTATGAGCCAACCCACAAGGTGACAGACAGTGAACTGAACGAATACGAAAAGGCCAACATTCAGACGATTGTCGGCTGGGAGAAAACGCTCAGCTGAACGAAAGACCGGAGAAACAGAAAGAGACGCGTTGCGTCTCTTTCTGTTTCTGCTCCGCGCTGCCTTGGGGAAATTGTGCGATCCGGTCAGATCCAGTGTCTTATCCGGAACACGCATTTGTCTGAAAAAGCACATGCTGCTTGACTGGACGGCGACCTGTACTTTGCGCAGCGCATTTTGTGGAAGCCGTGTCTGTGCCCGCGGCATGGATCCAAGCTGGAATCTGTCAGAACCAGAAAAGTGTGCTGGCCGGCCCGACGACGCTGTGCAGCATGCTCAGCCCAAAACCGAGGGCTATGAGGACAAACAGTACCAAAAGTCCACTGAGTGCTGTACCGATGATAGACAGAACGAAACCGGCCTGTCCCAGTCCGTCCAGTGTCTGGGCCTGACGGGCACGGTTGGCGAACACCAGCCCGACAATGCCGCAGATAAGCCCCACAAGCCATCCTGCTACGGGTATAACGAGTACGCCGATCAGGGAGCAGATTCCAAGAACAAAAATGGCTGTGGATCTGTCCGGTCCAGCCTCCGGATGCGGTCCCGCAGTTCCCTGCGTATACCTCGGTTCCTGAGTTGTATCATTCTGTTCCATAACCTTTTCCTCCTAGACAAGCACTGGTCAGCAAACGATCGCTGTGACCAGAATCAGCTGATGTACGACGATTTGTAGGACAAACATAGAGTACGACAGCGTGTAGTCTGTGTCAACTACGAGTGAATCTGCCGGAGCTGGATCGTACCAGGCGGATCACCGGACCGCGACGGAGCGTGTCAACCATAGCCATCTGTTTTGAAGTCTGAGATTCGAACGTGCAACTTGTATCTCCATGTGGAGCGGAAGAAGCAATGAAGAAAGGGCTGCAACCACAGCCGAGAAAGGAGGTACCATAACGACCGCGGCTCCTTCCGATGGTCACTATTGTAGCAGAGTGGATAAGCACGCAGAAGCCTATCTGTCCGGGTACTGCCGAAGAAACTTTGTCATATGCTGACACGAAACGCTCGCCGGTGACCTCCGAATGGCCATCCGCGATGCATCATGATATCCTGCCAGAATCCATTAAACGAGAGTTGGTCGGGGCTCCTGATATATCCGCAGTGCACATATGTCTAGGCTTGGATTCCTATCCTATCTGCCTGGACACGACGCGAGGTCAGTGCCTTTCATATCGCAGAAAATTCAGCGGAAATCCCTTGGAGCCTGTAATTCAGCAGGGCTAATCCCGTTCCGTCTGCAAGCGGCGGGATACGCAGCAGCCTCCGCTATGACGCAAGCTGCACTTCGCATATGGAGTTTGCTTTTACAGTGTTTCCGACTATCGGCTTTCAGACAATGCCTGAAAGCCGATCTGCTGCGCGCTCGCTGGATTGTTTCGCTGTCTGGAAACGGTCCGCAGCAGCCCCATCATCACGGGAGTGACAAAACACATAAGGCAGCGAAGCGGTAGGCGCTGGGCTTTGCTCAGCTTTTATGCGGAATCAATGGCTCCAGCTTCCAGATGACATACTCTTGTTCAGACTTCATAAGGAGCTTTCGGAGGAGAAGGCTGACTGAGTTTCGTTGATCGTGGTCCATTTCGGTACCGTCGGGCTGAAGGGTACAGTTTTTTGCTTCCCAGTATGATGGATTAATTCTGGCTGTGGTTCAGCCAAATCGGTCAGAATCATCCTGGAAGCAGAAATGGACGGGTTTGAACAGTGACTTTGCGGTCTCTTGAAGTGCAGTGATCCGACCGCTACAATACAATTGGCTGAAAGCCGCTACACGGCGCAGCGATCCGGAGCAGCCGGATTACGCCAGAGCAGAAAGTATCCTGTCTGTCTGGCTGATGCTGGTGCTGGCACAGCACAGTACGCTGGGCGTGTCCCAAAGGCGCAGCCATATGAACTACGGACGGCATGCCGGCTAGACGGGGGACTTGAGTGAAAGAGGCACAACAGAAAACAGCAGCGGCCAGGTACGCGAGGCGTCTGGTCGCGTTTGTTCTCGGCATTATTCTGATCTTCTGTGTCGGTATTTCTGCTGTGCTTGCTTCGGATGCAGCGGATCCGGAAGCGCCGGAAGCTTCTGCGGGTGCATCTGAGCCAGAGGACCTGCCGGAGGCAGAGACGCCGAGCGAACCGCCGGCTGCAGCGACGACTCCAGCAGAACCTGAGCCAACGATCGTTCCGGCGGAAGCAGAGCTACCAGCCGAACCACTGCCCGAACCGGAGGAGGGCGATCTTCCAGAGGAAGCTAATGCAGAGGGGACACCGTTGCCGGGGACCACGGAGCCGTTCATGGCGGCTACTGGCGAGCAGTTTCTGTTGGCCCTGCAGCAGTCCAGCGCCGTGACGCTCTCCGAGGATATTGAGCTGGCTGTTGATGCTCCGCTGAGCGTGCCTGAGGGGCAGGTTCTGCATATAGATCTGAATTCCCACAGGCTTATCATTAAAGGCAGCGGCAGGACTCTGAGCAGTCTGTTTGATGTGCAGGGATTCTTTACCCTGTCGGACTCTGGCAGCGGCGGCCGTCTGGTGGTGAACGGCGCAGAAAATGCTGTTCGGATGCACGGAGGATCGTCCCTAATGATTCTGGCCGCGGGCACAATAGAGCTCGGCAGTGGACAAGGGCGCGCAGTCCTTCTCGAGGATCGCGCGACAGCCATGTTTGGCGGAGGCTCTGTGTGGCGAAAGACCGATTCAGATCCGTCCGGTTCGTTGGATGGCGGAGCCTTCTGTTTGAGAGGAAGCGGCACCGTACTGAGCTTTACCGGCGGCATTATTAAGGGAACTGCTGGGAGAAACGGCGGCGCCGTATATGTTGAGCAGGGTGCCATCCTCAATATGAGCGAGACGGCCGAGATTACTGGCTGCAGTGCAGCCGGGAGCGGCGGCGCCATCTTCGTGGCCGAAAACGGAATGGCGACTTTCAGCGGAAAGAGTATCTCAAAGAATTGTGCTGCCATCTGTGGCGGTGCCATAGCCGCAGAGAAAGGCGAAGTCGAGCTGACAGGCGGAAGCATTACCGAAAACACGGCTGGACATCCAGCTGCGAGCGGTAGCCTGGTGCCAGACAGCACCGCTGCACCTGCGGCTGCACTGCAGGAATTGTCTGAAGCGGCTGGAAATGGCGGCGGCATCTGGATCGGAAGCAGCGGCCGGCTCAGGACGGATGCGCCCGCAGGCAGTCCGGTCATCATTACCGGCAACAGTGCCAGCGGCTATGGAGGCGGCATCTGGCTGGAGACGTCCGGAGATGCTGCACTCGATGGATCAGGCGAAGTGTCTGGGAACACAGCAGCCGAAGTGCCTGGGGACCTTTTCCCGGGTACAACGCCGCATGCAGATTCCTTTGTAATCGGAGTTCCGGAATCCGAGGAGACTCCTTCGCCGTCCCCCGAGCCAACGCTGGCACCTGCTCAGACAGTGCAGCCAGCAGCATCGCTGCCGCAGACCGAGCCGGCAGCACCTTCCGAAGCACCTGCAGAATCAGACCCTGTTGAGCCGGAAGTGATTGTGGGCACGCTGGGAGCGCTCCGCAGTGCCCTGAGCCAGGGTGGCCGCATCGTTCTCGACAATGACATTGTCGTCGCTGATGTGGGCGGCAGCATTCCGTCCCTGCAGGTTCCAAGTACGGCAGTTCTCAACCTCAACGGACATGCCGTGCGGGGTGCAGGAACCGGCAGTGCAGACCTGTTTCAGATCTATGGCCAGCTNACGATCCAGAACAGCAGCGCAACNGACGGTGAGGGATCTGANGGCATGGTCTTCTACGATNATGGCGGCAGTATTGCTCACCTGGAGACAGGCGGNATTCTCAGAGTGACNGCNGGAAGGTTTCAGATTGGAAGCAGCGCNGAACGGGCNTTCACTTCCGAAAGTGGATCCACGCTGATCATGGAAGGCGGGATCATTCAAGGNAGCGGCCGGGCNCTCTACGGAGGAGCGGTGCAGCTGAATGGTGATCCAAGCGGCTGCGCTTCGACGGAAGCTGTGTTNNCCGATACCGTCATCTCTGACACAGCGGCCGNCTATGGTGGTGCCATTTCTGTACGCGACGCTTCCGTGACGCTCGGCAGCGGCACGATTATCCGTANCTGCAGCAGCATAAGTTCGGAAGATGCGCCGCGTGCNGGCGGGCTGGGCGGTGCCATCTATNTTGGTTCNGGCANGCTTATNNTGGATGGAGCANTGGTTGAAAACTGCACAGCGTCTGCAAGCGGCGGTGCTGTGNACGTNGANAATGGCACNGTCATCGTGCGCANCGGAACCGTNTCGAACTGTACCGCTGAACATGGAAACGGTGGNGGCATCTGTATGNCTGCNGGCNATGCCGAACTGGANGGNGGCACANTTNGCGGCTGCANGGCNGNGAGCGGCGACGACGGTATGTATCAGGCCGGTGAAGCAGAGGTCGCAGTAATGGCCTCCGCGTCGAGTTCCCNGCGGATCNCGACGAACAGCGTAGCGCACGGAGCTGGCGGCAGGTAAGCTTCACGAGCAGAGGATTACCGCGGACTGCGGACAGTGCGGTTCTCTGCGTGGAAGAAAACGCCGCAGACGCGGGCAATCCAGATCTGGCTGTTTCAGCGAGCTATACTGGCGGGTAACAAGATTTGCCTTCGAATCGTGCAGCCTCGAATNTGTCCGCAGAAGAAGCTAGACAGTTTGGCAGATGTTACGGCTCGTCAGTATAGATGCTCCGGCGGAGAGCTGAGGTGTGGAGGCGTCTGCTATGGGCAGACTGCAGACATACGGTCTGGAGCAAATATCCGGATATCCAGCCGAGCCGCAGCAAGCGGCTCGGCCGCACGTTTTTTGCGCTTCAGCAGAACGGATGTATAATTAGATATTACGCTAGGTAAGGGTGGATTGATTATGACAGTTTTGCTTATCGGCGGCCCCGGCACGCTGATGAATGCGCTGATCGACAAATTCAATAAGAACGGACACAAGGTCTACCTGCTTACGGGACAGCGGGACGAGGTTGGCTCTTACCGGCGCGTGTTCGAAAAGTACAATTTCCCTTACGACAGCAGCAGCGTCAGAGAGATCATTGAAAGTGTGAGGCCTGACGCAACCATCTTCATGGGTGCCTACGACTCCAACTTTGACTGGAAGCTTGGTAGCCAGGAGGCCGTGCGTTATACAGCAGCTCTGATGAACATCCTGTCGGCATTCGATGCTGTTGACCATATGGGAAAGTTCTTTTATTTTTCTTCCGAGGAGGTCTTNTGCGAAACATACACAGAGGANGTGNCGGAAGANATGACNATTTTCCCAAGNGGGTTCAAGGCAAAGGCTATAGGCCAGGGCGAGGAAATGTGCGAGAACTACCGCAGGGTGGAGGGTCTGCAGACATTCATTCTTCGCTTCGACTATCTGTACTGGATTCCGGCGCGAGGCGAGAAACAGAGCAATCCTGCTTACCGCATGTTCCTCGAAGCGCTGAAGAGCGGTAAGATCTTTGCGAACGGCCGAAGATCGTTTTCGATGATCTTTCTCAATGACGCCGTGGAGCAGGTCTACCAGCTGATATGCGCGGAAACACCACAGCATACCATCTACAATGTCTCGTCCGCGGAAGAAGTCAACGAGAAGCAGCTTGCGCGCAAAGTCCGTAAGGCGCTGGGTGAGGANATTGAAGTCGTAAACAGCACAGTCGGTGCGGATAATCGCCTGGTGCTCTCCAACGAAAGGTTCGATCAGGAATTCGGCGTAGACATATATAACAACATAGATTCCGGACTCCAGAAGGTNGCCGCCTATGTCAAGCGGCACCCGGGCGATTTCCTCGAGGAAGACGAAACAAGCGGCCTCGGCGCTGGTATCTGGCGCAAGATTGGCCGNGGNCTCAGAATTGTCTTTCCCTACCTCGAAAACGTACTNTGTTTTGTTCTGTTCTACTGGCTGAGCACGACATCTG
The DNA here is from genome assembly GCA_014805015.1 of Clostridia bacterium. Lineage (GTDB taxonomy): Bacteria > Bacillota > Clostridia > Christensenellales > Christensenellaceae > JAAUYQ01. Next base: position 27,070 of record JAAUYQ010000017.1, on the reverse strand, counting down.
GGCGCAGCGATTACTTTGAGCGACTAGATTTCTATCTGCTGTATGTCCTGCTTTTTGCTGTCGTGTATGGCCAGCAGCAGGCCATTTTTTCCGGTGTNTTATCCGTCTTGGGGTTCTGCCTGGGCGAAATGTATACCCGGACGGGCTTTGAAGTTTTGCTTGACTCCAATACGTACGTTTGGATAGCACAGCTGTTTATTGTTGGTCTGATCGTTGGCTACATCAGGGACCGGCTGCGTGCTCTGAAAAACGAAACAACAGCACGAATTGATTACCTTGAGGGGCAGCTGCAGGACATTAAGGAGATCAACGACAGCAATGTCCGTATCAAGCAGAACTACGAGGCCCAGGTTGTAAACCACAAGGACAGTCTGGGAAAGATTTATGAGATTTCGACATCTCTTGAGCAGTATGAGCCTGCAGAGGTTCTGTTCTACGCGGCCCAGGCAATCTCCCGACTGATGGACTGCGAGGATGTGGCTGTGTACACCGTCGCCAACGGCGATTTTGCCCGCCTGTTTTCTGCGACGTCCAAGGCCGCCCGGCAGCTCGGAAGCTCGATCAATTATTCGGCCATGCACGACATGTACGATGAGCTGCGGGAACGGCGTGTGTATATCAACCGGAATATGGCGCCGGGCATGCCGTCGATGGCGGCACCGGTCTATTCGGAAGACGGCATGGAACTCATTCTGATGCTGTGGAACGTGCCGTGGGAGCGCATGACGCTTGGGGAGTCGAACCGGCTCGCCATTGCCGGCGCTATGATTCAGCACGCTATCGTCCGTGCCAACCGCTACATGGATGCCCTGCGGAACAGGCGGTACATCGAAGGCACAAATGTGCTGGATATGGANGCGTTCTCAGAGATTGTCCGTGCTTTCTCAGGGGCACGCGCCAAAGGGCTCACAGACTATACTCTGCTTGAGATCCTGACTAACGGGAAAGACATTGAGAAGAGTGCAGAGGCGCTAAGTCATGCGATCCGTCAGACAGATTATCTGGGCATGTTTGAGGGCGGCAATCTGCACGTACTGCTTACCAACACAAACGCCGAGAGCGCAGGCATTATCGTAGATCGTTTCAAGAAGGCGGGTTTCAGGAGTCGGATCAAGGAGAACTAGGACGAAACAGATGGACCTATCAAACCGTGAAATAATCTTCATATGGATACTGATCATCAACCTGATCGTTTCACTGGTCTATTTGCTTGTGAACATCCTGGTTGTGCTGCCTTCCAAAGCGGCTGTGCGGGACAAATCCAAAGAGAAGCAGTATGACGGCAGCCTCGCGTATATTATGCGGACGGTAGTCATGCTTCTGTGCCCGGTTATCGGGCCGCTCTTCTTTTTGTGCGGCCACATCTGCTACCTGCTGCTTTTCCGCAACGATCCCGATCTCGAAGACGTTATTTTCAGCAAGGATAGGATTGATGCCCGGCAGATGGCAGACGAAGACCGGGAGCGGGATATTATTCCTCTCGAAGAAGCCGTCCTCGTCAATGAAAACAAGGATCTGCGCTCAGTCATGATGAATGTGCTGCGGGGCGATATTACAGACTCCCTGGCATCGATTTCCCTGGCGCTGAGCAGTGAGGACTCCGAAGTGTCGCACTATGCGGCCTCTGTGCTGTCACGCGAACTGAACCAATATAGGATCAACGTGCAGAAAGTCTGGAAGCAGCTGCAGGAAGAACCCGAGGAGACCGAATATGCGGAGATGCTGATTGACTATATGGACAGCATACTGAAGCAGCATATCCTGTCGCCGGCAGAGCAGCGCGATTATGTTGGAATCCTGGACAACGCCGCAGAGATGCTCTATGAAAGCGATCCGTCGAAAATGACAGTTGGGCGCTATGAGGCCGTGTGCCTCCGACTGCTGGAGCTGAAGGAGTACGACGAAGCGGAAAAGTGGGCAAAGCGCTTGGCCGAAGCGTTTCCAACAGAGTTGCCTGCATATACTTGCCGGCTCAAGCTCTACTTTATCCGGCAAGACAGGGACGCATTTTTTGAGCTGCTGAACCGACTGAAGCGCTCAAACGTAGTGATCGACAACGAGACGCTGGAGTTGATTCGGGTGTTTGGCTGAGAAGGTGCTGCCTGAAGATGGATACGCTGTACTGGCTGGGCCAATACGCAAGAGCGTTCGGTATATTTATTTTATGCGTGTTTGCTTGGCTGCCGGTCATTCTAAGCAAGTATCCAAGGGGCACTGGTGCGACATATAGGTTCAGCTTCCACGTTACAGTGTAGGTTGTCCGGGTTGCCGCCGTTATGTTGTATCCAAGCGTCTGCCATATTCACCGCGACTGGATCTGGATATTGGCTCTTCCCTTGAACAGAGTCCAAAATCTCTGCACAGCTCAGCTAGTGAAGATTGGGAATCAACATGGACGGTATTGATGGGAATATTGAGGTCTTAGAGCCGGGTGTAGCTGAGGGTAACGTAGCGGGAGGTCTGACATGATTTCATGGCGAAACTATATCGCAGCAGTAATGTTGATGCTTGCCTTGACGTTTCTCTTGATGGGCTCCAATCTTTTTAAGGATTACTGGAACGACTTCTCAGTGAATGAGTACACAATCGATACAGCGTCGCGCGATTCGGAGGCTAATCCCATATGGTACGATGATGCCGGTAACAGCACAACCGGTGCTGCGGTTTTTGTGGGGGCACCACGAAGCAGTTACCGGCAGGCAGTCGTCGACTGGGCTGCGTATTCGAGACACTACCTCTCAGAATTCTCGACTCTGCAATCGTATCAGACAAGACCGGACAATCATACTGTACCAGACCTGCTGATCCTCGATGCAACATCTCTCAACTGGTCTTCAAAAGATGATGCCGACTATCTCATGAGTTGTGTTGAGCAGGGTACAAATATTGTTTTCTGCACGCTGCCAGAGCTGGATGCTGTGCGCAATAGCAGCGTACTCCGAGACCTTCTCGGGATTCGGGGCATCACGGCTAGAGAACGAGCCGTCGACGGCATCTTTCTATACCCGGGGTTTCTGCTTGGCGGAGGGAAGATTTACGCGATGCCCGAAGACGCGGAGGAAAAAGATGAGCCAATTGAGTTCCCAGGGACGACGGACTCTACAGGCAGACCGGTCTGCGACTGGTTTCGTCTTGGCCCTGGCACTAAGGTCTACATGAGCGGCATACCCGAGGAGGAAAGCGTTCCTAGCTCCGACTATCCACCCTTGATGTGGCGAAGGAGCCTTGCATCGGCATACGTCTTTGCCGTAAACGGAACGTTCATGGAAGGAGCGGAGGGCATAGGAATCCTGTCGGCTATTATGTCAGAGGCGCGCCCGTATGCTGTGTACCCGGTGGCTAACGCGCAGAACATGGTGCTGATTGACTATCCGGTTCTTGCAGACGAGAATAGAGCCGAGATGCAGCGACTCTATAGCCGATCCGTTATGGACGTGTATCAGGAGATCGTGTGGGGCAATGTTCAGAAAGTTTCGCACGAATTTGGCTACAAGGTCAGTTGCATGATGACTCCAGAGCTAGATTATTCAGACGACATCGCTCCGAACGCAAAGCAGCTCGAGTACTACCTCAAGCTTTTCAATGAGGCGGCTGCGGAAGCAGGCCTATCACTTGTGGGCGTGTCCGATACGCCCCTCGAGCAGAAGATCCAAGAAGATCAAGAGTTCTTTTCTGAGATAACTGACTATGAATTCTCAGCGGTTTATAGCGGAGATCTATCGGACACCGACGTCGAAGCGGGCCTTCAATCTGCTCTCTTGCAGTCGGTGGACACCGTGGTGCGAGATTACAGTGATGATCAGACGCCGCTTTCACTCCTTAATAATCAAGCTACCGTCCAAGCGTCCGTCGACACGGAATTTGCGTGCACATTCAAACAGGATTATCTGATACGGTGCATGATGACCGCACTGGGATATACCAGCATATCTTTCGACATGAGCAGAGTGGCCTACCCAGAGAGTGATGGTGACGCCTGGGAAAAGCTATCTGTCGATTTCGCGTCTGCTGCGGCAGGATATGGACAGACGTATCCACATATTGAGAAAACGACCGTATCAGAAAGCAGCTTACGAGTCCAGGCTATGCTAACCACGAAGTACACGAGTAGCCGCGAAAACGATTGCATTGTTTTAGAAACCGAGGGCACGGCGCAGACCAATTGGTTCATATTGCGTACACACAACGAAAGAATAGATCGGGTAGAGGGAGGCAGCTTTGCTGAACTTGAGGAGGACGCTTTCCTCGTTGAAGTCGATGAAGCGAAGGTCACGATTCATTTGGCGCCAAACAATGACAGCCGCGCTAACCAGAGCGCGAATGTTGGCAAAGACTAGACATGCTGATTGACCGATCTGAAGCTTAGGTAGAAGGAGACATTGTGAGAGTATGCATGATAGTTGAAGGCTGCTATCCGTATGTAGTTGGCGGAGTGTCGTCCTGGGTACATAAGTTCATACAGTCTTTTCCTGATCTAGAGTTCGTCCTGCAGACCATCGTGAGTGATCGCAATCCGGAAAGAAAGATGAAGTACCAACTTCCAGAAAACGTAGTTGAAATACACGAGTTGTATCTTCAGGACGAAGATTGGTACAAGAAAAAACACTTGAAGAATCGCCTTAACAAGGATGAGTATCAAGCTGTGCGAAGTCTGGTAATGAACCGTCACGTCAACTGGGAGCAGCTATTCAGCTTATTTCAGAGTCGAAATATTTCGTTGAACAAGTTGCTCATGGGAGAAGACTTTCTGCGCATTATACGAGAACATTACGATGAACAGTATAGTCAACTTGCCTTCTCAGACTTCTTGTGGACGATGCGCTCGCTCTATCTGCCGCTCTTCTTTGCGTTTAAGATGAACGTGCCCAAGGCGGATTTGTATCATAGTTTGGCCACAGGCTATGCTGGAATCCTAGGAAGCATGGGCAAGACCATCCATGGCGGACGACTACTTATATCTGAGCATGGAATATACACGAGAGAGCGTGAAGAGGAATTACTTAGGGCCGAATGGGTAAAGAGTGAATTCAAAAAGACTTGGATTGAGCAGTTCCGCAAAATGTCCAGTCTGGCGTATGAAAAGGCAGACCTTGTGACGAGCTTGTATCCGCGAGCCAGAGAGTTGCAGATTGATTTGGGCTGCCCGATTGAAAAGACTATTGTGACCCCGAACGGAATTGCAGTCGAACAATTCCGAAACCTGCCAGGGAAGACTGATGAGGACAGCGGAAAAATCAATATTGGCGCAATTCTACGCGTAACGCCGATCAAAGACGTTAAAACTATGATCCAAGCGTTCTATTTTGCTCGGAGACGAGACCATCGGCTGAAACTATGGATCATGGGTCCATGGGAAGAAGATGAGGAATACGCGCGCGAATGCTTTGATCAGGTTGAAACACTTGGACTCAGCAATGACATAGTGTTTACCGGAATGGTCAATGTAAAAGAGTATCTGGGCCGCATGGATATGACGTTGCTGACAAGCATCAGTGAGGGTCAGCCACTGACTGTCCTTGAGAGCTTTGCAGCAGGCAAACCCGTTATCGCGACGGACGTTGGCAACTGTGCCGGTCTTATCCGAGGTGAGAACGACAGTTTCGGGGATGCTGGTATTGTGACTCACGTGATGAACGTGGAAGAAATCGCGGACGCCATGGTGAGGCTTGCTCAGCACGACGATCTCCGCGCGGAGATGGGTGATGCTGCCGTCAAGCGAGTCACTGCTGCATATCGGGTTGAGCAGATGCGCGATGCATACCACAGGATATACAAGGACTTCTCTGACAGCATGAACATACCGTGGACAGAGAAGGCAGCGACTCAGGACAAAGTCTTTGCAGGGAGATAAGCAGCATGGCAGGAATAGGTCTGAAGCTCAATCGACTGTTCGAGACGAACACGATTTCAACGAACATAATAGGGTACGCGTACAGCACATTGTCGACTTTGACACCCATGTTGGTCGTGATACTGGATGTGATCCTCATGGAATACTTTCTAAGGTTTGACACGCTCGGATTCGCGCAGCGAGAGCTTTTTTCCTGCACAGTGCTGTACGTGTTCATTTTCTCGCTGCTTACAACGGCGCCTTTTAACTCTGTCTTGTCTAAATATGTCTCGGATGTGATCTACGAGGACAGATATGAAGATATACTGCCATGTTTCTATTTAGGCCTCTTTATGAACGTTCTGCTCAGCAGTGCAGTAGGGATTCCGTTCTGCTGGCATGAGTACTTTGTTGGGCACGTAGACATTTTCTACGTCTTCATGGGCTACTGCTGTTACATTGGACTTGTGCTCGTCTTTTACGCGATGATATATCTGTCTATCACGAAGGACTACCAAAAGATCTCCATGTTCTTTACGATCGGCATGCTCGTTTCGTTCATTCTATCGTTGGCGCTGCACTACCTTGCGGGATGGGGTATCAGCGAAAGCATGCTCTTTAGCATGATGACTGGTTTTTTCGTGATTGCTGTACTTGAGATTGCAGTAATCAAGCGCTACTTTGTGAAAAACAGCAACAGGTATCGGCCCGTGCTCCGCTACTTTCGGTTGTACTGGCCGCTTATCTTCGCCAACTTCCTGTATTTTCTCGGGTTGTACATCAGCAACTTCGTATTCTGGACAACCGACATGCAGCTAATTGTCGTAGATAGCTTCGTGTGCAATCAGCCGTACGATATGGCAACGTGCATCGCTATGTTTACCAATATTTCGGGGACAGTCATTTTTATAGCTCGGGTTGAGATGCAGTTTCACGATCGGTACAAGGCGTATTCCGAGTCCATCATTGGTGGAAGGGGTGCAGACATTGATACAGCCCAAAAGGAAATGTTTAGATCTTTGTCAAGCGAACTGATGAGCTTGGTGCGAATTCAGTTCATTATTACGGTTGTAGTTTCTTTGATTGCTTTTATTGTACTACCGTTATGGGGCATCACAAGTCTGACAATGCGAATCTACCCATGTCTCGATGTGGCCTTCTTCATCGTGTTCATCATGTACGCTGAGATCGTGTTCCTTTATTACTATAACGATCTGTCTGGAGCGTTCTTAACTTCTTTGACATTCTGTCTGGTGTCGTTCATTGGAAGCATCTTCGCCACGCATCTTTCGGAACTTTGGTACGGGATTGGTTTCGTGGTTGGCGCATTTGCTGGATGGTCTGTCGCCTATTTCCGGCTTCGACATATCGAGAAGACACTGAACGCCCACATCTTCTGTAGTGGTATTCTGCTGCGAACAGGAATCGGACCGAAGCCCGAAGCAAAGGTCTATGAGAAGGGAAGTCTACCCGTGCAGGCCAACAGCAATCAAACTTGAGCGACACTTCCAAGGGGGACTAGAGTATGGCCAGCAGCATTGCGCGGACCGGCATGATATGCATGGGAGTTGTCTTGATCTGTCTAAGCGTCCGGCTGAATTCAACCAAGAAGATTCTCGTTAATCATGCTGTTATATGGAGTCTCATCGGGATTACTCTCATCTTGGTTGGCACGGTTCCCACGTTTTATAGCTGGACCAAGCTTCTGGCTCCCGGCACGGCGGCCGCCTTTCTCGCAGTGATGATTCTTGCCATGATTACGGAGTTTAGAAACAGTGTGATGATCTCAAAGCTTACCGCACAGAACCGGGAACTCGCCATGCGTGCAGCGCTTTTGGACCACGAGTGTGCGCAGGGATCTGCCGACTCCAGAAACGTAAACAAAAGCTAAAGAGCAATCGCACAACGCACGGCGTAAAACTTCTACGCCGTTTCACTGAGATACTTAGAGAAGCTCCACGGTGCAGCTCCCCTTGCGGATCAGAGGGAAAGTATACCGATAGAAAATCCGCAAAGTAGAGCATTACAGTGCCATTGATATCGGACAAAGCTTGAGAACGTTTTGCACGCCAGAAAAAAGACACAGCGGATGTTCTGCCGGTATGGCCGGTCGTGCACTGCGCACGCCCGATTCGCTTTACTACACTTTGAACAGATAATTTTCGCCGATACGTGGCCGTATGTGAGAGACCGTGAACGGAGAAGTCTTGCCGACCCTGGTGCCTAGCTTGGCGCCCAAGAAGCTCGATCATAAACTGGTCCATGGGCCGAACAGACTTCGATTTGCAGTTCCTATAAGCTGGCACAACGTCCATAAGACAGAACTGCGCTTGTACCGCTGTTCGCAGCAAATGCTAGAACGGAGCCACTGCTGAAGGGGCCGATTTCTAGGATACTGTTCTTCGAGCTTGAGGCCGCTACTCAAGCAGCGCTGACATTTGTATGAAGGGAGCCGAGGGCACTAAGCGTGAAAGAAGTACTCAGGAAAGCAAAAGCCCTTTGGGACTTTTTGAGACGTGATCAAGGGTTGTCTTGCTTTGCTACATTGAAATACATGCTGAAAGCAACGACATTTTTTTTATTTGAGAATGAACAGGCTGAAGACCTTCTATCATACAATCTCATCGGCGTGAGACATCCAGAAGTCTATAAAACGATGTTTACCCGAGCGGATAATGCGGCGTTACTGCCGCGAGTTAATGAAGAAGCTGAGCTTCCGGTGCTCCGTAAAAAACATCTTCTCTTGCAGAAACTGGATAACATCCAAAGGGGCTACTTTTATGCGCCGACACAAAGCAAGGCACAGTTCAGAGACTTCATAGGACAGCAGGATCGTCAAAGATACATCTTGAAGCCTGATTCTGGTGCCGGAAGCGTTGGCATTTCGTTTCTGTACAAGAATGGTGATACCTATGAGTTGGAGTCATCAGCCGAAAATCGGCAACTGACAAGTCTGGACGATGTATACGAGCATATAAAGACGAAGGATATGATCGTCGAAGAGTTCATTCCTCAGCACGTTCAATTAAATGACATGTTCGCCAACTGCGTGAACACAATTTGCATTCATACAGTGCGTCTGCCCAGTGGTCAGATTGAAGCGGTAGGCATGCCGTACATACAGTTCGGATGTGGAACGAGTCAATATGTCAACAGCGGAGATGTCTTCGTTGGAATTAAAAGTGACGGCAAGCTGTTTTCGTATGGGTTTCAAAAGAGAAGAGGACTCCTGGACGTACAGAGGGTCACACGACATCCCGACAGTGGGGTTTCCTTCCAGGGATTTCAGATTCCATATTGGCCCGAGACGATGAAGCTTGCTCTTGACTGCGCGGAAAAGATTCCTCAGCTTATGTACATAAAATGGGATCTTGCGATCACGCCAACGGGGCCTGAGATAATTGAGGGAAACGGTATGTCAGCAGGATACTCAATTGGCCAAACATACAGTCTGGCAGAGCGGCATATAGGGGTCAAGAAAGAATTAAGTGAATTCTATGAAGCCCTTGCCTTTGCTAAATCAATGACTCAGGACAGAGTAAAAGTGATTAACAGTACTTTAGCTGACTTCAGGGCAGGACATCGCGTGGAAGACTGTGACACTGTAATAATTCTGACGGACGGGGTAAATGCCGCTAACGAAATCGGTACTGCTCTCGGTACCCTCCAACCTAGAACAGACGCCCGTTATATTCTCTGCGGGGGGGATGACTCGATTCGTGTTGATGACGAAGGAAGCCAGCCTGTAGGGATAGAAGACGTGAAGCGATACTTAACCAAACAGTGTGGGGTCAACGAGGCAGATGTACTTGTGCACAAATCCGCGGGAAACACAGAGAAGAACCTGCTGAGTTTATCCAATGATCTTTCTAAGATGGGAGCACATCGGATTGCGATTGTGTCTTCCTGGTTTCACGGCAGACGAGTGAGCGATCTGCTCGACAACGGCGACTGTCTCGAATTGCCCAGAGCGGAGGTGCGCTTTGCTCCGATATACGATCCGGTGGTGGAGCCGGATAACTGGACGCAATCGTTACAAGGAATAAGAGAGATATATGGAGAATGGAAAAACTATGAAGCGGCCAGCACAGTGTGAACGGTAGACTTATATAGCCTAGTGCTCAGTACTGTACGGATGCGATATATTTATTGAGCACTTCCTGCTGATTGTAGAGCCAAAACTTAAGAGCTAGCATGAACTGAATTTGTTGTGTACTGAGCACTAGTCTCCGCGTAAGTCCTGTGCACATGCGGTCTCCACAATTCAAAGCGGGAACGCGCGCCTAACGGTCAGAGCCTATATCCGGTTGACATCAGTGGCCAAGAAGCTTGATCCGTGCAGGACTTGCGACAGGGCATGCAGGTGGCTTAGACAGCGCTCCGATTGGAGGCAAATCTGTGTGTGATGTCAATTAGAACTCCGTTTGATGTGCTCGCGGACCCCCGCATGGAGATGTCGGGATCAAGTGTCTTCTGGTAACACTATTGCGCATCGCTGCGCAGTGATCTTTCGCAGAGACGGTGATTTCATAAGGAAACTGCGCGCTATGGTGTGTCTGTTTCACGACCATGTGGGGGGGGGGGTGCGCAACACACGCTGGTAGGAGTGGTTGCTACCGTGACCAAGTAGCGTGATGATTTGTATTGGCCAAGTACATTCGAGGATGGCATTATTCTGAGGATGGCATTATTCTATTGTGTGGCTGCGTGAGGCATGCAAAACGGCCTGGAACTAGCACTGCACTGCGCAGCCTCCGAGCTGCGCGACCGTCGGGCTCGGTTTTCTGACCCGATAGATCGCTGTTTTGTTCCTGTCGGACGTTTTCAAGCACCGATATTTGAATCGGTGCAGCGCTGCAGCTTCGAAGCCGATGAGGCGAACAGCGGACCAACTTTCAGAACATGTGAATGGCGTCGACACCGACACTGTGTTCTATCTGTTGCGCATAGCGCACTTATCTTTATTTAGATCAATGAATGCGGAGTACCTGGAACAACAACTTGATAAGTTATCGCTTACCGAGAGAGAACAATGCCTGCTTGACATCTCTCTTGGTGGGGAGATGTCAGATGAAGCGATCCATACGTTGATAGAAGGACTCGATCTTGAAGTTGAAAACCAGAATTACCTTCTGATGCTATCAAGCTTGGGTTTTTCAGGGGGCTGGACGCACTTTCCATCTGAAATGATTCCGCGGCTAAAAGGGGTACATCGCTACCACCAAGCACACGTAAGTATTGGACTCCCCTGGCTAGCCCAGCAGATTCGCGCGTTAGCGGCGGAGAAAATACCCGTGATGCTGCTGAAGGGAGCAGCGATGCTGACGTACTACGCATCTAGGAGACCGAGATACATATACACTTATACTTTTACCGTGCCTCCGGAGCATTTTGAAGGCGCCCTGGAATCTCTCCTCAAGAACGGGAATACGATGGGTCAGCGCTCACCTTACGCTGCTGTTGTTAAGGGTAACTGCGACTCGATTGAGATATGCCGGTCGGTCTTTGACGCGCACAATGAACAGTTCTCAGACGTTTGGGAACGTGCCGAAGGATTTCTGCTTCACGGAGCTGAAGTACTTGTGCCGTCACAGGAAGACATGTTTCTCCATTTGATGGATACCCAGTCGTGTGATTACTTTAAAAAGCGGAACACGCTGAGCCGGCTCCAATGGCTGTATGATTGTATTGATACATGGGGCTATTCCGACAAGCTTAGACTCGAGCATCTTTTGTCTCGCGCGAGGCAACTGCATATTACACGTAGAGTGCGCTTGATGCTTAGAGTCTTCTCACGGTGCTTCCCTGAACTACTCGGACCAGAAGAACTCGAGCAGGCCTTTTCTAGAAGTAAAGAACATGACGAGTTGCGCGCAGATGGTGGAGATTGAAGACATCGAGTTGCAGTTGAGAAGTGATGTGACCACGAGTAGATAAGGAGTGAAGTGAGGCAATGCCGTGTCATATTGCACGCGATCTGCATCATCATCGGAGATAATACTTTGATTGGCCAAATATGACTTTTGTCCTTCAAGCAAGACAGTCTACTGCCTTGACAGTTTTCCTAATCGCGCGATACTCTATTTTTTAGTGTCGCTCGCGAGTGACAAGAACAATAATGGCCTCAAAGCCAAGGGGAGCAACAACCGCGCAAGGCTGTTTGTCGCGGCACTGACACAAGGCTTCAATCAACCAGGAGCGCCGCGCCGTCTACGCATCGAGATTGCAGTCAGAGAATTGTCTGTACTCCCCTCGGAGGCTAAAATAGCGGAGGTGATAGAACGCTCTGCTGGTCAGCGGATTTCGCTCGTACCCAAGCTACAATGCGTTTGTCTACTTCTCTTTAATAATACTGAGTTCTCCGCACGAGTGTAGGCGATGTTGTGCGCAGTGCAGGCTGACAATACTAGCGCCCAACAGGTGGGTCAATAGTACATACATCGAATCATACCTTTGAGCTCAGTGCCCACGGTGATACCATGCTAAATGGCGCCATCTCTTATATCACAATGCGCGGAGACAGCGGGCGCTCCCTCAATTTGCGGCGCAGTGCGTGATGCAACAAACAACGCGGAAATGTCGCTCGTTGCTGTGGTCGGCGCGGAAAAATAATCCTAGAAGCATCCTGTCTGCGGTCTACAACAGATACGCGGTACGTGATTATGAGCGGATCTAAACCGTGTGTGCTTTGCGACCGGTGTTGCAATGTTCCATGATGGCGACAGACAGGATCCGTTAAGTAGAAATTGACCTGACGCGAACCTTGACGGAGGAAGTTGCAGAATCCAGATGGGATTTCTCGAAGTAGGTGATGTTGCGTCAACACCTGCTTGTTAGCCTTCGCGGCGGTGCTGTAGCCTGACGAGATATGCCGAATTGTCTGAACTGTGAGGCAGCACGCAACGTCCACTGAAGTTATTATGGCAGTGCGGGATGCAAAGAGTGATCGAAAGCGCCTTCTCTTTCTGCTAATGTGGATCCGGCTGCTAGCAGGACTTTTCTCTTAGTCACGGATACTGGAAACATCCAAGATCTTTTGATCGCCTCGGGGAGTCCATCATCCAGAATAGCGTGAGATGCGCTTCGCTCGGCTGACGTGTGATGCGCTGGTGTCGGAAGCTGTAATCTAACGGTTGTCCGAGTCATATGCGCAAGATTTATGCCTCATACGAATCGAAAGGATAAAAAAGTCTATTATGTATAAGCTCAACGCAGAAAAGATGTATTTTGATATGGCTGACGGCCAGGCCGTGGTTATAAATTTTCTCACTGGCGTCTACTATGGAAGCACCTCCCTGGGGTCTGTTATATTAGAACGCCTGGTCAATGGGAACGACCCAGAGCAGATTTCCAAAGCGGTACAGACCCTTTCGGGACATCCGGAGGATTTTGATGCACAATTGAGCACCTTTATTACTAAACTTAGAGAAAATGAGATTCTAGTGGCCGGGGAAACCGTGCCGGGCGGCGATGAACCGATCAGTAGTATAGCCCTGGCAGACGGCTTCGATCTCAAGCTGGATGAATTCTCTGAGGTGCAGGATCTAATTTTGGCCGATCCAGTACACGATGTCGACGTAGAGCAGGGATGGCCCGTTTTCAAGGAGGAGTCGTAACGTGGCGAGAGCCACAGGAATTGGACAGCGATGCTGAAGATTAGCAAAACGTACTTAGAACAGAAAGGCGACTCGACCCGATTGTGCGCAGATGTTTCAATCGGTGCCCGCGAAGCCACTCTATGGTTTGCGGTCGATAGCATTCATGCGGACTGGCTGGCTCTTGGACGCGCCGACGGGTTTGTCATGGCTTTACTCCCCGGTGCAATGCGGGGAAAGCACGACATTGTTTGCGAGGATCCAATGTCAGAGCGGCTGCACGGACAACTGGTTCGGGGCCTGATTCCAGCGTTGACTTTTGCCGGAGGGCAGTACCATCCTATCCAGATCACTGCTCCGTTAACGTCGGAAAAGCTGCTGAACGGGGGCGCGGTAGGTACTGGATTTTCGGGTGGTGCTGACTGTTTGTACACCGTCATGAGCCATGGCAGGGACAGCGTTTTACCGCTGACGCACATTGCGGTGTTCAACAATGGACACATGGGAAATGGCTTGCAAGCGGGCAGAAACCTTTTCCGAATCGCTTGCGAGCATGCACAGCGGTTCGCGTTGGAACAAAGCCTGCAAATGGTTGCCTTAGATTCAAATATATACGATACATTAAGCGATCGTGGCCTGGATGTGTATTCGTTCAGGAACTATGCGTGCGGTTTAGTCCTGGGGCAACTCTTCTCTGTTTACCTTCTTTCGTCCGGTCATGACGCGGCGCACTTTGCCCTGGATCTGCATAATTCGGCTACGTTTGACCTGCTGACTGCACGGTGTGCCTCAACAGAATCTCTGTCATTTTATCATGCGGGCGAAGAAATGACACGAGTGCAAAAATTGATCGAACTCGCTGAGTGGGAGCCTTCGTGGCGCTGGCTGCACCCCTGTTTCCGGCAAGGTCCTGATCAGCCCAATTGTGGCCATTGCAAGAAATGTATACGGGACATGAGCACGCTGTATGCGCTGAAGCGCCTGGATCGATACAGAGCGGTCTACGATGTGGACGATTTTGTGCGAAACCTGCCGCAGCGCATGGGCGTTCTTCTGGCGCACAGTGATGCACATCTTTATGCAGAGGCGATAGAGTTACTCATGGAGAGGAATATACCTATTCCTCCACAGGCTTACGCGTATGAGCGACAATTCAGGATTGCCATGAAGCAGCTACAGGCCCAAACGGAGGAGCAACGATCGTATCAAGGAAAATAGGCGGGGTGCACAAAAACTGGACGACAGTTTGCGTTTACCAGCCCGTACATGCTTAAGTCTCATGCGATGCATCAAGCAGTACCAGCCTTGCTTGAAAGGTATGTTCAAGTGACCTGGTTGCAAGCCACGAATGGACGAAGCCGTGAAAATCGTAACGCCAAGCCTTAAATGTGGGAAACAGGCGAATCATGTCTTGAGTTCGGGTCAGATGACCGGCGCAGATGGCAACCGTCAAAGCGGCGACGATGGGAACCACATCCCAGACATAGCACAGTCGCAGATAGAGCCGGCATAGGGCAAGTGACGGATCGTTGCTTTCCAGCAGGTGCGGGCAGGTTCTGTTCTTTCCCATCGCTGGAGTGGGCAGGCCTTACACTTCCTGCCAGAACCAACCTCTTCGCATTGAGCAGATCCTGCTGGCCGGGGCGGCTCAGGAGAATACAAGCAGTGACTTCGCAGAGCAGACTGCAGGGACCGAGGGGACTACCTGGATCTTCCTCCGATTCCATTTCTACTGCCGAAGCTTTCTCAGATGAGTTGGATGGCGTGAGCGATTTCTTCCATTGGCGTTTGACGTCCATCCGGCGATCGTTGCTACCTGTCAGTCACGACTTCTTCGTGTAGGCGTAGAAAGACCCCACGGCTGGCACGTCGTCCAGCAAGAAACCGGAAACGGCAGCGGGCAAGGGAGCAATCATCTGTGCAACAAACTATTCGGCGTACGACGAGATGCCCCAGACTACAGAACGCCGCATACTGGACGGCAGTGGTATAGGACAGAAACTTGAACAGCGGTCCCACATAAGCTGGTCTACAGACGAGAGAATCAGATCGCAGATCTGCCTGATGATCTTAGGATTCTTCGCGAGGATCTGAGAGATGTCTAATACTTCCTAATTTCACGCCAGACATGTTGGCAGTAAGCAATCTGACAACTGGGACTGCAAACCAGCGCAGCCGGACACTCCTCCTGCACATGTATACGGCACGGCAGTAAATGTCAGCTGCGAAATACCAAACGTGCACACAATCATGTGTCTCGAACCAGTAGCCACAAAGCTGGAAATGCCTACGCTTCATCACTGTCATGCACGTCTAGAGATTCGGAGATCATTCTGATAACTACGACAAAGATTGGGATCAGAAAAGAAAAATAGGTGGCGCGCAGAAGTATCCAAAAGTCATCGAACGAGTCGGAATCGAGCATCAGAATTCGACCAACAGGCGTTGATATGATTGGGAATCCGGCAGATTTTGCGCCACGTATTTTAGGCCCTCTCTGTGCCGCCGCTCTATGAAATGCCACTAGAACGGCTTGCCTCTCCAGATCAACGCTCCTTTACCTCAAGAGGCTGGATTCTGAAGCAAAAAAGAGGGGTCACTCGAACAGCAGATGCGGATTAGAGACAGCGTCAGATTTATTCCGCCTGCGGCTCATATTCCTGCAAGTAACTAACGGTGCGATAGATTGTCTGTTTGCGAAGGAAACGAAAGAAGATGAAAAAGCAACTATGAGTAATACGATCCGCATAGGCAAGCCCTATTTGGAAAGTACATCCGAAAGCGTTCGCCTGTGTGCCCCGATTGTGTTCCAAGGGGAAAACGAAATCATATGGTTTTCCGTTAAGCCGGAATATGGCGACTACCTTACGGATGACAGGTCGGATGCTTTCGTCGCTGGAATCCTTACTACCGCCTTGCGGGACGGTACAGATATAATTTGCGAGACACCTGTGACCCGTCGTCTGCTGTACCAGCTGAACCACTATTTGATCCCTATGATGTCCTTAAATATGCCCAGTGCTTTTAGCCCAGTTAAAGTTCATGCCGCGCCTACAGATGAGATGCTTCCCTGTGCCGGAGCCGTGGGCACTGGATGGACGGGCGGTGTGGACAGCATGTTCACGCTGATGCAGAACCTCCAAGCCGAGGAACCCACGCGGCAGCTTACTCATTTACTGATTACCAGCAACGGCGCGTTGGAAGGAGAGGACAACACGGCCCTTCTAAATAGATTGGTCCAAAACGCGCGGTCTGGCATTGCGGCGGAGACGGGATTAAAGGTTATCGGAGTGAATACCAACCTACAAGATATTCGGTCTGAACCCTTTCTCTCGGTGGCGGCGTTCCGCCACTCTGCAGTCACCTTGGCTCTGCAGAAGTTATTTGGTGCGCTTTTGTGGTCGTCCGCATACGAGTTTTCCCGCTTTGCTTTTGACGCTGACAACTGTTTTTACTACGAACTGGTGGTTTACAGCTCCTTCGAGACTGATACCACAGTACTCTACTCGGCTGGGGGCGCATATTCACGAGTGCAGAAATTGGAGGCTCTGTCTGATTACCCACTGGCGTGGAAGTATCTTCATCCATGTATTGAGGTTGAAGGTAGCAATTGTGGCCGTTGTGGGAAGTGTGTACGTACCGAAGCTGCATTGTATGGTTTGGGGAAGCTGGACAAATTCTCCGAAGTATTTGACGTGAACGCCTTTGAGCGGGACAGGAACTGGTATTTAGCGCAGATACTCGCGAACAAGCACAGCCAGCACTACGGCGAAGCCCTGGTCCTAATCCAGCAGCGTGGGATTGAACTGCCGCTGGAGGCAGTACGGCTCGCACGTTCACTCAAGGCCGCCAAAGACGTGGTTCTGCGTAACAAAGAGTGGCTAAGCAGGAAATTGCGAGGCGAATAGATGTCGAATAAGATCTCTGTTATTATTCCCGCCTATCAGGCGGAGCGGTATCTGCCTGAAGCAGTCGCTTCGGTCCGCACTCAAAATTGGTCGGGAAACCTGGAAGTTATCATTGTGGACGACGGTTCGCAGGACGAGACGTACGCCATTGCTCGGCAGTTGGGGGATACCGCCCTCACAAGAACGCGAGGCGGTGCTGCCTGTGCCCGAAATGATGGCATCCAAGCATCCTCGGGAGACTTTATTCTATTATTGGATGCTGATGACGTGCTGCTGCCGAGCGCAGTCACGCACCTGTATGCTCCATTCGACAGGAATCCAGCCCTTGCAGCTGTGTTTGGTTTGGTTCAGGACTTTGTTTCACCGGAGCTTTCAGAGGCACAGCGCGAGAAGCTCCGCGTCCGTCCAGGACATTATGGCGGTATTCTGCCAGGTGGCAGCTTGATTCGACGCCACGTATTTGATCAGATCGGCGGTTTTGACGAATCGTTAAGCACGGGTGGAGAGACGGTGGCGTGGATCATGAAGTTGCGGGACGCAGGGCTGCCTACAATGAATTTGGGTGAGGTAGTATTGAAGCGACGGCTGCACCTGACGAACACAGGACGCGTTCAAGCAAAGCAGGAGATGCAGAGCTATGCTGCGATTCTGCGGCAGCGAATGTATCGAAGATGAATCCACTTGTCTCACTTATTACGCCGTTTTATGATGCCATGCCCTATTTTCGTACCTATCTGGCATGCGTACTTCTGCAGACTTGGCGGCCGCTGGAATTCATCGCTGTGGACGATGGATCTTCGGATAATTCTTGGGAATGTCTCATGGAATCCATGCCTGAGTTGGAGAAGGTCGGGATTTCTGTGCAAGCCTTGCATATCGACCACGGGGGGCAGGCTGCAGCTGTTAACGCAGCGCTGCCCCTGGTGTCAGGTGAGTACATAACATGGTGTGATGCTGACGATTGGATGTCACCTGACTGCGTATCGAAAAAAGCTGAGCATCTGATTCGTTTCCCGGAGCAGGAGCTTGTTCGGAGCGACGGTTTGGTTTACGACGGAGACAGCGGTCGCCTTCTCGCCTTCAGCGCGAGAAGGGAGGATCGGCGTACACAGAATATATTTGATGGTTTGTTTTTTGGCACTACCTACTGTTATGCCGGATGCTACATGGGGCGCGCGTCGTCGCTGTTTCAGGCCTACCCAGACAGACAGATTCCCATTTCTCCGGAGGGTCAGAACTTACAATTGTTGCTTCCTCTAGCCAGTCGTTCCGAATGCGGTTTTATTCCAGACGTACTGCATCGCTACTACCGACGAAGCAGAGGACATTCCAGCAAGAAGCTCAACTTCAGGAGCGCGTATTCCCGACTGAGCAATTTTTCAGCATTACGACGGGCAATTATTCCTCACTGTCTGTGCGACGCGGAATATTACATAGAGGAAGACCGGAAATTGACTGCTGATGCCCAGCGGGCGCTTTGCAATACGGTAGCGGCTCAAGTCAGAAAGAAGATGCGCACATGAAAGTTGGAATTGTCACTTTTCACAAAGCAGATAACTACGGTGCAGTGCTTCAGGCATACGCGCTACAAAGAACGCTGACGAATCTTGGGGTGGACAGCGATTTTCTCGACTTCCAGGAGTCGAAGGCAGAGCCTCATAACACAGTGGCGCGACAGGGCGCGCATGCCTTTGTGGAGCGTCTGCGAGAGGCGGGCAAAACGCGAGCTGCGCTGTTCGATACTTTTCGAGCCAAGTACTTGCGATGCTCGCTTCCTCTGCCGGCGGAGCAGGTAGAGGATCTCAACAACAGGTATGATGCTTTTGTGGCCGGTAGCGATCAGGTATGGAACCTATGTCTGCCGGAATCGGATGAGCGATACTTCCTTTCCTTTGCATCACCCGAGAAGCGGTTCTCATACGCAGCCAGTTTTGGGATGGATAGAATTCCCGGGGAACTGAAAGCATGGTACGCGGATCGACTGAGCCAGTTCCAAGCCATCTCTGTCCGAGAGGAGCGAGGAAGAGAGATGGTGCGTGAGCTCACCGGTAGAAACTGCGTAGTTTGTCTGGATCCAGTGCTCCTGCTTAAAGGGTCCGATTGGCAATCGCTCATCGCTTCGGGCACTGAAGAAAGGCCCTACCTATTCCTCTATATGGTCGTATATGATGCTGACCTGGCTGTCTGCGCCAAACGGGAAGCAGAAGACCGCGGACTAGAGCTCCGTGTAGCGACGGCAGGCTTCGTTCCCCAATTCGGCCTGGAATCATGGAGTAACGTGGATGTAGGACAGTGGCTATCGTTGATACATGGCTGCAGCGGCGCGTTCACCAACTCGTTCCATTGTACTGCCTTTGCTATGCTCTTCGGGCGTCCGGTGAAGACGGCAAGGCTTCGAGACAGCCTTATGGCCCGAAACGGACGCCTTGCAGAACTTCTCGACCTTGCCGGTACAGAAACGCCAGGAGAACCGGCTGCCCTGTCTGCAGAAGACTTTGCGCTTCGCATCCGCGAGAAAAGACAGAGTTCCATTGGCTATTTGCGCAGTTCATTAACACTGAGTCGGAACTGCTGATTCCCACTGGATGGAGTATCATGGAAGCACTGTATAGAGAAAAACAGGAGTGCTTTGGCTGCGAGGCCTGCGTTGCTGCGTGTCATACCGGAGCGATCTCCATGAAGACCGACCTGGAAGGATTCCTCTATCCCACGATCGACACGCTGCGCTGCACAGAATGCGGCCGCTGCATCGCAGTCTGTCCAGCAAAAGTGGAGCTGCCACGCAGAGAGGGAAAGTTCTTTGCCGTGCGCTGCGACGACGAACAAGTACTGTTTCGCAGCACGTCCGGGGGCGCGTTCACCCTTCTGGCACAGGACGTTATTGCGCGAGATGGACTGGTATGTGGTGCAGTATTTGACGATACTTTCTCTGTGCGACATATTTTGTCGAAGAGTATTTCGCTGATGCGGAAGTCAAAGTATGTTCAAAGCACACTCGCTGGGTGCTATGCTTCTATTCAAGAAGCTTTATGTCGAGGGGCGACGGTTCTTTTTAGCGGTACCCCCTGCCAGTGTCATGCGCTGCGGCTATTCTTTTCTAAGTATCTTGATCACTTGCTTCTAGTCTCAGTTGTTTGCAGAGGTGTCCAGTCACCCGGACTTTGGCGGGATTATACTACTTGGATTAGTTGCGGGGGCTCGCTTCAGTTCTATGATTTTCGGGACAAGCGCGACAGAAACGACGGCCATACGGTCGCATATGCTGTCAACGGGGTGGAGACTTCGGTGCCTATGACAGCAGATCGCCTGAGCAGCTTGTTCAACTTGGGACTGACCTATCGTCCAAGCTGCTATGCATGCCCATATACTCGTCCGGACAACGACTTCGATTTGACATTAGGCGACTTTTGGGGCGTGGAGAAGTCCTGCCCCCAATTTGCAGACCACTGTGGGACTTCTCTTGTAATTGCGCATGGCACACGCGGAGAAGCCTGCGTCTCGCGGCTGGTCCAGCGCGCAAAGATTGTCGCT
This sequence comes from Clostridia bacterium, assembly GCA_014805015.1. GTDB lineage: Bacteria > Bacillota > Clostridia > Christensenellales > Christensenellaceae > JAAUYQ01. The sequence continues at coordinate 6,206 of JAAUYQ010000017.1, read as the reverse complement.
TGCGAGGGACATTCCGCTATGCAGCCTGCTTTGGTTGCTCCGGCTCGTGAACCTTTTCTGCGGAAGTTCCTTTTTCGTGATTTCGCGCGTGCGAAAGCAAAAGGGGACAACAGTATGCCTTTGATTTTGAAAAAGTATGGTGTAGGTCAGCAAAATACAACAAAAAAATAAGACGCACCAGACTCGACTGTGAATCCGTGTGACCCGTTTCAAAATCGTTGCTTCCAGCTCCTCTCCAGAAGCGCTGCAGTCAAGAAGCTCCGCGACAAGCTAATTGCATGGCGTCTGCGGAGCGCCTCAAGGATACATTATCCTAGAGTCGATTTGAAAACTCGTATGATACAATAATCATGTAGGGAAATAACCGCTGACGCTGCCAACACCGTGCTGCCAGAGAGCAGAGAACGCGTAAGGCAAATCCACATGTCCAGAAGTCGTTCTATGGTTCTGGAAAGTCGATTTGGATGTAGCGCGACTAGCAACCGATGGCCAGGGCAGGATAAGATGATCACGTGGAATGAGATGGAAGTGCTGCATGCTCAGCAGTTGCAGAGTTCTACGGGAGAGTCGTACATCCAGCACGAACAGGCGTGCGCACTCCTGATCCATTTGAACTACGATGTTTCGGACCGGGAATTCGTGCAGCTGATCCAGGAAATCCATGCCCGCAGTACTTTTGTGGCCTGAAGAGGCAAGATTCCAGGCAGGCGGCGCTTGATTCTTCCATGCTAGTCTGTTTTCGTGAACAGCTGGGTCTGGATTTCAACAACGTCATCAGCGAAGATGATTATCATGCCGTGCCAGAAGTGCCTATCGGAACAGACCAGAATCACCCAGTGATGCTGCAGAACCGCTTGCTGATGGAGTACAAGGAACCAGGGGCGCGGACACGAGCCAAAGACCGGCAGAAATCGAGTCAGTCCGACGGAGGCACACTGATCTTGACTGCCGCCTGCGCTTTGGACAACGCTTGCTCCCTGCAGGGAACGAGCACCCTGGATGCATTCGAACCAAGGTGGACGAACTAAGCGGCACGCCATGGAGGAGCTGAAAAGCAAACTACGACGGACGAGCCGATGCAGCGCTGCCAGGAAGCATTAGGTATTATGACTCAAGAGAAAACACCTGTACAGGAAGTCCGCATTTCCTCGCGGGAGAAACCGGCATAGCTTGGACGAAACGTGAATGTATTGAGACTATGCTGGAAGCGGGCTGGACGTTGGAAGAGAAGACAGAGTCGTTGTTTGAGGTCCTAAAGCAAGCGCGTGATCGGCAAAAGAACATGAATGTCGATAACGTTCCCAGGCGCATCGTTGAATCGAAGGTATGGCCTAGCCGTGGCCAAGAGAACTGGCAGGGGCATAACCCCGAATTCGACGGGTTCGGACCCAAGGTGCATCGAGGGTAGGCAAAGCGGTGCGCACCTAGACAAAAGACTGTAATGTTTTCAACAAGGGCGCCCGACCGCAGGAAGGTGTGAAACGCTATCGGGAACGCATGATTACTATCCGTCACGGGTTCTGGCGGACAAGTTGTACTGCACACGTGAGAAACTCCGGTGGCGAAAAGCACGGAGCTTGACTGCATGCCAGCACTTGAATGAAAGAATGATGGTTAAGATTCGGAAGAAAAAAGACAGTTGATGTGCGGGTGCGTAGAGATGGCATCGACAGAATCGAAGTCGAATGTCAGATTTCGACAAGCCGACATTGCTGTAGTATGGGACTGATACGGACCAGCTGACACAGATAACGCAACGCGTTGTAGGTTTGGCGGTAATACGTCAGAATTTGCGCAAAGTCCTTTAGGCTCTTTTTACCATGCTTTTTCCTTCTAAGCCTTCCCATAAACGGTGTTTTCCGCCAGATGATCTTTGCCTCGCCTCTGAGGCCTAGCTTTGAGGCCCAAAAGGGGTTCATAGCTCGACAGACGTTGTTACCCCTGATACTGGTGAACATATTGCCTGAAGACCTAACGATGCTTCCAAATCACGAATCGCTGATTGAAGTAGGTGGAGTCACAAGAACAACGCCCCCTGGCAGTACAATCTGCCGACAATGCGGTAGATCAGAACATATAACGATATGAAGGTCGAAATCGCGAAATACGCCAAGCGAAATTTCACTTGGGGCATTCTGTTGCGAATATACCAAATCTTGGCACCGGTGTTTATACGCCGACTGTTTATTTATCGACTAGGTATAGAATACGCAGGCTTAGGCGGCCTTTTTTTGTCTATACTTAGTTTCCTCAATTTGGCCGAAATGGGAATTGAATCTGCTGTTATGTACTTTATGTACAAGCCGATACAAGACGACGACACGACAGCTGTCCGCCGGCTGCTCGGACTAATTCACAAGTACTATAAATGCGTCGGCTTGTTCGTGTTGGTGGCAGGGTTGATCATCCTGCCGTTTATACCGCGCTTAATTGCAGGTGAAGTTCCCGCTGAAATAAACGTCTACGCCGTCTATCTGATGAACCTCATACCGGCCGTACTCTCATATTGGATCTGGCCGTACAAAAATACGCTGCTAAGAGCGCACATGAGAAATGATCTGATTAGTCGTACGCAATTTGGAGCGTACACAATAAAATACGCGGGACAAATCCTGGTTCTCCTATACTTCGCAAACTATTACCTTTATTTGTCGATAGAAATACTCGCAAAGATCTTCGAGCGATTTCTAGCGCTAATCGTCGCGAATAGAAAATATCCAAAGCTTAAGCAGATACTCGAACCGACTGCAGGCATGAGGTCCGCTTTCCGCGAGAAAACAGAAGCACTCATTTTTCATAAGATCGGTGGAGTGGTCGTAAACTCAGCCGATCCCGTCGTAATATCGGCCTTTCTGGGACTTACAATACTGGGGAAATATGAGAATTATAGCATAATAATGGGAGGTGTTCTGGGATTCGTCCTACTTATCAACACCTCTTTAGAGGCCGGGATCGGTCATTTGGTTGCTGGGAACGGGCCCGAGGAAAACGCGAAGCTCTTCGAGCGGTACACGTTCCTTCTTTATGTACTTGCCACGGTCTGCTGCTGCTGTTTCCTCAATCTGTATCAGCCTGCTATCACCCTATGGATTGACGCTTCCATGCTCCTGGGAGAGGACATAGTCATTCTGTTGTGCATGTACTTTTACGTTGTTCTCATGATGGTTCCAGGGAACGTATTTGAGAACGCAAGTGGACTATGGAGTAGTGACAAGTACCGACCGCTTTTGGAAGGCGCACTTAACCTCACGCTGAACCTTATTTTAGTCCAACTTATAGGGCTACAGGGTGTGCTGCTGTCGACGATCTTAAGCATGGCTTTCTTCAGCGTCCCTTGGCTCTATTATAATGTCACAAACAGAGTGCTGGGCGGAGGCTTCAGGGCTCAGCTGCAAACCATCGTTAGACAGGCGGTAGAGTGTGCAATCATGTGCACGATTTCACGTGCGCTATGTCTCCTTATTCCAAACGGAGTGTCCCTTATAGGTGTTATTGCTATCAGTTGCGTAGTGAGTTGCCTAGTGCCCATATGTATCATGTACGTAATGTACCGCAAAGGTGAGAATTGGAAGTGGCTTATTGGAACCATCTACCTTACGTTTCAGAGGGTTCGTAGACAAGACAAAGCGTGAACGGATTGTCTTAGCCTAAACAGTACAGTGTTTTCCATGAGATACTGTATATCTTGTGGCGGGTCCCGGTCAAGGAGGAAGTCCGACAGTTTCCCCGCGGTCAGCGGTTGTAGGCATCGGCAGAGCCATATCTCGCGCAATAATAGGTATATCGTGTTAGATGGTGCGAAAGTTTGCAATAGGTGAAGTGTATGAGTTCTCCAAACGTTAGTATCATTGTGCCAGTTTATCAAGTTGAATCATATATAGGGCAATGCGTAGACAGTCTTCTTGGCCAGACGATGGAGGAAATTGAGATCATCTTGGTTGATGATGGCAGTCCAGATGACTGCCCACAGATATGCGATGAATATGCTGCGAAGGACAGACGGGTCAAGGTGCTTCATCAAGAGAACGCCGGCGTTTCTAGGTCCCGAAACAGCGGGATCGAGTTGGCCTCGGCAGACTGGATCATGTTCGCCGATCCTGACGACTGGCTGGAGCGTGATGCAGCGGAAGTGTTGTATAAGAAAGCGATAGCAAGCGGTTGCGATATTGTTTACTCTTCTTTTTATTGGAGTTACGAGAACGGAGAAGTGCCCGCAAAAGCGGCTGAAGCGATGACAGGGCACTTCCATGTCGCGGAGCACAGCGATTTTTTTGTGGAGACCTTGCTTAGTTATCGAGACGACAGCATCTGCATGGGTGCTCCTTGGGGAAAACTGTACAGAAGGACGTTGTTCGACAACGACCACTGCTGTTTTCCCGACGGGATGAAACGGCGCCAGGATGCCATCTTCAACCTATATATGTTGCAAAGTGCTCACGACATATATATCATGGATATTCCGACTTATCATTACCGTCAGCGTGAGAGTTCTGTTCGGCACAGGATCGCTCCAGACCAACGGTCCATCTTCAAAAGGATCAACGCGGAAGTGCGACAGTTTCTGCAGCGATTTCAGCTGTGGCCAGACTATAAGAAACAATACAGTCATGTTGTTTTGCAGGGTATTTTTGATTTATGCACGCTATGCGCGGAGAATATTGGTGACAGACTGGACTCTCGTACTGCCCATGATATACTGCGCTCGTTTTGTGAAGAAGAGGATTGTCAAGCCGCGATACAGGGTATGGGTATGAGCGACATGCGGTGCTTCAAGGAGACAGTCGCGTTGTATCTCCTGAAGCACCGAAAGTACAGGACCATCATCCAGTTGCTATCCATGCGGAAACGGTGCTCTAGGAAAGTCAGGAGCGTATAGACTGATGAATATTGCGGTTGCGGGTATTGGATATGTCGGTTTATCCAATGCCGTGCTGCTAGCTCAACACAACCACGTTACAGCGGTGGATATCCTCCCAGAGCGTGTGGCCGCTCTGCGATGCGGGCGCACTCCGATTGCTGATCCGGAAATAGAACAATACCTGTCGGAGAAGCATCTGGATCTCACCGCGGAGACAGATGCGGAAGCGGCGTACTGCACGGCTGACTATGTCGTTATTGCCACACCTACAAGCTATGATCCGCATCGAAATTACTTTGACACATCCTCCGTGGAATCTGTCGTCCGTCAGGTAATCTCTGTGAATTCCAGAGCAGTCATTGTGATAAAAAGTACGGTGCCGGTTGGCTATACACGGCGCCTGCGGGAAGAGTCCGGCTGCGGCCGGATTTTGTTCAGCCCAGAGTTCCTGCGGGAGGGGCGTGCACTGTATGATAATCTTCATCCCTCAAGGATCATTGTGGGGGTCCCAGAGAGTAACGCGGAGATGGAGCGGGCAGCGCGTGAGTTTGCGAAGGCCTTGGCAAGGGGTGCAGTGGAGCCGAACGTTCCGCAGCTCTTTATGACACTGGATGAAGCAGAGGCCGTCAAGCTGTTTGCCAACACCTATCTGGCTTTGCGGGTAGCCTATTTCAATGAACTGGACACCTACGCGGAGGTGCAGGGCTTGGACAGCCGGAACATTATTCAGGGCATTGGACTGGATCCTCGAATTGGGGACCACTACAACAATCCATCTTTTGGATATGGAGGGTACTGCCTGCCTAAAGATACGAAGCAACTTCAGGCTAACTTTGCGGGCATACCGAATCGTATCGTATCGGCGGTAGTCGAGGCCAACCATGTACGGAAAGATTTCGTCGCGGGACAGATCATTGCTAAAAAACCCGCCGCAGTAGGCGTCTACCGACTAGTCATGAAAACTGACAGCGATAATTTCCGGCATAGCAGTATTCTGGGGATTCTGCGCCGACTTAAAGAGGCGGACATTCCAGTGATAATTTATGAACCACTGTTGGAACAAGAGACTTTTGAAGGGTGCAGGGTCGTCCATGACCTAAGCGTCTTGAAAGAGCAGTGCGATCTCATTTTAGCGAACCGATTCTGCGATGAACTGGCGGACGTCCGGAGCAAGGTGTACAGCAGAGATCTGTCTGGTAAGGATTAGTGGTTATACCGACGGGCGGTGAAATCTGCCAACAATCGTTAAAATCGCTGCTTGAAAAGGGGTGATTCTAGCAGCTGCGGTTCTGTATACTGTGAGGGTGAGAAGAACAGGAGGTTGATCGCAGTGATACAGAACGGGAAC
>JAAUYQ010000016.1 GCA_014805015.1 Clostridia bacterium | reverse complement strand
GCAAAGACTGGCTGGTTCTGGTCTCCACAGATATGTCCCTGTCTGAAGACGAGATCATCCGGCTTTACAGCCGACGCTGGGAAATTGAGACCTTCTTCAAGGTCTGCAAGCAGTACCTGTGTCTCACGAGCGAATGCCATTCGCTGTCGTACGATGCTCTGCTGCTCATCTGTGCACTGTGCTGTGCCGATACATTATGCTGGCAATAGAACAGCGATGTTGTGCTGACCAGCGTACCCTGGGGGAACTGTTCCGGTATGCGGTAGATGAGCTGCGCGATATCACGCTGGCAGAGGCTCTTCTGTATCTGATGGAACAGTTCGCAGCCTGCTTCGAAGCAGCCAAAGATGGAAGCACAGACGTGGTTCCTGACCTATTAGACGACTTTGTCAGCAAGCTGCCCAAGGGTGTTCAGCATATGCTCAAATGCATGGAGAGACATCTGCCTGAGGTATTTGCTGCCTCGCAGTCGCGGGTGCCATGCGCTAAACGATGCATTTCGGGTGTGGGAAGTTTGAGTTATAAACAGCTTCCCTGCGAGCCACTGTCTAAATTACATTGCCCAGTGCAGCTCTCCTTCTGCGAACCAGCCGCATGTCCTATTCGTCCGGAACGGTCTGCAGCCGGCCGTTCTTCGTTCCTTCTATTATCCTAGGAGATTAATGCATTTCTCAGGCGTTATCAGCACAACGCCCTGCACAGTGATTTTTCCCGCGCTGAATGCACCGTCCGCCATCTTCTGGCAGGCTTCAACAATGGAGCCGCTGGCTTCGTAAACGGCTTTTCCTGTTTTCCCTTCACCTGGTATCCGCACATCGGATTTTCCGTGCAGGCAGCCACGGCAGCCATGCCGTTCTTTTGGATGTTCGCCACGGACGTTACCATGCCCGTGGCGCCGAGCGCCAGTCGGCCATCATCCAGCACGGCCGTGAGACCGATCGCAACCAGATTCAGCTCGTCGCCGCACGTGGCCAGGAACCACGTTTTTGCGTCTCAAACAGTTTTTTCGCATCATTGTCCAGCATTGCTGACCTCCATAGTATCTGTGCAAATAATTTCTGCAGGATCCGAAAAGACGGAAAATAACCGGGCCCTGCACCTTTTCTAAAGTACACTCTCTGGGCGTTCCACACCATCCCTTGGCGGGAAGCATCTGCCATCTGCTGTCGCATTCTGAGAGGAAGAGACAGAATTGTCTCGTTCAGGGCACCTGCAGCGACCGAATCATCACCAAAACTTTACACAGAAGGCCGAAGATACGGCACTCGCGCTGCAGGAACGTTGCCTCCCGGTTTCTGCAGACGAGCGGCCGTGCATCAGTAAGTTTTTCGTAAAACCTGCCGGCATGGTTAAGTCTGCAGCGGCGTGCGGGGGTATTGTTAAGTGGCAGGAGAACCTGAATCCTGCCACTACAACAGGAGGCTTTCATGCTTAACCAGACAGATACCTTCACGCTCAGCAACGGCGTCCGGATTCCCTGCATCGGCTTCGGTACCTTCAGGATTCCGGACGGTCAGATCTGTGAAGAGGCTGTCGCCGCTGCCCTCCACGACGGTTACCGGCATATTGATACAGCGGCCGTATACGGGAACGAACGCAGCGTCGGCCGGGCAATCGCCGAGAGCGGTGTGGACCGCAGCAAGATTTTCCTGACCAGCAAGGTCTGGAACGATCATCGCAGCTTTGATGGGACGCTCAGGTCATTTGATGCTACCCTGCACTGCCTCGGGACCGACTACCTCGACCTCTATCTCATACACTGGCCCTCCCCTCGGAGGCCCGACAATCCAGACTGGAATGCAATTAACGAGGACACCTGGCGCGCTCTGGAGCGGCTCTACGAAGAAGGCCGCGTACGTGCGATCGGTGTCAGCAATTTCCGCCGGCATCACCTTGAGGCCATGCACACGGAAATCGAACCGATGTTGGATCAGATCGAATATCACCCGGGACAGACGGAAAGCACCACTGTCGCCTACTGCCGTGAGCACGGTATTCTGATCGAGGCCTGGAGTCCGCTCGGGTCTGGGAGCATGTTCCAGAGTGCTGTTCTCCGGGACATTGCAGGCACGTACGGCAAGGACGTTGCTCAGATCATCATTCGCTGGTGTCTGCAGAACGACGTGCTGCCGCTGGTGCGCTCCACCATTTCCGCCCACATCCGCTCAGATCTGCGCGTCTTTGATTTTGCCCTCTCCAACACGGATATGCGCCGCATCGACGCCATTCCCTTCTTTGCCGGTTCCGGTCTCGACCCGGACGCAGTCAACTTCTGACCGCACCGCGGATTCCCAAAGAAACAGACAGCCTCCGGAAACCGGAGGCTGTTTTCTTACTTGAGATTTTCTGGATTCAGGCCCTTCAGCTCGTCCAGCACAAAGATACCGTTTTTGCGGATCAGCTGATCGTCAAACCAGATCTCACCGCCGCCCTGGTCTTCGGTCTGCACCAGCACCAGATCCCAGTGCACTGCGCTCTCGTTGCCATTGTAGGCGTCATCGTAGGAGGCACCCGGCGTAAAATGCAGACTGCCGGCTATCTTCTCGTCGAACAGAATGTCGCCCATGGAGCGGTTAATAAACGGATTGACACCCAGTGAGAACTCACCCACATAGCGGGCGCCCTCGTCGGTATCGAAGACCTTGTTGAGGCGCTCCGTATCGTTGCCCTCCGCACGGATAATCTTTCCGTCCTTGAATTCGAGGACAATATCTTCATAGCGGAAGCCGTCATGGAACGAAGGCGTATTATACGAGATGACGCCGTTGACGCTGTCCTTAACGGGAGCCGAATACACCTCGCCGTCCGGGATATTCATGTGTCCGTCGCACTTGACGGCCCCAATATCGCGGATAGAGAACGTGAGGTCCGTACCGGGTCCGGTGATGCGCACCTTGTCGGTCCGGTCCATAAGGTCCTTCAGCGCGTCCATGGCCCGGCTCATCTTCTCATAGTCCAGGTTGCAGACGTCAAAGTAGAAATCTTCAAACGCCTGGGTGCTCATACCGGCCTGCTGAGCCATCGCCGGTGTCGGCCAGCGCAGCACGCACCAGTTGGTGTGCTTGACGCGCAGATCATGATGGACCTGCTTGGAATAGATAGAGTTATACAGTTCCATCTTGTCGCTCGGCACGTCGCTGAGCTCGGTAGCGTTGTCGCCGCCGCGGAAAGAGACGTATGCCTGCATGTCCCGCATACGGGCGCTGTCCCAGCGTGTCTGGTCCTCAATCTGTTCCTTGCTTGCCTGCATCAGCCAGGACCGGGTGACAGCCTGCCGGCCAAGACCATAGAAAGGCAGGCCGCCCGCCTCATAAACCGCATCGATCAGACCCGACGCCAAATAATCAGGCGTTCCGGTTGTCTCAATCAGGACCCGGTCACCGGGCTTTACCCGGCAGGAATAATTCACCACATTCCGGCACAGTTTCCTGACCCGTTCATCTATCATATTTCGTAACCCTCCATGTGAAGCTCTGGATCCCGGCCGCTTCCCGTCCCGCCTCAGAACTGGGGCGGCGCTGAAGAAGCCTTCACCGCGAGCCAGGCGTATTCATACTGCTTCATCGTCTCCCGCGACAGCGGCACNTAATAGTCTGTATTCACAAGCTCGTCATCCGCGGGGTGAAATGCGTTGTTTGTGAGGATGTCTTCATCCANGTACTGCTCCGCTGCCGGCTCCGGCGTCGAATACCCGGTGTAGGCGGCGTTCATCGCGGCAATNTCCGGACGCATCATGAAATTTATAAAGCGCANGGCTTCATCGTACACGTCCGTGGTTTTCAGNACTGCCATCGCATCGACAAAGATGTTGGCGCCCTCCCTGGGAACCACGAAGCGCAGCGAGTCGTTGTCCTGCATCGCGTAGACGGCATCGCCNGCATACATGGCCGCCATCGCNGCACTGCCGTTCGACATGCTGATCCTCAGATCGTCGGTGCCGTAAGCGAGCACAATCGGCTTNTGGCTGATCAGCAGGTCCGCAGCCGCCTGGATCTTGGCCGGATCCGTCGTATTGAGATCGTAGCCCAGCTTGATAAAGGCTACCCCGAGACTGTCCCGGATGCTGTCGTACATCAGAATCTGCCCCGCGTAGCGCGGATCAAACAGCGCATCCCAGCTGTCAATNGGCTCATCGACCAGGTCCTCATTATAGAGGATCCCGAATGTCCCCCACGAATACGGTACCGAATAGCGGCCGTCCGGATCGTAGGTGCACACCCGCTCGGTGAACTCCGCCACATACTCNTAGTTGGGCAGCAGGGCATGATCAAGCTCTGCAAGCATGTCTTCCCGCATCATCCGCTGAATCATNTACTCCGAGGGGATGATAATGTCAATCTGAGTGCCCTCCGTGGCCGTGGTCACGTACATGGCCTCATTGGAGTCCGTCGTTGTCATGTTGAGGGCAATGTCNGGGTTCTCAGCCTCGAAGATCCGCAGCGATTCCGGATCTATATAGTCACCCCAGTTCAGCAGGTTCACNACTGTCTGCCCCGCGGCATTGCGGCTGCCGTCGCTGCACCCTGAAAAAAGCAGGCACAGGATCATAAGCGCTGTCAGAATCCTTTTCACCTGAAATCCTCCACCTGCGGCAGCGGCTTCGCCCGCCGCAGCGACCGCCAGTTGATGATGATCAGCAGCGAGATGACAATCACGAACATAATGGCAGAGAGCGCGTTGATTGTCGGGTTGATGCCGACCCTGGCCATACTGTAGATGTATGTGGACAGGTTCTGGATGGCGCCCTGCGTCGTGAAGAAACTGATCATGAAGTCATCAAACGACATCGTGAACGCCAGCACNAAGCCGGACACAATGCCNGGCAGGATCTGCGGAATGATGACCTTGCGGATCGCATAGGCCGGTCTTGCTCCCATNTCGAGGGCNGCCTCGTACGTGCTGCGGTCNAGNTGCCTGAGNTTGGGCAGCACCGAGAAGATCACGTAAGGGATGTCNAACGTGATNTGNGCCAGCACCATNGTCCAGTAGCCGCGCGGTATATTAAAGAAGATGAACAGCAGNAGCAGCGAGATGCCGGTCACAATGTCCGCNTTNACGAGCGGAATGTACGTCAGGTTGACGACCGTATTCCGGGCCTTATGCGGCATGCTGTCCATNCCNATCGCNGCCAGCGTGCCNATGAGAGAGGCCGCCGAAGCCGCCAGCAGTGCCACCGAGAGCGTCACCCATACGGCCTCCGCTATCGCCGGATCCCGGAACAGCTCCGCGTACCAGTGCCATGAAAAATCCGTAAACACNGCCATGTTGCGCGNAGCATTNAAGGAGAAGGCAATNAGGGCNGCAATCGGCANATACATGAAGACNAGCAGAATGGTCAGATANAACTCCCGGAAAAAACGCGTCATATGAGCCCGGCTCCTTCCCCGTCCTTGTCNTAGCGGCGCAGNATCCACATAAAGAGGATCGTGAGGATCATCATGATGACNGCNAGCGCAGANCCAAAATTCCATTCAGACATCAGCAGGAACTCCATCTCAATCAGGTCNCCGTACAGCATCACATGACTGCCGCCCAGAAGCCGCGTAATGACAAAGGTNGTCATCGCCGNCATGAAGACCATNGTNATGCCCGAGNCAATGCCGCCTTTGGTAAGGGGNATGGTCACCTTGAAGAAGGTCTGCCAGCGGTTTGCCCCGAGATCCTGGGCAGCCAGCGCATAGGCCGGATCCAGCTTCTGCAGCACCGTATAGATCGGCAGGATCATGAACGGCAGNAAATTGTATACNAGGCCGAAGATAATCGCCGCGTCCGTATACAGGAACTGCACCGGCCCGATCCCGAAGAGCCCGAGAAACTGGTTGATAAGACCCGCGTTGTCGAGTAGATTGCGCCAGGCATACGTCCGCAGCAGAAAGTTCATCCACATCGGCAGCACGAACAGCACCGAGAGAAGTGCAGCTGTCCGCTCCCGCATCTTCGAGAGGAAATATGCGGCCGGATACCCGAGCAGCAAGCACACGCCCGTCGCCACCAGCGCAAACAACACGCTTTTCCAGAAGATCTGCATATAGATCGGCCGGAAAGCTTCCACCATGTTTTCCCCGGTCAGCAGCAGGACGCCGCCCGTTCCCATCCGGGTGAACGCATAGTAGATGACCAGGATCATCGGTGCCAGGGTGAAAATGATCAGCCAGATGAAGTAAGGTACGGCAAGCGGCTGTGTGGATCCGAATGCGCCCACAGCCAGGCGGTTATGCCGCTTCACAGCTCCGAGCTCCCGGCATCATCCACACGGACCATGTCATACGAGCTCACTTCCATGACGTGAATGTCGTCCGGCTCCAGGTGGAAACCGACCTCCTCGCCCGGATGGAAATGATGGATGCTCTGCACGAGCCACATGAAACCGTCCGTTCCCAGCACCCGAATGTCGTAGTGCACACCCATGAACTGCACCGACTGCACCGTGCCCCAGATCATACCCTCTTCCCGCGTACGCCGCAGCTTGATGTCCTCTGGACGTACGACAACGCGCACCGGCTCACCTTCGTGAAAGCCGCGGTCCAGACACCGGAATTCGTGTCCGGCAAAGAACACCAGGTAGTCACGCATCATGACACCATCAATGATGTTGGATTCGCCGATGAAGTCCGCCACAAAGGAATTGCGCGGTTCGTTGTATATCTGTACCGGTGAACCGATCTGCTGAATTGAGCCGCCGTCGAGGACAGCAATGGCGTCGCTCATGGCAAGAGCCTCTTCCTGATCGTGCGTCACGTAAACGAACGTGATGCCCAGAGACTCCTGCATCCGCTTGAGCTCGAGCTCCATTTCCTGCCGGAACTTGAGATCCAGCGCTCCGAGCGGCTCATCCAGAAGCAGCACTTCCGGTTCATTAACCAGCGCCCTCGCAATGGCCACCCGCTGCTGCTGACCGCCCGAGAGCCTCGAGATTCCGCGGTCGCCAAAACCACTGAGGCCCACCAGCTTCAGCATGCTGTTCACTTTCTGCTCAATCTGCGCTTTGGGAAGCTTTTTGAGTTTGAGCCCGAAGGCAATATTCTGCGCTACATTCAGATGGGGAAAGAGTGCATAGCGCTGAAAGACGGTATTTACCTGCCGCTCGTAAGGAGGCTTGCCGTTCATGTCCTGCCCGAAAAGCAGGATCCGTCCGTCTGTCGGCTGTTCAAAGCCGGCAATGAGGCGGAGCATGGTGGTCTTGCCGCATCCGCTCGGTCCGAGAAGTGTCATGAACTCGTTCTGCCTGATGTACAGATTGATGTTGTTCAGGACCGGGACGCCGTCATACTCCATGCTGACGTTGTCAAAATCGATTGCGTGTTCTGCCATTTCACCTGATTTCAGAAGTCCGGATCCGCAGTGATCCAGATCATGAGCGTGGAGCCGAGCGCAGAGCGTTCTGCACCGGCAGGAAGACAGGACGATTTCACTGGATGATGACCCAGCTGTCTGCATTCCTTCTGTTTAAGCGAATTGCGTGTCATGCAAGTGCGGCCTGGAGAATCCTGCCGGCCTGCCGGCAGTGTGAGGAACAGCCGCTGCTCCTTTCTTGTCAGAGTGTCTCCGTCCTCGAGTAACCTTGTCTTTCGCGTATTCCGGCCCCGCGCCGGTAAGCCCGTCTGCGCGCTCTGCGGCGATTCGCCGTCTGCGTCGCAAACTATTAGATCATACCGCACCATTGTGCCGGATACAAGAACAGCCGGAACCAGTTTCCCTGGTCCCGGCTGCTGTTTCCCAATGCCGTCTGTTGCCTGACAGCACATGAATCCAGCCGTGTCACGCCCGGATCCAGACGTCCGCAATCAAAGAAGCGCACCTCCCGGCGCGCCCCATCTGTTTCAGTTTTTATTGATCTGCAGCTCGATAGCCTGCAGCTCGCGGTAGATCTCGTGGATATGATCTGATACTTCCTGCATTTCGCCGCTCAATCCGCCATGCTGGTAGGCAAGCCGTCCAAGCTTGCTGTATGCTTCCTCCAGCTCCTGCTTTTTCGAGTTCAGATCTGAATTGAGCTTGACGCCCTTCTGCATGGACTGCGCCTGGCCTGCCACATTGCTGGTGAAATCCTTGACGCCGCTGAATGCTTTTTCCGCCACATCCTTGGCGCTTTCCCCGAGCTTTGCGGCTCCCTCGCCAATCTTCGAAATGACATCTGAAATAGGATCTGCCATCAGTCTTTTTCTTTATCCTTGTGATCCTTGTCCCGGAGAGCGTCCACCATGTCGGTCGTCTTCTCCGCCACTGCCTTGCCAATATCCTTGGCTTCGTCAGCAACCTTCATGGCCGCATCTTTCGCGCCGTGTCCAATTTTCTCACCGATATCCCCGATCTTCTCGCCAATGTCTTTGAATGCCGAACCGATGTCCGCAAACGGCTTGTCAGCCATCTGAGTCACTCCCCTCTACATGCATCTGGTGCGCAACGCGCATCCCGGCCACGAACTGTCCGGCACCCGCACCGGCAGTCTGACTTCTGATTCCAGCCTCAGTGATGATCGACCTTGTCAACAAACTCCTTGACAGCCTTCTTGTCATCTTTCAGGGCTGCCTTGGCATCCTTCTCGAACCGTTCCAGATCCTTCTTATTCGCTTCGAGAGCATCCTTCGCCTTGTCGATAAACGCTTCGGCGTCTTTCTTCAGGTCCGCAGCACCTTCCTTGGCATCTCCGTCTGCCTTGCCAAAGAGCTCTTTCGATTTCTCCATGATATTCTGGCCGAGTTCCTTGACGTTGCCTGCCACTTTGGCTGCCTCTGCTCCGAGTGCACCAAGGTCCTTCAGTTTATCCATATCAAAATCTGCCATAGTCAAGCACCTCTTTCTATTGTCTCACTCTGACGCCTCACGTTTTGGGAAGCGTTGTATTCTCATCTACGTTCCACAGTTCCGGATCTTTCTCCAGGATGTGGTTCGCTGTCCGCAGCTCACCCTGCTCAACAGCCCATTCAGCCTGCTCCGCCGCGATCTGCTCGGCAACCTTGGCCCGCAGCTCCAGCTCT
>JAAUYQ010000015.1 GCA_014805015.1 Clostridia bacterium | reverse complement strand
GAAGCGAAGAACACACCGTCGAAAAACGGTTTTCATCTCAGCGACAGAGTNCGCGCCTGCGGAAAGGCCGGTTATATCANAGGCNTCACCGGAAGCAATGTTTACATCCGCGATGCGCAGGGCAATTACATTACACAGCCCGGCAAGAAGCATAAGCAGTTCAAAATGTCCGATACGCAAAAGATATGCAGCAACCGGNACTGGATCATTCTATAGAGGCGCAATTCCTCCCCCGCTTACCGCCTTCGGCGCTTGAAGACGGGGGGACTCCTTGCGCGATTTGTTGAATGAATGGAACGCGAATCTAAATCGAGCCGTTACAGCCGTGCAGAGTGTTGCCGCAGATCCAAGACACGATCTCACCCAGTCGGCACAAGATCTACAGCGCCCATCTTCCACAGCAGCAGCTCCACCGACGTGCTGTTCCCGAAACAAAGCGGCCGTCCGGACCGAGGTCTGNACGGCTGATATGCTTTTCCTATTTCTTTTTGGTTGGACCCCCTGTGCGGGTCGCCGCTTTGAGATCCGTGCCGCGGTGAAACTTGCGGTCGCTCTTACGCACTTTGCCCCGTTCCGGTTTCTTGCCTTTTCCCTGTGCGTCTTTCGGCTTCAACCGCTGTGTGCTCTTTTTGGCATCCGCCTTGGTCTTCGCCCGCTTTGGCTTGCTTGGCTGCGTTTTCTTTTCGGGAGGCGCTGCCGGAGCAAACTCAACCCGTCCGAGTTCCGGATTGGCATTCACTGCCACCACCCTGAGGCTGTCCCCCAGTGTCAGACGCCGGCGAGTGTGCTCCCCAATGAGGCAGTACTGCGCTTCATTTAGTTCATAATAGTCGTCGGTCAGCGAAGACATAGGGATCATGCCCTCAATCGTATTCGGCAGCTCCACGAAGACGCCGAACCGGGTCACGCCGGAAATAATGCCTTCCGCTTCATCGCCAAGATGATCCAGCATGTACTCTGCCATCTCCATGGCATCGACAGCACGCTCTGCCGTAATCGCGTTGCGTTCCCGTTCGCTGCACTGGTCGCAGATGCCGGGNAGTACAGTCTCCAGATGTGCNACCTGGCTCTCCTGCATCTGCCCGGAAAGGAACAGNTTCACNATGCGGTGCACCTCAAGATCCGGATACCGCCTGATCGGTGAAGTAAAATGGCAGTACTGGGGGGCTGCCAGACCNAAATGCTCAATAGGTTCCGTATCGTAGCGGGCCTTGCTTAAGGAGCGCAGCACGACACTGCTCACAATGTTNGCCTGCGGNCTGCCTTCCACCCGGTTCAGGACNTTCTGCAGAGTCTTTGGGTGNATCTCGCCGGCCATNCCNCGCATGCGGATGCCCAGATTCTGCAGGAATGTTGAAAGTTCTTTNACTTTCTCTGCATCCGGGGGCTCATGGATCCGGTAGCAGAACGGCATTTCCATATCATAGAACTGCTCGGCCACCGTAATGTTGGCACGCAGCATGAACTCCTCGATGAGCTTTTCGGCATCGCCGCGCTCGCGGACAACCACAGAGANNGGACGCTTATTCTCGTCCATCTCAATCTTGGCCTCCGGCAGATCAAAATCAATGCTGCCTTCTTCGAACCGCTTTTTCCGGAGCGTCTTGGCCAGCGTGTTCATAAAGAACAGCATATCCTTGATATGCGCGTATTTTGCCGAAAGCTCCGGATCTCCCTCCAGAATGAAGTTGACGTCCTGGTAGGTCATGCGCTCTGTGCTCGAGATAATCGAATTGGCGAGCTCATGCGAGAGCACGTTGCCGTCNGGGTCGATCTCCATGATGCACGAGAGCGTGTACTTGTCCTCGTGTGGATTAAGGCTGCAGATACCATTCGAGAGAATCTGCGGCAGCATCGGAATCACACGGTCCACGAGGTAGACACTCGTGCCGCGCCGCAGTGCTTCCTTGTCGAGCGGCGTGTTCTCCTGCACATAATGGGACACNTCAGCAATGTGTACGCCCAGACGGTAGTTGCCGTTGCGCAGCACTTCGAGCGACACCGCGTCGTCGAGGTCCTTACTGTCCGCACCGTCGATCGTGATAATGGTCTTGCCGCGCAGATCCAGCCTGCCCTCCGGCGTCACCGGCTGGCGGGCGAGTTCTTCCGCCTGACGGATACAATCTTCCGGGAATTCTGCCTCCAGTCCAAACTTGCGGGCGTAGACGAGAATATCTATGCCGGGCGTGTCTGCNCTTCCCAGTACCTCCGTGATGCGTCCTTCCGGCATGCCGCCAGGAACTGGGTTGCGGCGGGTCACTTCACATACGACCCGATCATCATTTTCGGCACCANCCGTATCNCCGTCCGGAANACGCACACAGACCGACGAACCGGCGGCGGCCTTCACATATTTCACACCGTCATCTTCCACATGGAAGGTGCCGNCGATCTCCAGCGGCAGTTCGGAAAGGATCTCTGTGACGATCCCTTCCGGACGGTCCCCGTCTCCCTCTGTTTTCCTGACCAGCACAATTTCACCGTTCAGCGCACCCTGCTGGTTCTCTTCTGCAACATAGATGTCCTGCTCATCTTTGCCCATCAGGACGAAGCCGAAGCCGGACGGTTTCTTATCCAGACGCCCTTTATAAAGCCCGAGCGTCTTCAGAAGCGCTACCCGGCCGTCGCGGGACCAGCCTATTTCGCGCTCTGCCTCGAGTTCTTTCAGAATACGCTCCAGGTCTGCGCGCTCTATGTCCAGCGTCTTCAGCAGTTCGTCCGTGGTGGCGTACTCGCGACTCTCAATTTCCCGCAGTACATTTTCTTTGTCCATATCTTACCTATACCCCAAACCGAAGAGAAAAAAAGAGACGCCCTGCGCCTCTTCTGCATTTTTCTTACAGCCAGTATTTCTGAATGATGACCAGCAGCACAGCCAGGATCATGAATCCGACCGCAGACAGCTTCGTCAGCTTCACCAGCAGGGCGTCCATCCCTCTGGCCTTCTTCTTGCCGAACATGGCCTCTGCACCACCGCCGATCGCACCCGAGATTCCCTTGCTCTGACCGGACTGCAGCAAAACAACGGCAATCAGGAAGAGCGAGAAAGCGACCAGGACGATCTTGATAATAATAGACAGAATGTCCACGCAATTTCTCCCTTCGGTTGATACAACATCAAACCATACCACATCGCAAAGCACCCTGCAACCATGATCCCGCCAGTGGCTCATGTGCTCACCAGATTTGAAGCTGAGCAGGACCAAGCCGCCGCATTTTGATCGTTCGCGATCAAGTGAGTGCGGGCTCCGCTTCTGTTTATAGTCCAAGGAATTGACGGCTGCCGTACTACACGTTCGTCCCGTCGTCGATCCACTCTATGATCTGCGCTTCGGTCTTGCCAAATATTTCCGCAACATCCCTTACCGTGAAGTCCCCGAGGCCTGCAATATTGCGGGCCGCTTGTTTGAGGGCATTGACGGCAGCATCAGCCCGCCGCTCTGCTTCGTCGGCCACCCGCTCTGCTTCATCAGCCCGCCGCTCTGCTTCATCAGCCTCCCGCTCTGCTTCGTCGGCTACCCGCTCTGCTTCTTTAGCCTGTCTGAGCCTCGCTTCCGCCCGCTGCTCTGCTTCTTCCAGCTCTTTGAGCTTCGCTTCTACAAGCCGCTCTGCTTCTTCAGCCTTCCGCTCTGCTTCGTCGGCCTCCCGCTCTGCTGCTTTTACCTGCTGCTTTGCTGCGTCCACCTGCCACCTTGCCGCATCCACCCGCTGGCGCTTTATTTCCACCATATGCCGCGCTGCTTGCGCCCACTGCTTTGCTGCTTCCACTCGCTGTCTTACGACTTCCACCGGCGGGTTTGCACCCCACCGGGCTTCAGCTATCATATCTATTATCGCCTGACATCTGCCCATCATTCCGGCTCCCCTGAAATTCAGAGATCTGACGGCTGCCGTGCTCCTGATCCAGACTTCAACTGATCCACTCGATGATCTGCGCTTCGGCCTTACTCAGCATCTCCGCGATACTGCTTACTGTATAGTTCCCGTAAATTGCAAGGTTGCGGGCCACCTGCTTCAGGTCGCCGATTGCCGCATCTGCCCGCTGGCGCTCCACTTCTGCCTGCGCGTGCTCCGCATCCGCCCGCAACTCTGCCGCATCCGCCCGCTGGCGTTCCGCTTCTGCCTGTTCGTGCTCTGCATCCGCCCGCNNCTCTGCCGCNTCNGCCCGCTGGCGTTCCGCTTCTGCCTGTTCGTGCTCCGCATNCGCCCGCTGCTCTGCCGCATCTGCCCGCTNNNCTGCCTCCNGCCGGCCATCGGCTATCATTTCTGCTATTGCCTGACACATGTCCATCATTCCGGCTCCCCTNNAANNCNGAAGATCTGACGGCTGCCGTGCTCCTNATCCAGACTTCAACTGATCCACTCGATNATCTGCGCTTCGGNCTTACTCAGCATCTCCGCGATACTGCTTACTGTATAGTTCCCGTAAATTGCAAGGTTGCGGGCCACCTGCTTCAGGTCGCCGATTGCCGCATCCGCCCGCTGGCGCTCCACTTCTGCCTGCGCGTGCTCCGCATCCGCCCGCAACTCTGCCGCATCCGCCCGCTTATCTGCCTCCTGCCGGCCATCGGCTATCATTTCTGCTATTGCCTGACACATGTCTACTGGTTCCTCCTTCTTGTAGTTCTTCGACAGCTTTATATTCGTATGGGTCACCTGCTCGAGCACCTGCACCGCCTGGTACGGCATTGCCCTGAACTTCTTGTCGGTGTCTATCAGTGTCTGGATTTTCGCCTTGTCCTTGGCATCCCGGATAAACTGAAAAACCTGGCGCAGGCTGGAAGTGCATTCCTGCAGCTGCGCATCCGTCAGCTTAGCCGGCTGCAGAATAATCAGCCTGTTATTGTCAACCAGGGACTTGTCGAGACCTGTGGAGAAGTCTATGATATCGTGCAGACACCCCGGTCCGGACCATTTCTCTGTGCTCCAGTACACCACAATCGTGACAACAGGTTTGAGCTTCACGCCAACCGGCAGTCCGCTCAGAAAGTCTCTTGGATATTTCTCCTCTCCGTCAGACGCTTTCTGCGCCAGCTGCTGAATCTGCCACGAGTAATTCAGCATGTTCTCCAGTGTAACCCGGACCGGAAGCGCATAATCCACATAGTCCTGATTCTCGAAGCCCAGAATGATAAAGTCAGTCTGTCCNTCCGTCAGGCGCTCCACGTATACTTCCTCAAGCAGATCCCGCTCCCGCATAATCGCNGAGACCTTATCTTTCCGTCCNGGCACACTCGAAAACGGCACCGCTGCCTCCTCCGGATTCAGTTCCTTNAGCTCGCCCACCTCAAGGTCCGGCATGGTCAGCCGGATAAGGTCCCGGACCACTTTCTCGTCGCTGCGCATATACTGCTTACACGCCAGGTCTTTGACTCCCACCGCTGCTCCTCTCTTCGTCCGCATCCAGCCGGAAAGTCCGGGGTACTTTTCTGCCGGCCTTTTCTGAAACCGGAAANTTCAGAGNCGGATNGCAGACATCCGGCATGACACGAAGCGCCCGATCAGGTGCTCTGCAGAATGCAGGCNCTTTTTCAGATGTCGCCNGGCTGATTCCAGGAATATTCGCTCTCCAGTCCTGCCGGGAACTCCGTGACGGCCTGTTCNCGGTAGAGCATGACGCCGTCATGGTCAAGGCCGCTTATAATCCATTCCGCNGGATCATGNTCCTTCCAGGCANANACNTTTTCCNNTTCNTCGCCGTCCACNATGCCCAGCTGCCTGCCGCACTCNGCCCGGTCGAAGGCCGAGAAGGGTATATACACCCGGTCTTCCAGGCAGAGAGCCGCATAGTCCGGTTTCACAATTCGCTGGAATGCTGCCAGATCCGGCCGAGCGCAGGCTGCAAGAGCCAGTATCATGAAAACTGCATAAGCAAGCCATGCAGCTCTTCTCTTCGTCTGCGTGCACATCACAGTTATCTTTCCGGNAACAGACCCGCACGCATGGCCGCTACCGTTTCAAGGTCCCGTNGATACTCTTTCTCGATCTCATCCAGCTCGCGCATAACGTATGTGAGTTCCGNCCAGCCTCTCGCAGCGGCCCTCATGAGACCGAGCCGTCCGCCCTCAGCCCAGGCTTCGGCAAGCNCCTCTGCCTGCGCAGGAGTCAGATCCGGGTATTTTTTGAAATCTATCATCCACTGTCCTTCCTAATGTGCCGCCGGATACCCCACGTCGGTCGGATCTCACGGCTCTATGCTCTGCTTTTTCACNCCCTGCTGCCGCGACTTTGGAAAAGGAGGCCTGGCTGTATGGCNGCTGCTGNCTCAGGAACCGTTTTATGCCCGTCCTGGATGTAATNCCGCGTTGNAAACCAGGNCAGCTGCGCCCGGCNGCCNGTCCAGGGCNGGACAGGCCGNGTNCTGCGTCCCTCGCACCGCACTGCGCCTCGCCGGACGCGAGAGCTGCTGTCCGCCGTATCTGCAAAAGGCACACAGCGAGCGCTCACAGCAGACCGCTGCGGCCAGCCGCCGCGGCCNNAAGCAGATTTCGCAGGTCCTCGCTCCCCTGCAACGGTTATGCCCTCCGCCTGCTTCCTGTCAGCTGCCGCAGGCTTCGCTGTAGAGGATCTCCACTTCGCCGGCCAGATCGAAGTCCGGGATGATGTCCTCTTCGCGGATAAGCTCCTTGTCGAGCAGCTCCTGCCGGCGTTCGGTCGGGGCAAACCCCACGAACTCGTTATCCTTGAACGTATAATAGTAGAAGAAAATCTCATCAGCATCATAGAGATCCTTCAGGATCGACGCCAGCTCGTACTGCATCACCTTGTGGTAGCGGATCTGATTCTTCAGGACATAGGTCAGCCCCTGGTGGCCGAACACACCGGTCTCCTCGTGCTGCAGCAGCTGACTGGCAATGTAGGACTTAAAGCCCCGCCAGTAGTTGTCGGCGATCCGGTCAATGACGCGGTCCTCCACCACTTCGCTGCAGATCTCATCAAACGTGACGTGGGTGTCAGCAAACTCGCACACGGCCGGATTGTAAGCGTCCCCGGTCGTGATCAGCGCCACGGCCCGCTTATTGGCGCGGATCGTGTTAAGCAGCGGCGTCATGTCCTTGTCATTGGACATGATGAAAAACTCGTCAATGTTGTCGTTCGAATACATTGAGGTCAGCACATCAATCGTCAGCTTCATGTCCGCGTAGTTCTTCCCCTGGTTCGAGGTATGCACCGTCTCCACGCCGTAGTTCTGCAGCACAGACTGGTGGTACGACTCGTGCAGGTCGCGGATATCAAAGTTGCAGTAGACGACAGTGCGCACCAGGCGCCGGCCGCGGTCTGCGCACCATTTACGCAGCTTTTCAAAGAAAGCGCACCGCAGTACATTGGTACGCTGCTTCAGCAGAGCTCTGTATACGTTCTCGTAGTCAATAAACACAGCGGCATTGACTGGTGGTTCCGTCCGTTTCGTTTTCAGCATTTCTGATCTCCTAGAGTATAATTCTTTTGTCACATTATACATTTTGGGATGACTTTGTGCAATTGCGCCGCTCTGATGTGGTGCAGTCCAACAAATTCGCGGGACAGCCTCTGCCGGCAGCGGAAGTATAGAGCCTGGCTGCGGCACTTCTTAGGGAACCTTCCNNGTGGCGGACATGGAGCAGCGCNTTGGGGCNCNGGCCTGCTGNCCGGTACAGGAGCAGCAGCCCTGTGGCGGCCGCGGGGCTCCCGCAAGGAGCATGTCGCTCCATCCCAGGCTGGATACAGTGCGNGCCTTCCAAGAGGNCCGCAGCACCCGGCATCGCCAGCCGGATCATGTGCTGCANGCGNCAGCGCCTCTGCGCCGCGTATTTTGGTACAATTATCATGGNAGATTTCACGCAGGCGGCACTGCCGNGCTTCGNCCCGTNCTGTCCGGCNGCGTGAAGACAAGCCAGATCTGTGCGTCCGGGCAGGCAGCAGTCTGCTTGGGCGCGGCTGATGGAGGTTTNCTGTGATTGTCCGTTTCGAGCTTGGGGAGGTTCGCAAGCTCCTCGTTGCCTACCTGGAGCGCAAGCCTGCGGTCACGGAGCTGCCCGCCGTCGTCGAGCAGATCGAATCACCGCAAGAGGAGCCGTCGGTTCCAGTGCAGGAGCCGCAGCCGGAAACAGCACCTGCAGGCGAAACGCCGCAGACGGCGGACGCGGCTGTCCCCGCAGAAATCNGCAGCAATAGCGCTGCCGGCGAAACGGCACGNCTCTCCGCAGCAGCATCCCGGGAAAAAACGGAGGCGGCCATGTCTGCCCTCATAGCAGAAGCTCGCGGTGAAGGCATCATCATTATGGGTCTGCGGGCGCACCTTGATCCCTACTTCATTGTCAGNACGTACGCCGAAGTGCTCGGACTGAGNGAACGTGAGGCCAGTGCGGCCTTCCAGGCATACATCAGGCAGCATCCGCCGAGCCGGAAGCTGCCTTCAGACTCCTCTGAGGACTGAACGGCAGAAAGGACAAGCTGCCGCCGTATGCTCCGCTCTTCCTGAGCAGCTCCGCAGAGAGCGGCATCTGAAAGGACACAAAAAATGGACAGGAAATACCAGCTGGATACGGCGGAAAACCGCCGCTTTCTGCGGGAGAGCGCCCAGAATCTGCTGGATTTTGCGAGGCGGTTTCCGTCCCCGGGCGGCAGCGCCTGGTACCTTGGAGACAGCGGTGAGCCGTGGCCGGATCTGCCGCGGGAGACATTTGCCACTGCCCGTATGGCGCACGCCTACGCGCTTGGCACTCTCATGGGTGCAGACGGATCGCCAGCACTCGCAGACGCTGCCCTGCGCGGCCTCGAGGAATTCGCAGACAGCGAAAATGGGGGCTGGTGTGCTGGTCTCACGAGCACCGGCCGCCGTCTGCGTGGCAAGTCGGCCTTTACACACGCCTACATTATCCTGGCGGCTTCAAGTGCCCTCATAGCTGGCAGACCAGGTGCCGCCGCGCTGCTCAAGCGGGCACTCACGGCGTTCAGCGACTTTTTCTGGCTTGTGCGTGACGGGGCAGCCGCCTCCCGGTGGGACAGTTCCCGGCAGGACCCATACCGCGGGCTCAACGCCAATCTGCATGCAGCTGAGGCATATCTCGCCGCTGCAGATGCGCTGGATGATCCCGTCCTGCGCGAGCGTGCCGGCCGCATCCTGCAGCGCTTCACCGGATATGCGGAGGAAAACGGCTGGCGGGTCCCTGAGCATTACGATCAGAACTGGACGCCGCAGCCCGGCTACAACGAAGACAAGAAGGACGACCCGTTCCGTCCCTACGGCCTCACGCCAGGCCACAGCTTCATTCTGGCCCGTCTGCTGCTATGCTGGGCCCTGCCCATGGCAGACGTGGATCCGGAGCGCACGGGGATGTACATGGAAGCCGCGCAGAAGCTCTTTGACCGCGCCGTGCAGGACGCCTGGCAGCGGGACGGACAGCCCGGCTTCATCTATACAACAGACCAGGACGGCACGCCCATCGTCCATGACCGCATGCACTGGGTACTGGCAGAAGCCATTCAGGCAGCCGCAGCCCTGTACCGGGCCACTTCTGCTGAGCAGTATGCGGACTGGTACGCGCAGTTCATGGAATACCTGGATACCGCTGTCATGGATCATGATCGCGGCTCCTGGTTCCATCAGCTGGATGCAGAAAACCACCCGGCAGATACGGTCTGGCCCGGCAAGCCGGACATTTCGCACGCTCTGCAGGCCTGCCTGGCGCCGTACCTCCCGCCGGACCGTTCGCTCGCCCGCGGGCTCAGTCCTGTCGGGGCATAGACTGCTGGCTGGGCAGGGGTTCATCGAGGCCTCGGAAGCAGACTCAGGAGTCGCATAAGGAATGACTCCTGCCGCTTGTCTGGCCGTACCAGAACACCGGCTGCGCCCGCAGGCTGTTTTCCGGCGTCCATGCTGGAAACGCCGCGGCAGCCCTGTCCGGTATAGGGGACCCTTCCAGTTTCCGTCCGTGCACAGGCACATTCCATTTCACGCAAACATAAGAGAAAAAGGAGAGAATATTTTGGCACAGATCATCGGTAGTCCGAACCGGTATGTTCAGGGCATGGGCCTTCTTGGAGAGCTCGGAGACTACACGGCAAAATACGGCAAAAAGCCGCTTCTCATCCTCAGCAAAGGTGGACAGGAGCGCTTCGGCAAAGCACTCGGGCGCAGCTTTGAGCAGTCGGGGTGCCCGCCGGAAACCGTCATCTTCAATGGTGAGTGCAGTCAGCGGGAGATAGACCGCATCAAAGGTCTGGCGGCAGAGAAAGGTGCGGACGTCCTGGTCGGCGTCGGCGGCGGCAAGATCATTGACACCACCAAGGCTGCTGCATACTACGCCGGCAGTCCGTGTCTCGTCATGCCGACACTCGCTTCCTCAGACGCACCGTGCAGCAGCCTCTCCGTGGTCTACACGGACGATCACCGGTTCGAATCGTACCTGTACCTGCCGGCCGGACCGGATATGGTCCTGATGGATACGGGAATCATCGCCCAGGCACCGCCCCGTCTGCTCGCTTCCGGTATGGGCGATGCCCTAGCTACCTACTTCGAGGCCCGCGCCTGTCAGCAGAGCCACAGCAAAAACTGCCTCGGCGGCAACGTGACGCTGGCTGCCATGGGCATTGCCGAGCTGTGTTACGGTACGCTCATGAGCGACGGCCTCAAAGCTATCCTGGCTGCCTCGGCCGAAGCCTGCACGCCGGCACTGGAAGCCATTGTGGAAGCGAACACGTATCTTTCCGGCATTGGCTTTGAGAGCGGCGGACTCGCGCTCGCCCATGCCATTCACAACGGTCTTACGGTCCTGCCTGGAACGCACGACCTGTATCACGGCGAGAAAGTCGCGTTTGGCACGCTCACGCAGCTTGTCATGGAAAATGCGGACGAGGAAGAGCTGCAGCACATCTTTGAGTTCTGCATCACGATGGGGCTGCCGGTCACATTTGCCGAGCTCGGCCTCGAGGATGTGACGGCAGAAGAGCTCCTGAAGGCGGCCGAGGCCGCAGCAGCGCCGGACGACACCGCGCACAACATGCCCTTCCCCGTGAGCGCGCAGTCCATCTTAAACGGCATGGTGGCTGCCGATGCGCTCGGACACTTCTATCTTGGCGATGACGGCGAGGAGGGCTGCGGCTGTGGACATGACCACAGCCACTGCTGAACCTGGTCGGGAAAGTCCGGCCGGCTGAGCAGAATCGTTTCTGCAGCCGCCTGACATGCTCCCCATGCAGGCGGCTGCAGTGTTATGATTAGGTGGAACGCTCTGATTCGTGGTTCCCTGCGGAGAGGAGCGGCCTGTCACACGGGCCGGGCGTCCTCCCTTCCTGATTCATGCCAAGCCCCGTACAGTCCATCCGCAGGGAACTTCCAGCGTTTTCTTCTATCCAGAAAGAGGGGGCTTTATATGGAAAATGTAAAACTGAACAACGGCGTGGAAATGCCGATGGTGGGCTACGGTGCCTACGGCGTGGCAGCCAAGGACACCAAGCAGTGCGTGCTGGATGCCCTGGAAGTCGGGTACCGCATGATCGACACGGCCCAGCACTACGGCAACGAAGCCGAAGTGGGCGAGGCCGTGAAGGAATCCGGTGTTGCGCGCGGCGACCTGTTCCTCGGCAGCAAGATCTGGTTCACGATGTATGAGCGTGTGGAAGATGCAGTGAAAAAGTCGCTGGATAATTTCCAGACGGATTATCTGGATCTCATGCTCATTGAGCACCCTATCGGCAACTACTACAAGGCCTGGGAAGCGCTCCAGAAGCTGTATGAGGACAAAAAGGTCCGCGCGATCGGCGTTTCCGGCTTCAAGGCGGACCGCGTCATGGACCTGGGGGATCATACGGGAACGAAGCCCATGGTGGATCAGCTTGAGACGCATCCGTTCCTGCAGCAGGTCAATGCCAAGGCCTGGATGGACAAGTGCAGCTGTCAGCTGATGGCCTGGGGACCGTTCGGGCAGGGCCACGAAGGCCTCTTCGATTATGACATCCTCAAGAAGGTAGCAGACAAGTACGGCAAGTCACTCAATCAGATCATACTGCGCTGGAACATTCAGCGGGGTATCGTCGTGGTGCCGAAGACCGTGCAGAAGTCCCGCATGGAAGCGAACATCGACGTGTTTGACTTCGACCTCGAGAAGGGCGATCTCATTCACATCTCCGAAATGGATGAGGGCCGCAGCCTGTTCCTCGACGGCGACGAGCCGGATACGTATCAGTGGCTGCTCGCCCAGCCGCCCGTGGTGCAGTAAAGACCGCCGGCATATTCTGACTGTAAAGGCTCTCCGGACCAAATACCGGAGAGCCTTTTTCACCTTGAAGCCGGCGTACAAGCAAAAACGCCGGATGAGCGGCGCATGCCGCAGCGATCCAGCGTTCACGTATGCTCTTTATCTGCCCTCTCAGGTCTGCTCACGGGGCTGCAGTGTCAGTCCGCCTTCAATCGTGATCGTGTCCGGTGTCACTGTGCCCGTCAGATCCTGCCCGTCAAAGGTCATGGTGATCTTGTCGCCCGAAAGCTTCCAGGTTCCGTTCACCACATTGCCGTTCGTGTCTGCGAAGCAGTCGCCGCCGGACTCAAACCCGAACGTCGTGTCCTGCCCAATCCACGTCAGGGTGTCACCCGTAAGGGTCTCGTCGCCGTCCTCCAGACCAACAACGACCCATTCACCTTCCACACTCGCCTCTGTGACGGTCCCGGATGAACCGGCCTCGCCCGGCTCCTCCGCCGAGCAGGCGCACAGGCCGAGGCTCAGCGCTGCGCACAGCACCGCAACAAGTACGGCGGTTAAACTCTTTTTCATCAACGAAGTTCCTCCCTTATTCCCGGTGATGAGAAAAACCTTCTGCCCCAATCTGCAGAATTCCTGTCTGGATCTAATATACCCGCCGCGTTTGCCGGATAGACAGAAGCGGCCGGCATGGAAAGAGTCCGGGTTGGAAAGCGCGCATTTGGATAGGTCGGGTTTGTGCCGCCCTACTGCGCGCTCTGCTCCGCATCGGCCGCGAGCAGCTCCGGCAGCATAGCCTCCTGCACTGTACCGTCTGTAAGATGCATCCAGCTCAGCTTATCCCCGGACATATTATACAGAACGCTGTCCGCGAGCTCGCCCGCTTCGTAGTACGGCATATTGAAACGGCCGAGCCTGGTTTCGCTGCCGGCACCGATGTCATAGAGCAGCACCTGGCCGTCTTCTGTCTGGCAGATAAGCCTGCCTGGCTCTGTCCACACGCCGTGGGTGGCGGAGAGAATATGCCGCAGTTCAATCTCAAGCGGCTGCCGCTCCTCGGCATTGAATGCACGAATGACCGGCTCTGCCCGTCCGGTAGTCATATAGGCCGTGTCACCGAGAAAAGTGATGCGGCCGCTGCAGCCGTCCTGGATGAGGGTTTCACTTTCTCCATCCGCAAAGGACAGAAAAGTCAGGGCACCATCTGCACTGGTGCAGAAAAGGCCGCGATTCGTGACCTGAAAGTCAGAAACATCTTCGGCCAGGATTGCCTCGCTGCCTCCTGCCTTGGGCACGACATATACGGTTCCGTCAAACAGGAAGAACAGCCAGTCGGACCAGATATAGAAAGGATTCGTGGCGATGTCCAGTTCGGTGAGCAGCCTGCCGCTCGTGAGCTCGGCGCCGCTGAGCGCGTCTGCCGGCAGGGCAAAAATACCATCGTTGGTAGCGAGATAAAGGGTATCCTCATCGCCCGCGAGGCTGGCAATGGTCGGCATGATCTCCATGAGGACCTCGGCTTCATCAAGACCACCGCCTTCTGCCACCGGTCCGCTCGCAAGCTGATCCTTATAGGCAAGGTACAGGCTGCCGTCCCGGACGTGCACAGCCGAGGACCGGAGAACACCCTCCGTATAATCCTCGCTCTGCTCCGGCCGGATCCCCACCTCTTCCGGCCTGACCAGCTGCGGACTCGGTTCTGCGGCGGCGGAAGCATCCTCTTCGCGCACATCCGCTGCATCGAGAGCATTACTGGCGGCTGATGCTGCAGTCTCCTGCGGATCTGCCGTCCGGGACTGGACTGAGCTGCCCGCCGCCGGGCTCTCCGCAGATTCTTCCGGCGCTGCACATCCTGCCAGGCTGAGTCCCAGCAGCGCCGCTAGAAATCCCGCCATGTATTTCCTGGTCATCTGTTCCGTCCTCCCGTATCTTCATCGCGGAACTGTTTCTGCACCTACGCGCAAACAGTCCTGTTCTCCTGTTTCTATGAATACCCCGCGCTGCGGACTCTGAAGCGCAGAAGCCGTTAAGCGTCCGGAGGCGTGCCTGCCGCTGCAGGGCAGTGTGGAGCCCCAGGCCAGGCAGAATCAAAAGTGGTCAGACAGGCAGCATTTGCGCAGCTGGAAAGGTCTGCCGCAAGTGACCCGCCTCATACAGACGCCGCTCTCGTCGTGATGCTGCAGCTACCGTATGCGACGTATGCAGCAGGAGATGACAGCCGTTTGCGCCGCATTTGCAGTTTATGATAATATATTGTATGATTTAGTATTTCTCGGCATTCTCTCTGAGTGCCGTTTTGCTGCCTGGGTTTCCTGGTTCCGGGCATCCTTCTCAATCGTGAAAGGAAGAATACGTTGTTTAAGAGATTATTGGCTGAAACGCTGGCAGTCGTCTCTTTGGTATGCCTCGTGTGCGGATCCGCACTGGCATCTCCGGAGCGGACGGCAGTAGAGGTTTCACCGTTTGAATCGTCCCAGGGCACGATCTGCGTCACCGCCGATGTACCCGGCCGTCCGCAGGCGGTCTGGTTCCCTGCCTGGACGCAGGCAGATCAGAGTGATCTCGTCTGGCACCCGGCCGTGCTGGCGGATGGCCGCTGGACGGCAGAGATTGCACTTCAGGATCACGGCTGGCAGACGGGCCTGTATACAGTCCACTGCTACGCGCAGTCAGCAGATGGATCCATGACTCTGGTTGGCGGTACGTCTGCCCAGGCAGAGATCCCGGCTGGTGCTGTTCTCACGGTCTCGGCTGCCGCCGGCGGCAGTGCACATAATGCGATCCTCACCGGAGCGCAGATTCCGGCCGGCAGCCCGGTTACATTCCGTCTCGTCGCGGCAGACGGGCGGGAAGCCGCGCGCGTGACCCCGTTTGCCGTGGGCACAATCTACGCCGCACGCATCACGGATGCGGCTGCCGGCCTGGACGGCATCTACACGCTGCAGGCCGGCATCGGCAGTACCGTGCTTGCCTCTGCTCCGGTGGAGATAAGCGGCGTAAAAGGGAGCCGCCTGTATATTGAGAACATAGACGGGCATGCCGGGACTTTCCAGATTGTGGCGGATGTCCGCTCCCGGAACGCTGAGGTCATAGGTGCCCGGGCCGCCGTCTGGACACAGCCGGATCAGTCGGATCTTCAGTGGCTGAACATGGAGCCCGCCGGAGACCGCTGGGTCGTGCGGGCAAACGTACGGGACTTCGGCCGCACGTTCGGCACATATACTGTGCACGTGTACTCGCAGCTGTCGAGTGGCGTGGAAGCCCTGGTGGACGGCACGCAGACAGTGATTGAGGCGGACAGCTACGTGTACAGCACTGTCCAGGATGACGGCAGATATACTCTGAACGTACTCGGTGCTGACCCGGCACTGGATACGGTTGCAGTGGAGGTGTGGAGCAGCATCTACGGAACGGATGATCTTGCGCGCTATGAGATGACGCGCATCGGGGATACAGACTGGCAGCTTGAGGTGGATCCGGCTGCGCACCCGGACGGCCGGACGCTGGCCTACCGGGTGTACGGCGGCGAGGCAATGCTTGGATCCGGAGCGGTTCCGGAGCCGGAGGCATACATCGGCAATACAAGCCTGGCGGCGGAAGAGCGGCTGCAGCGTAATGCTGAAGAAGTGTACGCGAAAGCAGGCACAGACCTGCACAAAGTGTATAAGTATGTACGGGACAGCCTGTCCTATGTAAGCCGCGACGGTCATGTGGTTCCGCCGGAAGGCTACACCCGTCAGCAGTGGTACGCTGTGGAGGGCCTCGAGACATTCCACGGCAACTGCTACACCTTTGCCAGCAGCTTCTACGAGCTGGCAAAGCGTCTCGGGTATGATGTCCAGTATATTGAAGGACAGGTCCCGAGCGTCAGCGGCAACTGGATCGGGCATGGGTTCGTCCTGCTGACCGTGGACGGCCAGACATACATCTGCGACCCGGTCTTTGAGCACAGTTCAACCACCGGACGCAACTACTATATGCAGCCAATAGAGAAGCCGCGCACCACGTACCGCTGGTAGCCTGCAGTAAGACCAAAAGACGTGAAAACAGACGGCATCCCGCAGAAGCACCCATAGATAACCGAAAGGCAGCCTCATGGCTGCTTTTCTGCGTCCTACGGGACGATATTGGTCAGTATGCTGCAGAGAGGGCTGGGACAACAGGGCAGCGGACTGCATTTCCTGCCCGCTGACTGTGCGGAATGCCGCTCAGCAACACAGGCCGACAGCGTCAGATCGAACTGAAAAAGGATCCAGAATAGCTCATGGGATGCGGTGTCTTTTCTGCTTCGCAGCAGGCCAGCCCTCACTGATCGGATCTGCCGAAAACAGCTGCTGCCTGTCTGACCGACATGCCCTGCCTCACGCATCGCTGCATTTCACATGGCTGCGAAGGCCGGGTGGCTCTGCGTTCTGAACATCCCGAGCACTCGATTGCTCCGGGGCATGGCCGTTTCAACGGTTCATTGAAAAACTAAACGCAACCCCCACGACGCGACCGACGAATCGAAAGCGGTTGCGGGAAATTTTTAGGATTTGATGCCCATAATCTGGCTGGATTCATTGGATGGAGCCGTTA
>JAAUYQ010000014.1 GCA_014805015.1 Clostridia bacterium | reverse complement strand
TTTTTTGTTACAACTTCTTTATCGAATAAAAGGAGCTCATTCTTAATCTACTGGCAGCATTCCATTACGGACGAACTTATGCCTCCGGGTACTAGACTGAGCGCAGTCATTCCTGACCAGCTCCGTGTAGTGCTGCACCGTGCGGAGCATGCAGACTCTGAGCTGCCTGTCAAGAACCCCCTCTTAGGCTCTGCGTAAAGCACGCGTCGCCTGGAAGAGGGGGCTTGTGAAGTAGATCATAAGCCGAACTTGACTAGCCTAAGTCTTCACTGACTACGTTATCTATGTTATCGCACCCGTGTCCTTCAGAACGGTACAGATCGCTGGAACGCGAACTGTACCGGATGATCCCCCAGTCTGCGGCTCTGCGGCGGCTCTGTAAACAGTCCTGCGGTAAGGGACATTGAAAACGAACATCCAGGCATCCGGCTTGTAGACATTCAGAATCCCTACGACATCAATATTTTTAACGAGTGTGAGAGGCGTAACTGTATTATGGAAACGCTGGATATATGGAGTGACGTGCATCCATCTCTCGTGACACTGCCCATGGACTGGGGCTACGAAATTCCGTACGGCGTCACCTACTCTGAACGGCCCTCGCCGACAACGACAAAATTCCTGGACGCACTGCGGCGTCACCTTGAAGAAGTGCCGGCTGCGACTGCAGACTGACCGAAGCAGCCTGCGGCCACTGGATCGTAGCCGGGCTTGTCAGCGCTAGTGTGCTGCCAGCAGTCTCTTCACACCCACACGTCATGGCAAAGAGAGGAAACACATGAAAAACACCGAAGTCTGCCCGAAATGCGGTTCTAAGAGCATTGTCCGGGTGCCTGACAACCCGAACCGTCATGCAAGCGGGAACAACATCTACACTTCAACGTTGACGCTGGCAAAAAAGATTCCTGTCATCCGGTACGTGTGCTGTGACTGTGGCTACGTCGAAAACTGGGTGGAAACGCGAAAAGCACTCGATGAGATAAAGCGTACTTTTGGCTGAAGATAACCTGGGGGCAGCACTGCTTCATCCGAGACCGCACAGGATACCCTTCTCCCGGATCGCGACTGGGAAGAGCTGAACTGCGCTGCTGAAACCGGAGCCGTCCAAGTCAGGCAGCTGTCCGGCCACGGAGAGTTTCCCGGTTCTTTCCCATGGGATCAGCCAGTCTATTCATCTTCGACCTCGCTGAACAGGTGCACTAAAAAACGCTCCGGTGCGGTGAGAAAGTCCAGCGTGAGACGGTAGGGCTCGCAGTCCTTGTATGCCACCGCGGTGATCCCATCCTCGCTGAACTGATAGATCTGGGCGCCAGGATAGGCAAGTAGAATCGGAGAATGCGTGGCAATGATAAACTGCGACTCTTCTTCGGCTGCCAGACGGTGAATCTCCGCGAGCAGCGTCATCTGCCGAAGAGGAGAGAGCGCAGCCTCCGGCTCATCGAGCAGATAGAGACCGCGTCCATAGAAACGGTTCTGAACGAGAGCGAGAAAGCTCTCGCCATGAGACTGTTCATGCAGGGAACCTGGTCCATAGTATGCGCCAACATCAAGCTGCTCCACCTGCGTCGCGACATTATAGAAGCTTTCTGCCCGCAGGAAGTAGCCGTCACGGGGATGCTTCTCCCGTACAAGCGTCAGGCTGTCGTGCAGGTCTGAAGTGGAATTACGCGTGGCAAACCGGAAGCCGCGTGATCCGCCTTCCGCGTTGAAGCCGGCTGCCACAGCCAAGGCTTCAAGAAGCGTTGACTTGCCTGTGCCGTTCTCTCCGATAAAGAAAGTCACGTCATGATCCAGAGCCAGGGTGCCTTCCCGCTCCAGGTACCGGATCGCAGGAATTCCCGACAGATATGATCTTGCTTCCAGCGGCCGCATGTTGACCGCGCTGACAAAGTACCTCTTCATTTTTCCGTAAGCGAACACGTGCACTTGCAGCCATGCCCTGTCCTCCCTCCAGCAAAAAAAGGCGGCTTAGAGCCGCAGCCCGGGTCCGTGCCGGGTGCAGAATCTGAACGGCAGCTCCCAGAACCCGTCCCTGCTATTCTACTGGATCTGAACGGCATGTGTCGCCTCTCTGGGCTACAGACCTTTTGGCTTTCGCATCAAGCGCTTTGTCTGCGTTCCGCATTCTCCGAGAACTCCATCTCTCTGCCCGCAGGCAGAGCTCAGGACTCTTTGTCTACTTCAATCTGACGGATGACGCGGGCAGGATTCCCGGCCACAATCGTGTTCGGTGGCACATCTTGTGTTACGACCGAGTTGGCGCCGATGATGGAATTTTCGCCCACAGTGACTCCGGCTAATACGGTAGCCGCAATCCCGATCCAGACCCGGTCTCCAATCTTGATGGGCTTGCAGATTGTGGTACTCCGGTCGTACGGGTTCACCGTGTGATTCAGCGTAATGAGGTCGACTTTGGGAGCGATAAATACATCGTTACCAATGGTGATCCCGCCGCGGTCAAAGAACGTGCAGCCCTGCTGCACCCAGACATTCTCGCCCATGACGATGTTGCGGCCGTAGTCCACATAGAAAGGCGGCAGGATCGTCGTGCTCTCTGCAAGCGCCCGGCCGAAAATCTTCGCAAACCTCTCCCGGTTCTCTTCCGACAGCAGCTTGTCCGAAATATTGATTTCATGAGCAAGCTGCATCGTCTCCATGATTGTGTCAATGATTTTGTGGTATTCGGGATCTGACGTAGAGACGGGTTCGCCGTCAAGTTCTCTTTGCAGTATGCCTTTCGCCATAGAAATCCTCCTTGATCAGATACACCGGGATCTCCTCGTCCCGGTTTTCCCTCCGGTTATGATGTCACACTGACACTACGTCAATTCTTCCCGTACTGCAAGCCCCCAATCGATCTTATGCGCCTGTGTCAGCGTATCATCAGACGGCACTCGTGCTGCGCTGTTGCCCGGCCGGCATAAATCCGCTAATGTACTGACAGAGAGCAGGTGCTCTATAGACGTGTCTGCCGCGCTTCCAGCAGGTCACTGCATCTCTGATTGATTTATCATTGCTTCTTGAAATAAGCGATGTCATGGAGGGTTTCTTTTCAAAGCATGAGGCTCGAATCAAAACGCGCACTTATTTATCTGATCTTCGGCGGCATCGCAGCTGCCCTGCTTCTGCTTTCCTGGCGATGAGACAGTCACTGACGCGTAGTTTCTACCTTATATTCGTCGTCCTGCTCACCGCCTGCAGCGCACAAGAACCGGTTCGGACGGAAACTTTCGTTATGAACACGTTCCTCGTTCAGACTCTATACGGAAGCGAAGAGGACGCCGCAAGCGACGAGGCTCTTGTCCGGGACCTCGAAATGAAGCTGTCCCGCACGCTGCAGCAGAGCGAAGTCCGTACCCTGACAGATGCCGGCGGCGCTGAGGTCTCCCTGTCCCCGGACACTCTCGAGATTCTGGGACTNGCGCTCGAGGCACAGCAGAAAACAGCCGGCGCATACAGTCCCTTTCTGGGTGCGCTCCGCGATCTGTGGGGATTCGGATCGGAAAATCCTGCCGNACCAGACGCTCGCNCTGTCGCAGATGCCGTTAGCCAGGCGCTGGATGCTGAACTTCAAATAACAGAAACGGGAGCTGCCCTGAGCAGCGGCGATATAGACCTCGGCGGTGCCGCAAAAGGCTATGCACTTGATCTGATAAANCGGAACTTGGAAGACCGGAACGTAGCNGCGGCCCTTGTAGATTTTGGNGGNGCGCTTCTGGCGCGCGGCGCCAAGCCNACCGGACCGTGGCGCGTAGGCATACGGGACCCACTTTNCAGCCAGGGCGGCAGTATCGCGGAATTTGATGCTGCAGATGTTTGCATTGAAACTTCCGGNATCTCGGAGCAGAGCTTCACAGCAGACGGCCAGACCTATCATCATCTGCTGGATCCAAAGACTGGCTGGCCGGCCAAGAATTCGCTTGCTTCGGTGACAGTCGTCTCTTCGTCTGGAACTGAGGCCGACATCTATGCGACCGCGCTGTTTGTCATGGGCCTTGAAGACGGTCTCGCGTTTACAGATGAGCATAACCTGCAGGCTCTGTTTATTACGAAGAATCAGGAGATTATTCCATCTGCGGACTTTTCTTATGATCTGCAGATAACTGATGACGCCTTTCACCTGCAGTCTGAAGCTGCGATCCTGGGATAATGCACGCAGCNGCTTCCGGTACTTGCCTGGCGAAGGCCGTGAGGTTCGCGCATCTCCATCTGCCATACGCCTACAATCGTATATGAAGTCTGCTAATCCCACCCAACATCTTATAAAACCGAGCGATCTGTGGTTCGCTGGAGGACTGCTCCTCGCAGCTGCCGTTCTGGCGTTTCTTATGTGGTCGCAGCCACAGGGGACTCAGGTAGTCTTCCGACAGGACGGCGAAATTGTCGGGACATACAGTCTCAGCTCCGACGCGGAGATTCGTATCGACGGAAACTACACGAACGTGTTTGAGATTTCAGGCGGACAGGTCCGGGTCGTCGAAACGAGCTGCCCAAATGGGGCCTGCATGGACGCTGGCGCTGTTTCCAGCGCCGGCACTTCTATTATCTGCGCTCCCAATCATGTGAGCGCCACAGTCGAGGGAAATGGTGGCCTGGATGCGTTCACGGGCTGATCATACAAAGATGCTGGTTTTCGCTGGGATTCTGACAGCTCTGGCACTGGCACTGTCCCTGATCGACACAGCAGTAACTTCTCTGTTTGCTTTCCTGCCCGGTTTCCGGCTTGGACTGGCCAATATCGCGGCCTTGTACGCGCTGTACACCCTGGGTCTGCCATGGGCGCTGGCCATAAGCNTCGCGCGNTGCGTACTCACCGCTGTGTTCAGCGGACAGGCGACCATGTTCCTGTTCTCTATCATGGGAGCGGTGGGCAGTACTCTGCTCATGGGACTGCTGCGGAATCGTCTGTCCGTCATCAAAGTGAGTATNTGCGGCGGTATCACACACAACCTGCTNCAGCTGCTGGCNGCTGTATGGATTACAGCGGCTCCTGGTATTGGCAACTACCTTCCGGTTCTCATTATTCTTGGGACCCTCACCGGGTTCCTCATTGGCTGGCTCTGCACACTGCTTCTCAGGCGGCTGCATCCACTGTCCACGCATGCGCAAAACTCNATTGAGGAACAGACGCNCAGTGAAGCGGATGAGCAGTAGCCTGACGATCAGGCCGGACACGTTTTCTGAAGCAGTTTGCCTGAGCCGCGNAGGTAAGGCTCGAGCCAGGTACNCCAGNCNCATATATGCTTCTCAGCTATTATCTACCATTTGTCGAGATGTANAATTCCTGGTTCTAGAGAAAGCGCATGCCAGGGGTACTCCCACCTAACCTCCGCTAGTCTGCGGAACAGGCCCNCCGCACAGTCCGCCCGTATCTTTACCGCAGCGGCACCAAAGCAGCACAGCATCCGTCGGCTTGATTCTATGAAAGCACNCAAAGCCNGGGCTCAGCGGCCGTACAGTTCTTTTCAGCCATACACACNCTTCGCCCCAGCTACCGGAAGCCGGTNACNGCCCAGGCGGCAACAAAAAAACTACTTGCCNTCCCAGGCTTATCCGCCAGCTCACNCTGAATATTCTCTCATTTGGCCTCTTCGGCCATCTTATTGATCGANTTCATATAGTCCTGGATGATACGCTCAGCCTGATCATCGGCCGGCACAAAACAGAAAGACCCTGTCCAAAAAGAATCCCCTGCCAGCTCATCCCGGACGTTCTCATACTGCTTCGGGATCTCCCGGTTGGACTTCATTCTGAATTTTCGCAGCACACTCGGCAGACCACTCTGCAGTCCCACCTCAGCTGTCAGCATCACCCCGTANGAATTCCAGTCCCAGTTGACAACAACGATCTGCTGATCGCCCTTTACTTCCGTAAACAGCTGTTTGAGCGTCTCATTGACCTCTTCGTCGATCAGATCACGTTTATGTTTGGTTGCAAGCACCGCATAAAACATCAGGCTGCGACCGTCCGCTGCCCGGTTCTGTACTCCGGTAGCCACAAAAAACACCCCCAGATAGAGTTCGTTGTACAGATTATACGCGCTTTCGCCGGCCGCGTCTATTGATTCCAGTCACTTTCTAAAAAAAATACAGGAAGAATTTAAGATTTCCTGTATCTGCCTCACCGCCGGCGGTTGTTGGCAATAATAAGCAGGCGCAGGAAGGAAAGGAAAGCAGAAAGCGTGGCTGCAACGTAAGTCATGGCGGCTGCACTCAGGACTTTCCTCGCCCCCTGCTCCTCATCTGCCGTGAGAACACCCGAGGCAGCGATATTTTTCATCGCCCGGCTGGACGCGTTGAACTCAACCGGCAGCGTCACCAGCTGAAAGACAACCACAGCAAAGAACATCCAGGCTCCAATACTCACGAGGAAAGAAAAAGCACTGAAGATAATTCCGATTAAGATCAGAGGCATGGAGATGTTCGAGCACAGGTTCGCCACCGGCACGATGGCCGCCCGCATCCGCATAGGCGCGTAGTCCGTCACATCCTGCAGCACATGACCGCACTCGTGGGCAGCAATCGCCACGGAAGCAACAGAATGCCCGGCATATACGTCCTGCGAAAGATTAACCGTGTCCGTGCGCGGATCAAANTGATCCGTCAGTTCACCCGCCACCGGCTGGATCGTGATCCCCGTCACGTTGTTGCTTNGCAGCATCTGCGCAGCAAACTGCGCTCCTGTGGTGCCGGAGCGGTCCGGTATCTGAGAATACTTACGGTACGTGCTGGAGATCCGCGCCTGAGCGATCGCCGACACAATAAACGCTGGTATGAGCAGCAGCAGCGTCCAGTCGAACCACGCAAACGGGCTGGCCATACTGCCCATACCGCCTCCGTAATAGGCACCACTGTAGCCTTGGAAGTAATGCAGNNTGTTCATCCACATTGCGGCAAGGAGACNCCTGCCGACTCCCGGCAGGGGAGGAATTGCCGCAACCTCCTTATCTATGTTCCTGTNTCCGTCCTCCGTCANTNACGTATCATGCACGATCACGCAGGTTTGTCTGAATATGCGCTGCCGGTTCTGTTCAGCACTTTTTCGGATCAGCTGCCAAGCCGGTGAAACTGCGGCTGCCGCTCTGCAAACGTGCAGATCCAGCGGCACCCNGCCGCCTCGAGAAACGGCAGTGCTTCCTTAAAATAGCGCCCGACATCCCCCGCTTCGTGGGCGTCGGATCCAAGCGTCACAATCTCNCCCCCCAGCTCTATATAACGTCTGAAGACAGACATGCGGGGCATGCCATCGTTCCACGAGCCGAAACAGCTCGTATTTACCTCGATGCCTTTCCCGCGCGAGATGATCTCCCGCATGAGCTCGTCCAGTTCGTCCGGAAAGTCCTGATATTCAAAGGGCCGGCTGTACGCCGGCAGATCTGACATGCGGTCGAGGTACTTGTCGACATAGCCAATATGCCCCACGACATCGAAATCATCGAAAGCACGGATATCCTGGATCATCTCTGACAGGTATTCCCGTTCCGCTTCGCGGAGCGTTCTGTCCGCAAAATAATCCGGATACCAGGGGTCCCGGCCGTTTATCACATGCTTGGAGAACAGCACGAAATCAAAGTCCCACGGCGAGAGCGTCTCCCGGATCGCATCAAGCTCCGAGCGCATCATGCCAAGCTCAACTCCGCTGCGGACAGTCAGCTCAGGAAAAGCCCNCTGGACTGACTCCAGTGCCGCAAAGTAGCGCGAATAGTCCGGTTTCGGAAACGGCTCACAAGGATATGCTTCATCGTAGTGGTCAGTGAAAGCAATCTCCGTCAGACCGCACCTTAGTGCCGCGTCAGCGGCGTTCTCCATGGGCTCCGAAGAGTCCGCCGAGAACTCTGAATGCACATGATAATCTGCGAGTCTCTTCATATAGCTATATGTACCCTTTCGCAGCCACCGCTACGCGGCCGGCGAGTGTTATGCTGGCGGTCGACAAGATCTGCCTTTGAATCGNGCAACCTGGCGTTTGGGGGGTAGAAGAAGCTACTACAAGCTGGCAGACGGTACCGCTCGCCAGTATAACTAGCAGCTCAAACTTCCCACNCGAAANGTGCCTGGGAGCCCGCATAATTAACAGAAAAANCTGAATAAAAATAGAGACACNGGTCTCCAAGNGTGCTANAATAATAGCAGTGAATCAATAAAAAGAGGGCCTGTATCTTGAATCAGATTTTAGCACAGAACAACGGCTCAGAACAGCAGATCGCATCCATGGCGCACAGATGTGCGAGGAAGTTTCGCCTCGGCAGTCTGCTGCGATCCTGTAACGCCAGCAAGCAGAAGGGTATTTCTGCAGTGCGTGTCTTCCTTGCACTCCTGACGATTGCCTTCAGCGGCTGCAGCATGTACATGAGCCAGCGTGTGGGAACCTGGACGGAAGGAATGTCAAAGAACACCGTCTACCGTTTCCTCAACAATCAGCGAATCAATTGGGAACGACTGATGACCGAACTCGCTGCCCGGGCTGTCTCGTTTCTCGAACCCCTGACTTCTGAGGAACGCATCAACACATATATTGTGGATGACACGATGTATCCGAGAGATCGTTCCGATCAGTCGGAACTTCTCTCACGGGTTTATGACCACAACCCTGGCAAGTACCACAAAGGTTACCGTGGACTCACTTTGGGATGGAGTGACGGAAGCACGTTCATACCCGTTAATGCTGCCCTGCTTGCCTCGGGTGATGACAGCAAAGTGGTTGGCCCGATTTCTGAATGTGACGGACGCACGCTGGCTTCCAGGCGCAGAAAACGTGCCCGGACAAAGGGCACGCAAGTCATGGCAGATATGCTTCATGAAGCCAAAAAGCAGACCTGCCTGCTCAGCATCTCCTGTTTGACTCCTGGTTCTTCTCCCGTGCTGCTGCTACAGCTCTGTGGGAACAGGAGGGTCTCTACGTGATCGCCATGGCAAAGAAATCCAACATGCTGTATCGGGTGGTGCAGAACGGTGAAGTCCGGATGATGAACGTCAAGGAGATTCACCGTGAGAACCGGAAACGGCGCGGACGTGCCCGCTGGCTTCTGTCTGTTACGGCAGAACTTTCCGCGAGCGCGGATGAGCCAGATCTTCCTGTCCGTCTCGTCTTTGTTCACAACCGCAGCCGCCGCAAAGACTGGCTGGTTCTGGTCTCCACAGATATGTCCCTGTCTGAAGACGAGATCATCCGGCTTTACAGCCGACGCTGGGAAATTGAGACCTTCTTCAAGGTCTGCAAGCAGTACCTG
>JAAUYQ010000013.1 GCA_014805015.1 Clostridia bacterium | reverse complement strand
AGCGACCTGCAAGTCGAAAGCCGTGAGGCTGGGATGAAAGAAGCAGTGTAGCAAAGCCAGCGAGCCTACGAACAGAAACCTGGTCAGGCCAAACGGGGGGTAAGGTTGCACAACAAACCGAAGCCCGAAGGACAAGCGTAAACCCGAAACGGTAAACCAGGGGGTTGTGCGGTGAAAGAAGTGTGTCTTACCCCGGGAGATCTCGCGGACGGTAAGCTGGTAAATGCAGTGAGCATGCCAGTTACGCCCTAAGGGCCCGGCCTGGAAAGGTTTGTCGCGAGAAGTCAGACGAGGCCATAGTAGGCGCAAGCTGAAGGGCCGAGCGTAATGGTAGCGCGAATCACTGGGAGATAATCAGCCAGCAGGGCGGAGACTCCGAAGGGACTGAGCACCGCAGATCGTATAACTGCAAAGCGGCCGAAGGAGAGAGACCGGTCTGGCTGCATCCGCCAAGCAGAGGAGACGCGGCATGAACAGTGAGCAGAAACTGATCGACAAGATCATGTCAGATTTTACTCTGGCACAGGCTGCCGAGCTTGTTCGAAAGAACAGAGGCACAGCCGGCGTGGACGGCATGGAAACCGACGAAATCCGGGAATACATCCAGGATCACGCTGAGGAACTCAGAAAACAGGTTGTGGCTATGGAATACCAGCCGCAGCCAGTCAGGCGGGTATATATTCCGAAACCGAACGGCAAGCAGCGGCCGCTGGGGATACCAGTGGTGATTGACCGGGTACTGCAGGAAGCGGCGGCAATCGAGATTGCCCCGATCTTTGAGGCAGAATTCAGTGAATCGAGCTACGGATACCGGCCAGGAAGGAGTGCACAGGATGCTGTCCTGCAGGCACTGGAATATATAAACGATGGCTACGAATGGATCATTGACCTCGATATTGAGAAGTTTTTCGATACCGTTAACCACGATAAGCTGATCTCGCTTGTCCGGACCAAGGTCAATGACAAGGCAACTCTTCATCTCCTGCGGCAGTTTCTGCGGGCAGGAGTCATGGAAGACGGATCCGTGCAGCCCAATGATCTGGGCACACCGCAGGGAGGCTGCATCTCGCCGCTTCTCGCGAACATCTATCTTGATCCGTTCGATAAGGAACTGGAAAGCAGAGGACTGCGTTTCTGCCGCTATGCAGATGACGTGGTCATCTTCTGCAGGAGTAAACGAGCCGCAGAGCGCGTCATGGCGTCGGTGACCAGCTGGCTGCAGCGCAAGCTGTTTCTGAAAGTCAGTGCCACAAAAACCAAAGTGGTCCGGCCTACACAGAGTACCTTCCTGGGCTTCACGTTCTGGAAAAGCAAAGCAGGTTGGAAGGCCAAGCCGGCAGATGACAGGAAGCAGCGGCTCAAAGACAAGATCAAAGAAGTACTGTGCCGGCGGAGGGCAGCGGCTACACCACTCAGTGTAATCTTCATGAGGGTGAACCGGATTATCCGGGGATGGATCAACTACTTCCGGATAGGAAGTATGAAAACATTCCTCAAGAATGAATTCGGGCCGTGGCTCCGGCACAAGGTGAGGGTGGTCATTCTAAAGCAGTGGAAAAAGGCCCGGGACCATCTTCCGAAACCTCACAACACTCAATCGCATGTTTGGGTGCGGCTTCGATAAGGAGCAGATCCGACAGACCGCAAACTCACGGCTTGGACTGTACCGCACGAGCGGCATGCGTACGGTGAACTACTTGCTCAGCTCAAAAGTGCTGAGCATGAAAAATGGGGACCGACCCGGGCTGATCGATCCCCTCGAACTCTATCTGTCACTTAATTCATGAAATCTACTACCATCACGACGAGCCGTATACGAGACCCGTATGTACGGTTCAACGAGAGGGGCGGGGCTTAAAAGCCCCCCTCTACTCCATTGCCGCCGCAACACAACGGGCGCATGCCCTGCATACGCCCGTAAAAATGTCATATTATGAAGTTTTGCCGTGGTCCGTTTCCCGCGCCGCGTCCTTCTGTGCTGCCCACGTGCCATGCCTTACCCATCGGCTCCGGCCGACAACTGCACTCCCGGTCTCATAACCCGTTCATGCAACACTTCCGAACAGCTGTACGCTTCGCTAAACGGTGTCTTGGTGCCCTTAAGCTTCGCCTGCGCCCGCGTCGGTGCGGTACCTGAAATCTCAGCAGTCCCTGCGGTACCAAGCATCCTGCCGCCACTCCCGTGGGGCCTCCTCACTGCCGTTATCTCCGGCAGGCCGCTGCTTCAGGTCCGCTTCTCTATCTGCATTACACTGCCGGCTGTCCGGCTGCATTTCGCGCTACGTCTGCTAAATGGTTCTCTCTGTGTCAGGTTCAGCCTTAAGGACAACTGAAAATTCACTGTCCATCGGATTCACTCCCCTGCACTTCACGGCTCCTCTTCCTCGAACCGCAGTTCTCGGAGGATACCGGCCCCGCGGCCTCTGCCGCTTCGCCTCCGCACTCTCTTTCAGTGCTTGGGTATATAGTACGCGGTTTCCGGGGCTGCGTCTACACTTTCTATGTAAAGTTTCCGTGATTTTTTCACATTTCACGCGCATTCTCTGTTATTTTTTCACATTCCGTCGCCGCGGGGGGAGAGGTCTGCCCGGCGGCGCGCAGCCGGGGTGCCAGCCGCGCCGCAGCCGCGAACAGTGCCTCCCGGTTGCGCCTGGCCGCTCTCTGAGCGCCGCTGAAGACCTGCCGAAATGCCCTTGGTCCATACGAGCCATCCGGATCCGGTTCCGGCCAGACCCCGGGTGCAGCTTTATCCAATGCTCCATGCTTGTTATGATCGCTTTTTTTCACAGTCTCTTTCTCCTCTCTATGGGAAGGCATGTTTGGGCGTATTCCGCCCTGCTGGCGTTTGGCACCCGCTGTCCGCGTGATGGCGCCTTCCTGACGGCAGCCCTTGCAGCAGTCCCCGCCAAGGCCGCTGCCTAATGCGGCCTGCTTCCCGGGTTTCAGCTTCAGGCGCGTGTCCGCTGCCCGGAGCGCAGCGGGTCTCACTTCCTAACTTATCCCCTTCATCTTCTTTCCCCCACAGCAAAAAAGACTGGAACAGCCCAGTCTTCGGTTTCGTATACGTATCGTGCACAGGTTCCTGTTTCCGAACAGCCGAACAGCACGTCCAGCCAGAGCTGCGCTCAGCTCTCAGCCCTTCCCCTTACGTAATCAGAAGAAAGCTGCCGCTGCCTTGCTCAGAACCAGTTCTCGAGAACGG
Organism: Clostridia bacterium; assembly: GCA_014805015.1. GTDB lineage: Bacteria > Bacillota > Clostridia > Christensenellales > Christensenellaceae > JAAUYQ01. The sequence goes on along the minus strand of JAAUYQ010000013.1, from coordinate 46,252 downwards.
CTTCGATTCCAGTTAGCGTTCTCTCCTTTCCCTGCGTGCCTTTGCCGTCACCGCAGACAGCTTCTTTGGATGCGACGTCAGGCATCCAAAGCAGCCAAATGGTCCGGGACAGCTCCAGCCCTGGTCACTGCATTATCTGTCCTCCATATTCTGTTTCGCTTTGCGCCGCCACATGGCGGCTTCTTTGCGGCTGCGCGGAACACCAATGCCCCATCTATACATATTCGAAAGCATGATCTGTGCATCTTTGAGCCCACTTTCCGCCGCTTGGCGCATCCACCTGGCAGCCTCGGCACAGTCCTGCTGCGGGTTCAGCTCGTCCAGATATGTGCAGGCCAGTTCAAACATGGCTGGAACGTCGCCCTGTTCTGCCGCCTTGCGCAGCCACTGCTTTGCCTCTTCGTAACGGCCGTTTTGTAATCCTGCGGCACATCGTCACCCGCCGCATAGAGCGAACCGAGAACAGACAGAGCGTACACTTCGCCCTGCTCTGCCGCCTGGTGAAGCCAGGTAAGCGCCTTTTCTGTGTCTTGCTCTGCCCCGTCACCATAGAGGTACGACATTCCGAGGTATGTCTGCGCCTCTGGATTGCCACGCTACGCTTCCCTACGGGCAGCATTCATCTGCCTCTCGCGGGCAGCATTCACCTGCGCTTCGCGGAAACCAGGCAGCACGTTTCGTCCGGCGGCTGCTTCTGATCCCTGCTTCGTCCTGTATGGGACAACCTGGCGCGTTTTCTTGTCGTTTGTCACGCTGCTGCTCCTTTCTGCCTCCAGAGGATCGCTGAAAACAGCAGCATCAGCCTCCTGGATTCTCCTGGCTTCTCCCGAAAACCTTTTTGCCGGAGTGACTGCCAATATCAGCCCTGTTCGGCTGCATCGCGCAGCGCCCACTAGACTAGAATGGCAACAGTCCTGTGCCTTCCTGGCAGTCCTGACAAGCGGCAGATTGCGCCGCCGCTTCGCGGCTTAATCTGCCCGCGACTTGCACCTCTGTCGACAGTATCATTGTACTACGTCAGAAACCCAATAGATTCCCGGAATCAGCACCTGGGACATTTCCCGATCGTTTGCCCTGCAGTGCTGCCATCTGATATACCGTTAGTCAACAACACTGCAAAGGAGCGGATCAGATGCAGAGATTCAGCCGCCGCCTCGCTATCTGCTTTCTCGCCGCCGTTTTTCTCTGCGGCTGCCAGGCCGCCGCGGATACTCCCAACTATGCTGATCCAGACAACTGGGTTTATCTGCAGACTGCCGGCAAAGCGCGGTCGGCCGACGTTTTTTTCGTGTGCCCAACCGTCTACTTCGGCGACGAGGAAACCTGCAACATGTCGCTCTCGGACGAAGGCGTCCGGGCAGATTTCATCGGAGCAGTCAATATGCAGATTGGTATCTATGATGAGGATGCCCGGTTCTTTGCACCCTTCTACCGGCAGGCCGGGCTCAACGTCTACGAGATGTCACCGGCAGAGCGGGAAGTGTACCTGGCATCGGCCTTCCGGGACGTGGAAGCCGCCTTCGACTACTATTATGAGCACTATAATGACGGCAGGCCGATTATCCTGGCCGGTTTTTCACAGGGCGCCGATATGTGCCTGCGACTGATGAAAGACCGCTTCAACAGCGAAAAAATGCGCCGGCAGCTGGTCGCCTGCTATGCGGTCGGCTGGAGCATCACCGAAGACGAACTGTCGCAGTACCCGTATCTGAAATTCGCTGAAGGCAGCAGTGACACAGGTGTCATCATCTCGTTCAACAGCGAAGCCGAACATGTTACCGAATCGGTTATCGTCCCTGCGGGCAGCAGAACGCTCGCGATCAACCCTCTCTCCTGGGAGACCGGAACCGGCACGGCAGACAGAAGCCTCAATGACGGAGCCTGTTTCCCAGATACAGACGGCACAATCATAAGCGAGATCGATCATTTCACCGGTGCCTACATTGACGGCAGCAGAGGGACCCTCAAAGTCACCGACGTGATGGAAGCAGACTATCCCCCGCAGCTCGACATCTTTGAAGACGGTGTCTACCACGTCTACGACTATCAGTTCTTCTACCGGGATCTGCAGGAGAACGTCGGCGAGCGAATCGCCGCCTATACTGCCCAGATGAACGAGGCAGCCTGAAAAGAGAATCCAGCCCAGATTTTACCGCTCTGCGGTCGGAAATCAGCGGCATTTCCTGCAGCCGCGCTGCGGCTCTGCTGCGTGAAAAAACGGTCTGCTGTCTGACCATCCCGGATTCGAGGTGCCTTCCGGCGCAGATGCGCTTTGCGCGAATCTGCTCTGCACTGTACAATCAGTTCAATTTATTCTCACGGACGCTGCGCCGTTCCGCACAGAAACGGGCGGGACAGAAGTGTCCGGGACTCAGTGCCTTTGCGGTTCTGTTCATTTCTGGCCTGGTGTTTCCCTGGGAGAAGCAGCTATGTCGCTCTACAACGATCTGAAAAAAATCAACGACCTCACCGAGCGGGAATCCGATATTCGAGACTATATCGTCTCTCATCCGGAAGAGATTATCTCCATGTCCAGCCGGGATCTCGGTGCCGCAACCTATACCAGCGCTGCGACAGTCACCCGGTTCTGCAAAAAAATCGGTTTCAAGGGCTATCCGGCATTCAAGCTTCAGTTTTCCAGTGAAATTGCTGCCGGCAATGCCACAGAGACCAGTGAGACTATCCGGCTTTCCGCCCAGGAAACCCTGCTTTCGGTTCTGGAGAAAGTATCCCGGCTGGAAAGCCAGGCACTCAGGGACACTCGGGAAGCCCTGTCGCTGCCGCAGCTGCTGCGGGTTCATAAGCTACTGCAGGCACACCCATACATTGACATCTACGCCTACGACATGAATGTGCAGCTGGCGCTCTATGCCCGCAGCCTCTACGTCCACGCCGGCAAGATCGTCAGTGTATACGGTGAATCCAACGAACAGGTGCTGAATGCCCTCAATGCCGATCCGGCCACACATCTGGCGCTGCTGATCTCGCACACCGGCGAGAGCCGCCGCCTGATTGAGCTCTCGGACGTACTCGGACGCCGCCACTTGAAGCGGCTCGTGATCACTTCCGGCAAGGAGACAACCATGGCCTGTCACGGCGGCGAAATACTGTATGCCCCATCGGTCCTCGGCATCGAGAATCTCTGGGAAAGCGCCTTTTCAGAAGGCGTCAAGTTCCTCATTGACCTTATGTACGCCCTGATGTTCAGCTTTGAGTATGAACTGCGGATGGGCATCAACAAGACATATGAGGATCTAGGGGCGGAGACGTTCTGGAATCTCACCAGCAAGGACCTCTTCAGCCGCCCCGAATAAAACGTTGCCGTTCTGAAACAAAGGTTCATCAATTACCGGTTTCAGCTGCCATTTTTGCAACACGCAACCGACCGTTCTGTAAGCTTATTGTGTGAATTCCGACAGAATCCTAAGCTTTATTTACAACTTATTCACAATTGCATGTCGCAGGTGCTGTGGAATGGAGGTATTTTATGGCAGAAAAGATCCGCGACTACGCCAAACTCGCTGCCGACATCAAGAAAGAAGTCGGTGAAAGCAACATCGTCAGTGCCACACACTGCGCGACCCGTCTACGCCTGGTACTGAAAGATTCCCCGGACAAGGCGGTGACAGACCGGATCTCATCGATGCCGGCCGTCATCCAGGTTGTCGAGAAGGGCGGTCAGTACCAGATCGTCATTGGCACCCATGCCAAGGACGTTTATGAGGAACTGGCCAAAACACTGGACGTCGCGTCCGACGCGCCGCCGGTTAAGCAGGGCATCCTGGAGCGCATCATTGCGACGATGTCAGCGGTATTTGCCCCGTTCGTCTATGTCCTTGCGGCAGCCGGTCTGCTCCAGGGCATCCTGATCATCATCACCACGATCAATCCAGCGTTCAGTGAAACCGGCACGTACGCTGTTCTTAACTTTGTCTCCTGGGCTCCCTTCACATTCCTGCCCGCTATGATCGCCATCACGGCCTCCAAGCACTTCAAGTGCAACACCTACCTGGCGGTGTGGTGCTGCCTGGCGCTTGTCTCTTCCGACTGGGGCGCGATGGCAGAACGGATCGCCGGCGGCGAGACGATCACCTTCCTGATGATTCCGATGTCACAGACGACGTACACTTCAACGGTGCTGCCGCCGCTGTTCCTTGTCTGGATCCTCTCGTACCTGGAGCGCGGCGTCAATAAGATCCTGCCCGATGTGCTGCAGTCGATTGTGACACCGCTGATCTGCGCACTGATCATGGTGCCGCTGACCATTCTGGCAATCGGTCCGATCACGAACGCAGCAGCAGAAGGCATTGCGGTTGGCTACAACTACCTGGTGGACACCGTCCCGGTCATTGCTGCCATCCTGGTGGGCGGCATCTGGGAAGTCTTCGTCATCTTCGGCGTTCACTGGGGCGTCACCCCCATGGTGCTCGCCAACTTCGACGTCTTCGGCTATGACACCTTCCAGGCGTTCCAGACCTGCGCTGTGGTCGCCCAGGCTGCGGCCTGCTTCGGCGTCGTGCTGCGCACCAGACAGAAGAAGATGAAGAACATGGCGTTCTCGGCCGGTCTGACCGGCATCTTCGGCATCACAGAGCCCGCTATTTACGGTGTTACACTGGCACTGAAGAAACCGTTCATCTACGGCTGCGTGGGCGGCGCCATCGGTGCTATTGTCGTCAGTCTGTTCCAGGCCCGCTACTATGTCTATGCCGGACTGCCCGGGCTGCTGACCATCATGAATGCCATCAGCCCGGATCAGCCTTCCTCATTCACGGGCATGCTGATCGGTGTCCTGGCGACGATCGTCGTCACCATCCTGCTCACCGTCATCTTCGGCATTGAAAGCAAGGATGAGCCGGCGCTGGCCGCAGAAGGCGCGGGCGCAGGCACGGTTCCCGTCAGCATCGAGGAGACGGCAAACGGCCTCGCTGTCGGCGACGGCGGCAGCGGCAGCGGCAGCGACACGATGGACATTGCGGTCGGCCACGGCGAAGCCGGCGACACGGTTACCATCTATGCACCGCTGAACGGCACAGCCAAAAAACAGTCTGAGATCAATGATCCGACTTTTGCCGAAGGAATCCTCGGGCAGGGAGCTGCCATTGTTCCGGTGGACGGCAAGCTGTATGCGCCGTTCGACTGCGAAGTCTTCGGCGTCACGGACACCGGACACGCCATCAACCTGATCGGTCCGGGCGGTATCGAGATGCTGATCCACATCGGCATCGATACGGTGGAGCTCGGCGGCAAAGGCTTCAAGACGCTTGTCAAGGAAGGTCAGCATCTCAAGGCCGGCGATCTCATGATTGAGTTTGATCTTGACACCATCGGCAAGGACTACGAGACGATCACCGCCATTCTGATTACAAACGCGGATGAGTTCGGGATCGTGGAGCAGCTGAAGAGTGACGGCACCGTACAGGTCGGCGATCCGCTGCTTCTCGTCAAGAAATAACCGGAAGTTCCCTCCGGATAAGCGGGGCAGCCGGCAGCAGTGCTGCCGGCTGCCTTCGGCTTTTCTGAGGACTGACCGATAGAGTATAGTGATCGAAAATGCCGGCGGCCAAAAGAGCCGCGTGGCTGGAAAGGAACACAATGAGTTTACCAAAAGATTTTCTGTGGGGCGGCGCTGTGGCTGCACATCAGCTGGAAGGTGCCTGGAATACGGACGGCAAGGGAGTGAGCGTCAGCGATGTGCTGACCGGCGGCAGCGCGACCAAGATGCGGCAGATCACGGACGGCGTCATTCCGGGCGAATACTATCCGAACCACACCGGCATCGATTTCTACCATACATATAAGGAAGATGTGGCGCTCATGGCCGAGATGGGCTTCAAGTGCTTCCGCACGAGCATTGCCTGGACGCGGATTTTCCCGAACGGGGACGACCCGGAGCCGAACGAAGCCGGCCTCAAGTTCTATGACGATCTCTTTGATGAGCTGCTGAAGTACAACATTGAACCGGTCATCACGCTTTCCCATTTCGAGATGCCCTACAATCTGGCCGCCAACCATGACGGCTGGCTGAGCCGCTACACGCTCGAATGCTTCAACCGCTATGCGGAAGTGGTGCTGGAGCGCTACAAGCATAAGGTCCGCTACTGGATGACTTTCAATGAGATCAACAACCAGGCGAACACGAATGCCCCGATCTTCGGCTGGACCTGCTCAGGCGTCGATTTCACCAAGTGTGAGCATCCGCAGGAAGCCATGTACCAGGCCGCCCACAATGAGTTCGTGGCCGCTGCCCTGGCCGTGATCAAGTGCCATGAGATCAACGAGCGCGACCGGCTTGACATGATGATGGGCTGCATGTGCTCCTTCGTTCCAATATACCCTTACTCCTGCAATCCGGAAGACGTCATGACGGCCACAGAGGACATGCACGAGCGCTACTATTTCTCCGACGTGATGGTGCGCGGCAAATATCCTGCCTTCGCGAAAAAGCAGTGGCAGCGTGAGGGATATCATATTAAAATGGAACCAGGCGACGAAGCCATCATCGCCGCCGGCAAAGCTGACTACCTGGGCTTCAGCTACTATATGAGCCAGGTGGTCAAAGCTGACGTCGAGGTTGACACCAGCAAGAGCGTCGACGGGGGACTCGCACACTCTGTACCCAATCCTTACGTCAAGGCTAGCGACTGGGGCTGGCAGATCGATCCGGTGGGCCTGCGCTATTCGCTCGTGACGCTGTGGGAGCGCTACAATGTGCCGCTGTTTGTCGTGGAGAACGGCTTTGGTGCTGTCGACAAACTGGAGACAGACGGCAGTGTGCACGATCCGTACCGGATTGAGTATCTGAAGGCGCACATTGAAGAGCTCGAGAAGGCGCACAACATCGACGGCGTAAACGTCATGGGCTACACAGCCTGGGGATGCATTGACGTGGTATCATTCACGACCGGCGAACTGAAAAAGCGGTACGGAATGATCTATGTGGATCTCAACGATGACGGCACCGGCAGCGGCAAACGCATCAGGAAGGATTCGTTCGACTGGTACAAAAAGGTCATCGCGTCGGACGGCAAGGATCTCTAGACAAAGAGGAGTCATTATTATGAAGGAATTCACCTACGTCATCACGGACCCGGTCGGTCTGCACGCACGCCCGGCAGGGATTCTCGTCAAGGAAGTCAAAGGACTCGACAGCACGGTCACCGTCGAAAAGGTCGGCGGCAAGTCGGCACAGGCCACCAAGCTGATGGCACTGATGGGCCTTGGGATCAAGCAGGGTGATGAAGTCAAAGTCACGATCGAGGGCGGCGACGAGGATGGCAATCTGGTGAAGGTTGAGGAATTCTTCAAGGAGAATTTCTGATCTGTAAGGCAGACAATGGAAAAACTGATTTTCCTGGATATTGACGGGACGCTGGTTGATTATCACAATCAGCTCCCGGATTCTGCTGCCGAAGCAGTGAGAGAGGCGCGCGGACGCGGGACGCGCGTCTATCTGTGTACGGGGAGACTGCTTGACGAACTCAATGATGAGATCGTCGCCGTTGGCTTTGACGGTCTGATCGGCGGCAACGGGACCTATATAAAGGACGGCAGTGAAGTCCTTCTCGACCGTTCGTTTTCAGCGCAGCAGGAGCGCGAGATTGTCGACTGGCTGCAAAGCGAAGGCCTGGCCTTTTATCTGGAGACTAATGACGGGCTGTTTGCGAGCCCGGACTTTGAAACGGAAGCGCTTGCGGCAGTCCGCGCCTATCATGGCGATCCGGATATCACCGTGCGGGAAGCATTTCCCAGCCTGCGCTTCGGAGAGAATCTCTACCGGGACGATGTGAAAAAGATCAGTTATGCGCTGAAGGATGCCGGCGTGCGGGAGCGGGCGAAAGCTGCATTCCCGGGCCTCAAGCACGGCATGTGGGGCGGCGACGGTGACCGTCCCCTGTTCGGCGACATCGGCGTTGAGGGGATCGACAAGGGCACAGCTGTTCGCATGATCACGGGCCGCCACGGCGGTCCAGAGGCAAAAACGTTTGCTTTTGGAGATGCCACACCGGACATTCCAATGTTTGCCGTCTGCGATGTCAGTGTGGCCATGGGCGGCGGCGGTCCGGAAGTAAAAGAAGCTGCGACGATCACAGCGCCGCGGGTGGAAGAAGACGGGCTCGCCCATGCTTTCAGGGAACTTGGGCTGACCGGGCCCGGGAAAGGATGACAAATGGAGGTAGCCACAGGGAAATCGATTCTCAAGGGCATTGCCATCGGCCGTATGCATGTGTTCAAGTCTGAAGGCGATGCTGTCCAGAAAGAATCGGAACTGAGCCAGCCGGAGGAATGGAAGCGCTTTCAGACTGCCGTGGAAAAGGCGCAGGCACAGCTGCGTGACCTGTATGACAAGGCACTCGAGGAGGTCGGGGAAGAGCAGGCCGCCATTTTTGATGTGCATCAGCAGCTTCTTGAAGATGAAGACTACACGGATGCGGTCAAGAACATCATCGCAACACAGGGAGCAACGGCTGAATACGCCACCCAGACAACAGGTGCCAATTTTGCCAAGACATTTGCCTCGATGGAAGACGAATACTTCCGGGCCCGCTCAGCGGACATCGAGGATATTTCAAGACGCGTTGTCAATATTCTGACCGGCCGGGAGGATTCCATCGAGTCAGATGAGCCGTTCATTCTGGTCGCAGATGACCTGACGCCGAGCCAGACGGTCTCGCTCGACAAGAGCAAGCTGCTCGGCTTTGTGACCCGCTACGGTTCAAGCAACAGCCATACGGCCATTCTGGCCCGCACTATGAACATTCCCGCCCTGATCGGAGTCGACATCAACGATTCCTGGGACGGTCAGATGGGCATCATTGACGGCTACAATGCCTGCGTATATGCCGATCCCACGGACGAGCTGCTCAAGGCGATGGAAGAAAAGCATGCCAACGATGTTGAGCAGACAGCACTCCTGCAGAAGCTGAAGAACAAGCCGAACCAGACACTGGACGGCAAGGAAATCAAAGTATACGCCAACATCGGCAATGTTGCGGATGTCGGCCTGGTCCTGCAGAATGACGCCCAGGGCATCGGCCTGTTCCGCAGTGAGTTCATTTATCTGGAAGCCCCGGATTTCCCGACGGAAGACGAGCAGTTTGAGGTGTACAAGCAGGTTGCCGAAACCATGGGTGGCAAGCAGGTCATTATCCGCACCCTGGACCTCGGGGCAGATAAACAGGCGCCGTATTTCAAGCTGACCAAGGAAGAAAACCCGGCGCTCGGACTTAGGGCCATTCGCATCAGCCTGACGCGGCCGGATCTTTTCAAGACACAGCTCAGGGCCATTCTGCGTGCCAGTGCCTTCGGCATGGTCTCGCTCATGTTCCCGATGATCATCTCTGTCGACGAAGTGCGCCGGGCAAAGGCAATCCTCGAAGAGTGCAAGCAGGAGCTCAAGGATGAAGGTCAGAGCTTCAGCGCTGTGCAGGTCGGTATCATGATCGAGACGCCGGCATCCGTGATGATCGCTGACGAGCTGGCCCAGGAAGTGGACTTCTTCTCGATGGGCACCAACGACCTCACGCAATATACGCTGGCGATTGACCGGCAGAATGCTGAACTCGATGATTTCTATGATCCGCATCATCCGGCAATTCTGCGTATGATCAAGCATGTGGTGGATGCCGCGCACCGTCATGGTATCTGGGCCGGTATCTGCGGCGAGCTCGGAGCGGATCTCGATCTCACCGAAACCTTCCTGCGCATGGGCGTCGATGAGCTTTCCGTGTCACCGGGCGCTGTGCTGCCGCTCCGGCATGAGATCCGCAATCTGGATCTGCAGCAAGAAATCAAAAGTGACTTGGCCAAAGAATTTGAGGATCTTTTCTGAGACAGCGGGCCGTTTGTGAATATTGCTTAAGGAGAGAGGCAAATGGTCTCTCTCTTTTTTTGGAGCAGCTGCCTCAGCTGGTCTGTGTTCACTGCACTCGGCAGCATAGTCCCTGCAAATGTCCGAGCTTCTTTCGGCACGAAGAACGGCGCCCGCTGCCTGCGGAAGGCAGGTCTTATAACGGCGGTCATCTCCAGTCGGTGATACAGGAATCACTGCTCGGAGCCCCGTACAGACAGCTGTTCGTGCCAGGCTGCTGCCGCGTCATAGCGCAACAAGCACCGGCCGCTACTGTTTTCACCAATCCTGCTGCGAGCCGGCAGCATCCTGCCTTTTTCAATCTGTGCCACCTGTACGGATGGAACACGGTCCGTATGGGAGTGTCGCTAATATCAAGCAGCAAGGGTGCCAGTTCCGTCGGACAGTCTGAACGAAAGAGGCTTTCCGTGGATCCAGTCGTGCAATTCGCCATTTCGGTGTACAGCGCTGATTGATGCCAGTGCACAGCTGCCGGAGTAGGACCAGCTCATTCCGTTATGCTTCTGACGTTCGGCTAAAGGAGGTCATCGGCCTTTTCGGCCGAATTGCTCGAATTGCGCAGCCCCGTGAGAGATCGCAGAGCACTGCATGCAATATACGGACGCTTCCGTTCAAGATACGTGATGGCATCCTCCAGCTTCTCCTGACTCCTGACGCGGAAAGCTGGCAGAGCTTTGAGATAGGCAATCGCACCGTCCACGTTCCCGGGCCAGAGCAGAGCGCTCACATCGTTCTTCAGTCTGCGTTTGGTTTCCTTGCTGCCTTTCAGCGCCATGCTCAGCAGCTCATTCATGCGCTTATCCAGATGGAACCAATCCAGGATAATCGTGTGCTGCGTAAAAGCGAACATATCTTCGATATTTCTGCGAATGTTCTGAGCGCCGTCGGTGAAGAAATACAGGGATCGGCCTTCGATCAGGTCGTTGCGGATGAGAAATGCCAGCAATGTGCGCATCGCCTCTTTCATGTCGGTCCCGGTGAGTACATAGCTGCTACCGCGTGCCGCTACATGGATCACTGTGTTCTCAACGATCTTGCCGTCCTTGTGTCCTCCGTCTTTGCGCTGGTCCTTCTGATGCCTGACGCCGACTTCATCGACGCAGATGTAGACGGAGTTCCATTCGCTCGCTTCCACCTTATCGATGAGGTCACGACGCGTTATCTGAAGGGGTGGTTCTTTGCCCTCGTTGTACCTGCTGATCAGCCATGCGCGCTGATCACGCGCAGCCTCGTCTTCTGCAGAGGCTGCGGGCCGCGTGGCCGCGGTAAACCGCTCAGCAAGCTGCTGCTGCGTCGGCGTTGTTCCTGTCATATCTGGAAATTCATCCTTGAAAGCCTTGGTGGCGAGCTCAGACACCTCGGTCTGTATCATGGCCCCGTACCTGCCCACCAGATCACTCTGCGTCATCACTTTCAATTCGTCGCCGGCATCGCGGTGATAGCAGCGGTTCAGGAGCATCGTCATGTCACGAAAACTGAGACACGTGGAAAGAATCATCGTTGTCTCTGTAAACTGATTGCTCCGCAAAATCTCCCTTGGTTTCAATGCAGCTCCCAACGCTCCGCCAACTGGACATTCCAGTCGGCCGGCTTCGCTTTCCACTGGCACCTTCCTGGGAGTTACTCCGCCGGATCCGTTTTTTTTACTCCTTGCATGTAAGCATCGAACGCTGCTTTCGTGACCTGACCCCTTGCCTCCAAAAGGTATGAGATTCCATCGTATCGAAATCACGAAGAAACCCTTCTTTTGTCGTTATGTCGAAGTCTTCCTGTGCCGGGAGCCTCTCTGACGACGTCTCCACAGTCTTCTCAACGACCGTTCCATCCTCCTGTGTTACCTTCACAATAATCTCAATGGACGGTCCCTGTTTCTTTTCGGTACTCATTGGTAAATCTTCCTCCTGCTTGTTCAGCAAAAAACAATTTACCATATATCGCATAGAAGCGTGAATCGCTCTTCAACCGTATAGGTCGAACAAATTGTAATTGCACTGTGCATGCTCGCACTGGCACTCAGACAGGACTACACAACCAGCTGGAGCATAAGGCTGGGCATTACCGCTTGGGCTGCTTTTGCGCTCACCGCGGTGCAGCTGTTCGCGCTGCTTGCCGAAAGGAGACGGCGTGGGGAGAAATTAGGCTAAGAAGTCGAACTGGGCGGTGGACAGATGCGCATGGCGCAGCGCTCAGTTCGAAAGCCGATGGCGGAAGATTTCAGAGCAAATCTCGGCGGAGACGGCATTTCAGATGCTGCCTGGCTCCACGCCTGCATTAATGCCTGCCTAAACGCTAAGTGACCGCAAGACCCCGGACAGCCCGGGGTCTTGCTCGTAGCAGCCACTCAGCAGCTGATTCTCGGCTGCTCTCACCACGGCGTGCCTGAAAATGTCAGTTCACCAATTGCAGAATGTGCGGCTCGGAAAGCGCACCAGTCTGCAGACCTTCTGCCACGGCAGGGCTTCCGCATGCTGCAGCATCAAAGTTGGCATGGGTTCGGGGCAGTATTGCAGACGGAGTGCGCCTGCCGGAAACAGGGAGTTCCTCCGCTGAGCGCGGCCGGGTCTCAAGGAAGCGGCTTGTTCTTGTGCTGATGGATACGCAGCATAATGAGCCGAGCAATGGGCTGGGCAATAAAAGCCTCTACAGCTAAGGTTAGCGCGAAGTTACGCGGCCACCGGTAGAAAAACCGCTCGAACGGCTCATAACTGATCTCACGCTTTCCAAACATGGGCCCGATCAGCGTCATCAAAACAGACATCAGCAGGACGCCACAAAGGAGATCAAAGATCAGCTGTCCATTGAAACTGTCGGTTTCACTTTTGAACAGGGCTGCAAGCTCACCAGCGGGACGGCGCGTAAGAAACACCAGAACAACGGAACACAGGAAAATCCACGGTATAACCTGGAGACACCGCGCCCATACGGCAAGTGAAAAGCCAGCCTCGAAACAAGCTATAAGGGGACCGATTATGTTGACGGAGATCAGGCAGATTATCGAAACAAACAGCACACCTTCCCACCCGTTCTGCGGCAGCTTTGACGCATGATCCATGTGAACACCTCCTTGAACAGACAAAAAAAAGCAGGTCACTCCTCGTGATCCTGCGCACTTCGGTTTTGTACACCTCATCATTCTCTTTGCAACGCGCTTAACAAAGCAACAGACTTGCTGCATGCCAAAACACACAGATTCTGTTAACGGCCGGCTGGATTCCACCAGACCATACAGAACTGTTGCGCGTTTCCAATCCCGCGGTTCCTCAATCTGCACATAAGACGAGCTCTGCATTCTGTTTGTTCCGCCGGCAGCGGCTGAGCCCACTTGACGGGAATGCGCGTCCGCGAGGAACTGCAGGTAAAGACAGCGACAGCGTGCCGTCAGAGGCGCGTCTTGTCCCGCCGGATTCGTTTCGGATTTGGCGGCCCGTGTGCCGAGGATGAAAGTGCGCTCCTCAGCACCGGTCTTCGCCGGCCTAATACCTAGGTTGATCGCCGGCTCCAGCACTTTGCCGACCATCGGCGTAGCGTAGCCGGCTCCTTCGAGAATAACCGCAATGGCGAGCAGATGCTCCGGATCCTGCGAATAGCCCACGAACCACGAATGATTGCGGATCTCGCCATTGTCCGTGTACTCTGCAGTCCCCGTCTTGCCGCTGACTGCGGCAGCATCGATATTCGCGCTGGTAGCTGTACCTTCGAGCACCGTGGCCCGCATGAGAGCCACCAGTGTATCTGCCACCTGACCGCTCATGATGGTGGCGACCGGCTGCGGCGTATAGGTATAGCCGGCTGCGGTCGCCGTAGCAGACATCAAGCAGCGTCTGCGGTTGTTGCATCATCACGCCCCGGTACTCGACAGCAGCGGAAATCAGCATGTCGTGCATGGGCGTGATCAGATCCCGGTACTGGCCGATGCCGCTCTAGGCAAGGTCTCCCTGGTTGCTCCCTGGAGAGTAGCTGCTCTGCAGCATGGCGAAGTCCGGGAAATGCCATTCATGATTGAAGAGAAAGGCATCCGCTGTTCTCTGCATCCTGTCCGCCCCAAGTTCGACAGCAAGCTGGGCGAAATACACGTTGCAGGAATCTTCAAAGGCGGACGTAAGATCCTCTTCGCCGTGGCCGCCGTTCTTTGGGCAGGTGATCCGCTGCCCGGCGACCAGAATCTCCCCGGGACAGTTGTAGACCCGATCTGTCATGCCGTTCTCTACGGCGCAGGCAGACGTTACGATCTTCATCGTCGAGCCCGGTGGGCAACGGCCCTGCGTCACCCGGTTCAGATACTGGCTGCCGCCATCCTCTTCCCCGTCCTGATCCGGGATTTCCTCCGGATTGAACGTGGGGTTGCTGACAGAGGCCAGGATCTCTCCGGTCTGGTAGTTCATTAGGACAACTGCTCCGTTATACTCCATCTGCTCGTAGGCATAGGCGCACAGCTCAGCATCAATCGTCAGATACACGTCCCCACCCTTGGAGTCGCCTTCAAAGGCCGTCACAAAACGGTCAATCAGACCCTGGTCGTATCCGTACACATAGAATCTGTGACACCACTGCACCTGACTGGGCCTCTTCTGTAGTGAAACCGGTTAATTCATCAGTGCGCACAGAAAGGCTCTGAACGATGGAATCAGAAGAGATGCTGCTGGGCAGACCGTCCAGTGAGCTGGACACAGAAATCTGGTTTATCTGGTGTTCGACGAGACCAAGGAGGCAGTTCTGCGCTACATCCTGGTTCATATCAGGAATCCGGCCTGGGTTGATGATATGTTCCATGGGGTCTACACCGGCCTGTACCGGCGCGTGAGCCTTAGTGTCACAAAAAAGTAGATCCACAGTCACCGAGGTAGGATTGTGGACTTCCAGGCAGCGAGATCAATGTAACTCGGAACTTTCAACTCAAATAACTTGAAGGCTGCTCGGGCTTGCTTGTTTGGAGTGTCGATACCAAGCTGATCACTGTCTTGTATGAAGCAGCTTATACCAGCAGCTTCATAGAACAGATCCATGAGAGAGCCTTTGAATTTTGGGATTTCTTTCAGCAACAGGCAGCGGAGAATTGTGTCGATCATGTCACTGAGCAGTTTTCCTTTCACGGATTCGGCAGTCCACTTGGACAAAGGCATCAAATGCTCAAAGGACTTCGTGTCCCGAAAGACCTCTTCAATCAGAACCCGGTCGAGGTACTGCTTGAGAATTTCCTGGGGATCCGCCTCGATGTTGGAGAGCAAAGCGAAGAATCCGAAGCGAACGCTGTCCCAGAGCTTGCCGCCGTCTGTATGAGCGTCGAACTCCTTCTCGTGCTCAACGCGATACTCTTCGTATTCGCGTAAGGCGCGTTCGCGGTCGATCATGACGTAGGCGTGGAGCGACTGACCGAACAATTCGACAGCGTATCGTTTACCGAAATAGACGCGTCCTTTCCGGATGCAGTCGTACTTGGCGCGATACATCAGAGACCGCACTTCCGATAAAGCTCAGCATATGGGTAGCCTTTCCTGTGAGGCATTCGAGCGATAAGGGTCTTGTCGGAATGCTCTCCGAAATGTCCAATAACCGTCTTGCTGACGTACCCGGCATCGAGAACATAGGACGCCGTGTCGATTCCCAGCGTGGAACGAACGTCATTGGTGATTGTCGTGAGCGTGTTCATATCCATGAGATTTCCGGGAATGACGCTGTACCAGATGGGCAGGCCTGATGCATCGTCCAGCACCAGTGACAGCCGGGTCTGTTCTGAGCATCCCTGTGAGCCCTGGCAACGCAGGTGATTGTAGGGATTGTTGCGAATGTCGTTCGGTAGTGGTGTCGAGTCAACGTAGCAGCCTTTGCCAAACGATAGATCCCGGCTGCTCATCCAGCGGACGAAAGCCTTAAAGAACGCGCTTCGGGTCTCATCTTTGCCCATCAAAGCAAAGTAGCGGTAGTCGGAGCGCAGTGTCGAGGGCGCTATGTCTGGCAGAATGAAAGAAAGCACTGACTGTTGCAGGAAGGTACCACACTTCTTGCTGCCGCCGTCCTGCAGAAAGGAGTGTACGACGTGAAGAAGCAGCCGTTCATAGTCGGCCGTCTCTTTGAACACCTGCCTGAGGACACCCAGAAAACCCGATCGTTCCATCAGACTCAGCAGCAAATAGACATCACCAAAGATTGCATGACAACGATCTTTGGGAACAAAGGGCAGCCTGGCGACCCGGGGATCCCTGGCGTCAATATTCTGAAATTCGTCAGTACCTACGTCATATGCAACCAAGCCTCTGGTCGGTGACAAAAAGATTCCGCTCTTTCTGTCCTCAGCCAGATCCACTATACGCCCCAAGGTTTTGCGCGTTGTGTGAACACTGTGCCCTGATGCCTCTTTGTTGTACTGCGTTTCCATGATCGCCGCGGAGCCGCCGATTATCGCTCCATCGACGTCCCGCCGGAGCTTTTGGACTCTGATGTAGGTCATCAAACCACCATCTTTCTTTGTGGATCTACATAGTTCCACATTTTTACTACCCAGTGGAGGCAAGACAGCAACACTAAGTATGATGGTTGACGTAATTTTGATTTGTGGATCTACTCTGATGGCATGTGGATCTACTTTTCCGTGACACTAAGGGTGAGCCGCAAGGGGACGCGCGACATCAGGAACCCAGAAGCGTTCCTGATCAGGACAGCGAGGCGGGAAATCGCCCGGCACCATCGCCGGGAAGGCCGCCATGATGCGCTGCCGGCCGAAACGGCTCTGCCGGCGCAGCCAGCCCTTGCTGCCCCGTCCTCGGAAGACGGTGTGGTTGCCTAGGATGAGCTGCTCCCCATTCAGCAGACTATCCAGAGGATGCCTGTCCTCACCTGCAAGGTCTTTATTCTCTACTATTACTTTGATCTGTCCCTGACTGGGATCGCCAAAGCGCTGGGAAGCACGACGGACGCGGTGAAGAGCCGGCTAAGCCGGGCCAGGAGTACCATCCGCCGCAGAATGGAGGAGGAAGGAAATGAAACAGGAACATGAACGCTACCGGCAGGCGATCAGCGCGATGAGACCGGACTTCGAGGCTGTGCGCTGCCCTGCGAAACGGTCCGGCGCGGAAAAGCCGGCAGCAGCCTGGCCGCGCTGGGCCGTCCCGGCCCTGGGCGCTGCCTGTGCGGCGGTTGTGGTCTGCCCGTGTGTTCCGTCGGTCCGGGCTTCTCTCGTGGATGGTTTTTCGCAATGACAGCGGCCGCAGCACAGCAGCATACGAGCGCCCGGACTTGGAGAATTTGCATATGGAACAGATGATCAGCGGAGACTGGCGTCTGCGCCGGTTTGCCGAGGCGGATTTTCCATGGGGAGATGAGATCGGCGACGTCCGGCTGCTCGAGTCCGTTTACGACAGCGGCAGCGAGAAGCTGCCGCTTAAGGAACTGTCACGAAATTATTCAGATAGGAGAATCGTTCTATTCGCTGTAACCATCGGCGATTTCATTATTCCAATTCGACGAGTTATTTCGTGACGATTCCTAAGTATATGGGTGGACGGCTCTTCAGCAGAGTATACAGCGGTGAACAGATCAATGAGGGAGTAGAAGCCGCCGGTCAGTACAGGGAAGGAGGCACTTATCCATGTGTCTTTCCGGGTCTGCTTGTGGAAGACGCATCTTTGCTGGTTCCGATTGAAGAGATAACCAAAGCAGAATTCGTAGCCCCACATGACTGTTCACATATGGGTATACAGACTGTAGCGGCGAACGAGGACGGTCCGATTACAATGACGACGACCTACTATCTCCGCACAGCGCTGCAGCGGGCGAACTGACCCTCCTGATACCCTGCGCGCGTGCCGAGCTCATTGAGAACAATATGGGTGCCGACTTTACACGCCTTGGTTATCTACAGATTGGATTCAGTGTGATCGCTGAGAGCAGCATAGGCAAGACGGCCCCTGCCGGGACGTACATGGTCAGGGGCAGAGCTGTGGAAATCTCCGAAGCCGTGCTCAGTCCAACCGGCCTGTGCATCCGCTTCGGAATCAGCGAGAATGAGTTTCCTTGGGATCTTGATTGCGACATCTACGCGGACGGTCAGCGCCTGACAGACAGCAGCACGGAGAATCGCGCCTCTTATCTCGATTATCTGATGGGCCATTCCCTTTCGGACATACTCGAAGGACTGATTCGCGCGCCCTTGGCCTGCAATGATATTGAGGTGATATCGCTTGTCCCGATCGAACGCAGTACTGGTGCGCCGCTTGGCAGGAGGCAATTGAACTGCACTTCGAACAAGAGAACAGCGTATCAGGAATCTGTGCAAAAGGCTTCAGACAGAAAGACCGCAAAGAAGGCCGTGCGTCACCTCTTTGCGGCTTCTTTATGTCCGGGCCCTTCTCAGGTATTTCCCGAGAGTGCGGCCGCCGCAAGGCACGTCACCTGCACGCAGCATCCTGCCCAACAGGAGTTACACGTTCGGAGCGCGCAGCCCCGGAAAGATCTCCAAAGCAAAAAACGCGGCAGGCCATGCCGGGGGCTTGGGGCGGAATGAATATTCCCGCTGAAAACGGATCCCGCACGAAGCGCAGTGAAGCGCTGCGTGCGAAGAATCGCCTGATCCGAACGGCACAGGAGCGCTGCTCCCTGTCCTCTGTCTTTCATCCTGCTCTCTGCGCAGAAAGCCCTGTTCAGTTCACCTGTGCCGGCTTCTTCCGCCCCGCTGCAGGGCGATACAGGCGCCGCGCCCAGGCTTACCTATCGGGCGCATCTGCCTTGTGACAGAGTTCTGTCGCAGAACGCAGGTACCGTACGCGCCGCAGCTCAGGCAATATCAATGTTCTTTCCCTCGAGACCCACGTAGGCGCCGTCCTTGGCTTCCTGGGTGTCCTTGTGCGCAATCAGCCACTTATTGTTTGCCCAGAGCAGTTTGTCTTCGAGGTTGCGGATTTTGATTTCCGGCTTCTCTGTGTTTGTTCCCCTGGGCAGGCCGATGATGACGCGGAAGCCGCCTTCCTTGCGGGCTGGCGCGTAATGCATCGATGTTTCGTAGAGAAGAACAGCTGTGCCTGCCGGCACGGAAAACGCCTTTACCTTATCTGTATGGATCTTAAGGTCCTTGTCGAGCTCATCCCGCTTGGCTAAAAGCAGAACCATGTCCTCGACCGGCACGTTGAGCTCGCTGCCGCGGTGGTATTCAAGGCAGTTGAGTTTTGTATTGCTGCCGTTGCAGTAACCGATCTGAATCGGCAGTCCGCCGAACAGACCATTCTGGAGTTCTTCAAAGACCGGCAGCGCCTCAAGTCCGGCATCACTCGGCACGTAGATCACACGGTCCGCCGGGCACTCCGTTGTCTCACTAAGCTTGTTCAGCAGATCCGTCAGATCATAGCCCTCCACAATTTCCCCGTACTCACGAAAAGATTTGTCGTGTATCGATTCAATTTTCATGTGCTTTTGCCTGCTCCTTTCGGGAAAGCCGCCTACTACCACCAGAGATGGGCTGAAGGCGGCAGAAGTGCTCTGGCCTCGGCCGCACCGCCGGGTCCTTATATATTGTATGTGCTCCGGCACCGAAGTGGAACCCGATGGGCGCGGCTGAGCCTGATGCCCGAAGCTACGTCTTCTTGTCGGCGGTCCCTGATTAGCCGGCTCCGCCGCTGTTTATATCAGAGCAAACAGAAAATCAGTGCTGCCACCGGGCAGCGGCCGGATTGCGTTCGGTGCACATCGTTAGGTCTTTGCAGATGTGCCTCGGACGTTTTTTGTTTGTGGAGGTTCCTTATGCATCTTGCATCCTGGCTTGTGAAGTTTTCGCGCGGTGAGATCATCCTGTGGCTTTTATCCGTCCTCGCGTCTGCAGGGGCCGCTCTGCTCTTCGGGACAGACTCGCCGCTTTCCCTGGCAGCATCCATCGTCGGCGTGACCTCGCTCATTTTTCTGGCCAAAGGAAATCCCATCGGCCAGGTGCTCATGCTGGTTTTCAGTGTCCTGTACGGGATCATCTCATATCAGGCAGCCTACTACGGCGAGATGCTGACATACCTGGGGATGACGGCCCCGATGGCGGCCGCCGCTCTTGTCTCCTGGCTTCGGCATCCGTACAAGGACGATGCGGCTGGTGCGCGGACCGTGGCGGTTGCCCGCCTCAGCCGCCGCAGCATTCTGATGACGGCTGTGCTTACTGCGGCCGCAACGCTTCTGTCCTGGCCTCTCCTTGCCTGGCTCGGCACAGCGAACCTGTTTTTCAGCGTTCTCTCTGTGTCTACCAGTTTTGCCGCCGTGTATCTCACATACCTGCGCAGTGCCGCCTACGCGCTCGGCTATGCGCTCAATGATGCTGTCCTCATTGTGCTGTGGGCACTGGCTGCCCGCGATAACATGGAGTGCCTCTCGATGGTCGTATGCTTTGCTGCCTTCCTGATCAATGACCTGTACGGATTTGTGAACTGGCAGCGTATGCGCGCATTGCAGGAAGGGCAGATGTAAAATGCACACAACAAAAGAGACGGGCACCTGTTGCGGACTTCCCGTCTCCTTTGTCTTACCCTTCTGCCTGGGCCTTATTCGCTGACGATGTAGGGATGCAGGGCAGTAAGGATCTCGCTGAGCTCCGGCTCGCTGGCGTGGATTTCCAGGTCGAGCGGCTTGGAAAGATCCAGCGAAAAGAGTCCGAGGATGGACTTGGCGTCGATCACGTAGCGGCCGCTGATCAGATCCATGTCTGCATCAAACTGCGACGTGTCGCGCACAAAATCCTTTACTTTGTCGATCGTGTTGATCAGCACTTTGACTGTCTTGACTTCTTCTGCCATTGCTGTGCTCCTTTCAGACTGAGACCTGTGGCGGCCGCGTCTTACATAGCAATTCTTTCTTCCGTCTTCGGATCAAAGAAATGCATCTTGGTCGGCAGCATCACAAACGAGACCTTGTCCCCGCTCTTCGCCACATCATATTTGGACACGCGAGCCACGGTTGTGGTTCCCGAGACATCGAAATAAAGGTTGTTCTCGTTGCCCATGATCTCGCGGTTTTCAATCACCGAAGACAGCTGGTCATTCGGGAACAGTTCCATGTTCACTTCATCAAACTTGATGTCTTCGCCGCGGATGCCCATGATGACACCGTTCTGGTAGTTCTTGAGGTTGGCGGCCGTCTCGTCCGGAATCGTAATCTGGCTGCCGTCGCTGAAGATGAGCTTGTTGCCCTGGACCTTCACGTCATAGAAGTTCATCTGCGGGGAACCGATGAAGCCCGCCACAAATTTATTGACCGGTGTTTCATAAAGCTCCATGGGCTCGCCGACCTGCTGCATGATGCCGTCTTTCATGATGACGATGCGGTCCGCCATCGTCATGGCCTCGACCTGGTCATGCGTGACGTAGATGGTGGTGGAACCGATTTCGTGATGCAGCTTGCTGATCTCGTTGCGCATGCTGACGCGCAGCTTGGCATCCAGGTTGGAAAGCGGCTCGTCCATGAGCAGCACTTCGCGGTCCTTGACAATGGCGCGGCCGACAGCAACACGCTGGCACTGACCACCGGACAAGTTGCGCGGCTTGCGTGTGCGGTATTCCTCAAGCCCGAGGATCTTCACAGCCCAGTCGACCTTCTTCTGGATTTCCGCCGGCGGCAGCTTCATGTTCTCGAGACCGAACGCAATGTTCTTCTCCACCGTCATGTGCGGATAGAGTGCGTAGTTCTGGAACACCATGGAAACGCCGCGGTCAAATGCCGCCATGTCATTGACGAGCTTGCCGCCGATGTACACTTCGCCTTCCGAAATGGATTCGAACCCGGCGAGCATGCGCAGCGTGGTGGACTTGCCGCAGCCGGAAGGTCCGACGAATGCGATGAACTCGCCCTTGTCGATGTCAAGATTGAAGTCAGTCACCGACGGCCGCGGTGCTTTCTCATACTTCTTGTACACGTTCTTGAATTCGATGAATGCCATTACATTTCCTCCTCATCGGCGCCGGGCGCCGTTTTCTGCGTCTTTCCCTGGATAACCTTGAGCAGATTCCCCTTATGGCCCTGCCGCGCAGGCAGGTATTGAATTTGGCCCGGAACAGCGGGACGCCTCCCTTGCGGGTCCCTGATTCCGCCCCGCTGTTCCCGCCAAAACTTACATTCTTACAAGCGCTGCCCAGTCTCTAGGGCACGGTCTGCGGCCGCGATCTGTGCATGTCAGCGGACTCCGAGCGAATCAGTGAAACGCGTGAAAGCCTGCTTGCCGGCCGCGTCCCGCTTGAAAACGCCGGCCGCCTCCAGCACCCGCTGGAATACCAGACCCACTTCATCGCGCAGGATGGCTTCGACATTGCCGGCATTGAGCTCCGGATGTCGTTTTTTTACTTCCTCGGCCCAGACGGCATGCTTCTCAGTCAGCGGATCTGCGCTGAGATCGGTCCCGTCTGTGAGGGCGCGGGCCACGGCGTCGAGCTCTTTTTTCAGCCTGGCCGGCAGGACCGCAAGTCCCATCACCTCGATGAGGCCGATATTCTCCTTCTTAATGTGATGCAGCTCGGCCGGCGGATGAAACAGACCGTCCGGCCGCTCCAGCGTCGTCAGGTTGTTGCGGAGCACGAGATCGAGCTCGTAGTCACTGCCCCGCCGCCGGGCAATGGGAGTGATCGTATTATGCGGCTCACCATCGGTCTCGGCATAGATCGAGACGGACGGATCTGAATAGCTGCGCCAGGCATCAAGGATGTGATCTGCCGCGGCCGTCACCTGCTCCCGGTCGCTGCCGCGGAGCCGGATGACGCTCATCGGCCAGCGGACGGTGCCCGCCTCCACGCCGTCAAATCCCGGCATGCTGATCTGCCTTTCGATCGGAGCCTTCGCCATCGCGAATTCATAGCGTCCGCCCTGAAAATGGTCGTGGGACAGAATCGACCCGCCCACAATCGGCAGATCCGCGTTGCTCCCGACGAAATAGTGCGGCAGCTGGTCGGTGATGTCGAACAGCTTCACGAACGTGTCGTGATCGATTTTCATCGGGGTATGCTCGCTGTTCAGTGCGATGCAGTGCTCGTTGTAATAGGTATAAGGTGAGTACTGCAGGCCCCATGGCTGACCGGCGACCTCAATCGGAATGATGCGCAGTGTCTCGCGCGCCGGATGATCAGCACGGCCGGCGTAACCCTCATTTTCCACGCAGAGCTGACACTTGGGATACGAAGAGGCTGCGGCGCTGCGGGCCGCGGCGATCGCCTTCGGATCCTTCTCCGGCTTGCTCAGGTTGATCGTGATGTCGAGATCCCCGTACTCGGTCGGCGTCTGCCAGCGCCGATCCCGCGCAATGCGGTAGCGGCGGATGTAGTCGGAATCCTGAGAGAACTTATAGTACCAGTCGGTCGCCGCCTGCGGAGACTCCGCATACTTTTCCCGGAAGGTGTCGATCACAGTCCGGGGCCGTGCTGTCAGTGCGTTCATGAGCCGCGTGTCAAAAAGATCCCGGTCAGTCACCGTGTCCTCAATGATGCCCGACTCACAGGCATAATCGAGCAGCTCGCCGAGCGTCTCTTCCAGGTTCACATTCTGGTACGCTCTGCCGTCGTCTGTATACGCGTCGAGATTCAGGGCATCGAGCAGCAGGTTTCGGGCATAAACCGCCTCTTCCGGCGGCAGCAGACCCGTTTCGAGACCGTAGCTTATAAGCTTTTTGACAGCAGAATCAATCATTTGCGGTCTCCATAGCCGTCTGGGTGACCCTGGTGCCATTTCCAGGCGGAAGCGATGATCTCTTCGAGCGAGTCGTGCTTAGGATCCCAGCCGAGCACCTCGCGCGCCTTGTCGCTTGAGGCAATCAGCTGGGCGGGGTCGCCGGCCCGCCGCGGCACGATCTTGGCTGGGATCGGATGTCCCGTCACCTTGCGGGCTGTATCGACCACTTCCTGAACGGAGAAGCCGACGCCGTTGCCGAGATTGAAAATATTGCTTTCGTTACCGGCCCGCAGGTAATCGAGCGCCTTGAGATGGGCGTCAGCCAGGTCCGTGACGTGGATATAGTCGCGGATGCACGTGCCGTCCGGAGTGGGATAATCGTCTCCGTAGATGCTGATTTCCTCACGTTTGCCGAGCGGGACCTGCAGAATCAGGGGAATCAGATGTGACTCCGGATTGTGGTCCTCGCCGATTTCGCCGCTCTCGTCCGCGCCGCAGGCATTGAAGTAGCGCAGCGACACGTAGCGGATGCCATCCGCCTCGTCAACCCAGCGGAACATTTTCTCCATGGCCAGCTTGGTCTCTCCGTACGGATTCGTCGGCTCCGTCCGGTCTGTCTCCATGATCGGCACACGCTCCGGCTCGCCGTAAGTGGCCGCAGTGGAGGAGAACACCACGTTCCTGATACCGTGGTCCCGCAGGGCCTCAAGCAGGATACGGGTGCCGCCGACATTGTTGTCGTAGTATTTGAGGGGCTTGGTCATGCTCTCGCCGACCAGGGAATTGGCCGCAAAATGAATGGCGGAGTCAATGTCCTTCTCCTCGTCAAGAACGCGGTCAAGAAAGGCGCGGTCCCGGATGTCCCCTTCGTAGAAGCGGGCCTTCGGGTGCACTGCGGCCTTATGACCGTTTTCCAGATTGTCCACGACGACAACGTCCTCGCCGCGACCGATAAGTTCCCGGACGATATGCGAACCGATGTAGCCGGCGCCGCCGGGCACGAGTACTGCCATGTCTTCTCCTTACTTGAGACGCCGCGGACCTTCGCCGGTATTCACCGTGAAGAAATCCGCCGCATAGCCGATGGTGTCGAGATACTTGCTTCCCACATTCTCAATGAAGGCCGGGATATCCTGCTCGCGCACAATGTTGACCGTGCAGCCGCCGAAACCGGCTCCTGTCATGCGGGCCCCGATCACGCCCGGCTGTTCCCAGGCGCTCTCAACCAGCGTGTCGAGCTCCGGTCCGGTCACTTCATAGTCATCGCGCAGCGAGACGTGGGAGGCATTCATGAGTTCACCGAACTTCCCGAGATCCCCGTCCCGCAGGGCGCTGCAGGCTTCCAGGGTCCGTTGGTTCTCGCTCACGGCGTGACGGGCACGCCGGCGGCGGACCGGCGAGGCGATTGCCTGCTCATGCGCTGCGAACTCTTCATTGGAGAGGTCGCCAAGGCTGCTGATGCTGGTTTCCTGCTGCAGCTCACCGAGGGCCTCCTCGCACTCAGCACGCCGTTCATTGTATTTGGAATCGCCGAGTCCGCGCTTTTTGTTGCTCGAGGCAACCACGATGCGCGCGTCGCCAAGATCGAGCGGCACGTGCTCATAGGCAAACGGAGCTGTGCGCAGATAGAGGGCCTGACCGGGTGCGCCCATGGCAATGGCCATCTGATCCAGGATCCCGCAGTTGACGCCGTTGAAATTGTTCTCGGCATACTGCCCGATCCTGGCAATCTCCTCAAGATCCACGTCTGCTCCTGTCATGTCCTTCAGCATAATGCCCGTTCCCACCTCAACGGAGGCAGATGAGGAGAGGCCGGACCCGTTCGGGATGTTGCCCCAGACAAGGATGTCAAAGCCATGCGGAATCCCGTGACCATCTTTTTCGAAGGCCCACATGACGCCCTTGGGATAGTTGGTCCAGGATGCCTCTTTGCTCCAGGTGAGATCGTCAAGGCTGCCCTCGATGATGCCCTCATCCGGAAAATTCTCCGAGAAAAAGCGCAGGGTGCGGTCCGGCCGCTCCCGGACGACAAAATAGGTGCCGACGTCGAGCGCCACCGGCAGGGAGGCGCCGCCATTGTAGTCCGTGTGTTCCCCAATCAGATTCACCCGTCCGGGAGCAAAGTAGACACGGATGTCGCCGCCTTCCCCGAATTTCCCGCTGAAATTCTTTTCGAGTCGCGCTACGGTCTCAGCTTCGCGCTTCGTTGTGTCCATCTGTTCTCCTTATCCGAGATAGGGGCTGTCGTAGGCCGTGATCTCGTATTCTTCCTTCTCGAAATCGACGTCGAGCTGCGCCTTGCTGCCCTGGTATTCCCAGACAAAGCGGATCGTGTGATCGGTGTTCTCGACGGAGATCACGGACTGCTCATTGAACGCCGGCGATTCGGTGCGGAAACGGATCATTTCGAGCTGTTTCTGGACGACCGGGCGCCTGAGCGCCGCCTCTATGTCCGCCTTGGTGAGGTTCGTNCGGTTAATTTCCTTATGGCCGCTCTCGCCGGCGCGTCTGACTGCTTCGAGGTCGTTCTCACCGGCAAACAGATCCAGGTACCAGATCTGCGGCTTGCCCGGCATGAAGAGCTGAATGGCACGCGCCATGAGCATCTTCCTGTCCGAAGCGGCCAGCGCACTGAAGTAGGTGGCGTTCACCTGGTAGTACATATTCTTCTGGCCGTGCAGATTCTTAACCAGACCGCCGCGGGACACGAGAAGATCGATCAGCTTTTCAATGTCCCTGTCCGGGAGCAGTCCTTTGAGATCGAGCAGCGGAATGCCGTCGTGGCAGCCGAGCATGTTCACCACCTGCAGATGATCATCAATGATCTCGCGGGCCCAGCGCGCCAGATATTCGCTGCGGTGATTCTCAATCGCATCCAGGATCAGGCCCGGCAGGAAGAAGTCGTAGGTGGCGTAGCCCTGCTCTGCGAGCTTTTTGTAGATNCCGTCCTCGTAGGCAGCATGGATCTCGGGGAGCAGCGTCAGGCCGTGCGGCTGCGCTTCTCTGGCCACATCAGCCAGGAAGTCCCAGGTTCCCGGCTCATTGAGGAAGTTCCTCTCGCCCGGCTCTTTCGGCGCGTAGGCAAAGGCATCGAGACGCACGATCTCGGCGCCGTAGTCATCGAGCTTGCGGAGGACGTCGCGGTAGAAATCCCAGACCTTCGGGCTCTTGATATTGAGATCCATCTGGCCCTTGTAGTTCGGGTAGTCCACTTCCTGATAGAACGTATTCCAGTAAGGCACTTTGCTGCCGTCCGGGAACTGCACCATCAGCAGCGGCAGACCCGGCTTGCGGAAGAACATTTTCTTCAGGTCTTCCTCGTCTGGCTGGATATACCCTTCCGGCGTCATCTCCCCGTGACCTTCCCAGAACTTGTTCCAGTTAATGAAGAAATCCTTGTATTCACTCTGCTCGCCTTTGGCCACCAGGTCCCTGAACTGCGGCGACTGGGCCGACGCGTGGTTCAGGATGAAGTCGAGCTTCAGTCCGATGCCGAGGTCCCGGAGCGCTTCAAGATCCGCCTTGCTGGCGAGCTCCTCGTTGAGGTCGTAGTCGATGACCGAGAAACCGCGGTCAAGATCAGAATGATAGAGGCTAGGAAGAATATAAAAAGAGCCAAATATCCCCTTGAATTCATCCCGGCCGAGGAGTTCGGCGATATCGCCCAGGGTGCCGCCCAGACTGTCGGGATACGCATTGAACATAGGCTTATTGTTCATGAACACTACCATCCTCTTCCACAATGATGTCTGCATTGACTGACTGCTCTTCCAGCTTGCACTGCTCGAGCTCAAGAACGGTCCGGATGAGATCGGAGGCCGCATTGGCGTCCCGTCCCCGGTGCACCCGCCGCTCCAGGGTGCCTTCCGGAGTGGCGTGAATGTACACGGTGAGATCCACACCCTCAAGGTGCGGACTGCCGGCGTGGGTCCATTCAATCAGCATGACTTCAGAGCCGCTGACATTCAGTTTCACCGTGCGGGCATCGCCCTCTTCCCGTCCGAGAATAAAGACGTCGAGATCGTCCTTGCCGCTCTTGTACTGCCGGATCACGTCGTTGACCTTGTCAAAGTCAATCTCTTCCGGAGAGGCCAGGTAGCGGTCAAGCGCGTCCTTCCCTTCCTCGTTGAGGATGCGCTCACGCTCCTCGTCATTGAGGCGCGGTATACGCCGGGCATATTCGTCGCCCGTCAGGATGTAGCACTCGAGGTCGCGCAGATCGAGGTACTCGGCCACAGCGGCAGCCAGGGTGGACTTGCCGCTCCCGGAACAGCCGTAGACACCGACGACCAGGCGCTCACCCTCACGGTGGTGCCGGGCAATGAGCTCCGCGACGTCCCGCGCCTCATCAAGGCGCACCAGCGGCAGCTGATAGGCTTCATAGTCCACTGTCGGCAGCGGCAGCGGATACCCGATCTGCATGAGAACAGCCCCGGTGTAGATGCTGCCGTCGCTCACATTGATGTACAGGGACTGCTGATCCAGGTCCCGCAGGCGCAGGTAGGTGACCGGCATATTGGCTTCAGTCCGGAGCCGCACGGCACTCACGAGAGCGTGCCGGCGGTCCTCGCTGATGCTCATCCAGGCCGCAATCTTGTCGCGGAACGGGTCAGAGAGCCGGTAGTAACGGCCGTTGCTGATGAGGTCTTCGTAGCGCTTATAGAAGCGCACCTGGGCGCGGATTTCGTCTTTTTCCCGGGCCGACAGAACGCCCGGATCGAGTTCGTAGCCAAACGCGCCGGTCATCGCGGTGACGCCGCGCGTAAAGAGCGGGGTGACGCGGCCCGTCTGGTGGTTCGGCACTGCCGAGACGTGGGCGGCCATCGAGGAGATCGGATAGAAGAACGATGTGCCGAACTGAATCTGCGTGCGGCCGATCGCGTCTGTGTTGTCGCTTGTCCAGATCTGCGGTGTGTAGTAGAGCATGCCGGCATCATAACGGCCGCCGCCGCCTGAGCAGCCCTCAATCAGGATGTCCGGATACCGGCTGATGAGACGCTCGAGAAAATCGTAGACACCGACCACATAGTCGTAGGTGACAACACCGTCATACACGTCGCTCATCGAGCGGTTCATGTCCCACTTGATGTAGCGGATGTTCGCCGAGTCCAGCACGGCGCAGATACTGTCAAAAATATGATCCCGGACTTCCTTGCGCGAAAAGTCGAGAAGCAGCTGGTTGCGGCCGCGGATCGGCGCGCGGTTCTTGACGTGAATCGCCCAGTCGGGATGTGCCCGGTACAGGTCGCTGTCCTCATTGACCATCTCCGGCTCGACCCACAGGCCGAACTCCACACCGTAACTGTTGACCTTGTCGACCAGTTCCTTGAGCGTCATGCCGAGTTTCTCTTCGTTGACCGTCCAGTCACCGAGCGAGGAGCTGTCATCATTGCGCTTGCCGAACCAGCCGTCGTCCATGACGACCATGTCAATCCCAAGCTCGCTCGCCTCCTTGGCCAGACGGATAATGGACTGGCCGTCAAAGTCAAAGTAATTGGCCTCCCAGCTGTTGAGAACCACCGGGCGCGAGCTGCGTGCGTAGCGTCCGCGGCAGATGTGGTCGCGGATGCAGCGCTGAAATATATTGGAAAGTTCCGAAAAACCATTGTGCGTGTACGCCATGATGACTTCCGGAACAGTGAATTCGGATCCAGGTTTCAGCGGGTATTCGAAGAAATCATTATTGAGGCCCATTGTGAACCGCATCTGGTTGAACTGATCTTTCTCCACTTCACACAGGAAGTTGCCGCTGTAGACAAATGCCATTCCCCAGCATTCACCGTGCCGCTCCGAGGTGTTCTCGTGCGCCACAATGGCAACGGGGTTATATTCATGAGATGAAGTGCCGCGACGGCTGCCGACTGCAATGATGCCGTGCGGCACGTGCACACGCTGGAACATGCGCTCCATCGCGTGTCGTCCGTAAAAAGTGATGAAATCGTACTGCCCGGTCAGAAAATCCAGCGTGGCCGCGGCAGCTTTTTTGATAAGCAGGGTCTCATCGCCCACATTGCGGATCTTCACCGCCCGGGTGATGACGTCGGCGTGCGGGAGCACACCATAGAGCAGGGAGACCTCGACGTTGCTGACGGGGTCCTTCATGACAATTTCCAGTGTCTCAGCCTGTTCCGGGTCTGCCCACACAGCAGGCAGACCCTTCAGGCTGTACTTGCCGGGGTACACGACATGATGCGAATAGGTGAGGTTGCAGTATTCAGTCCCCTCCGCGTTCTCAATATTGAGCGCGTAGTGCCGGTAGTCACCGGTTCCGAGCGTCGGGTACTCCTGGGGCAGCACGTCCATCGAATACGTCTTGTCGCCGCCGACGTCGTAGGGGTTTCCGGAGAAACCGCGGTCCGCGTACACCAGTGGGATGTCGATGAAGCCCATGTTGGTCCGCCCGAAATACAGGTGCAGGAGGTGGCCGAGCCGGTCGACCTGCATCTGATAGGAGTAATGGTCGGTGTTCAGACTGAAAATATTGCTCTTCGCATCAAAGATAACAGACATTCGTATACCTCGACAGCAGGAAAATCAGCCTTTGACTGCGCCTCCGGCAACGCCGCTGATGATCTGCTTCTGGCAGATGATGTAGAAGATCAGCATCGGGATCAGGGCGAGGATGTAGGACGCAAAGGCCAGGTTGTAGTTCGTGCCGAACTGCGTCTGGAAATTCAGCTGTGCCAGCGGCAGGGTGTTGATGCCGCCGCCCGACATGATGACCAGCGGGGTCATGACGTCATTCCAGGTTCCAAGAGCAGTCAGGATCGCCACTGTCGCATGCATGGGGCTCAGCATCGGGAAGATGACGCGCCAGTAGGTCATCCAGGGCGTCGCCCCGTCGAGCTCAGCGGCTTCTTCCAGCGCCAGCGGCGTGTTNTTCAGATAGCCNGTNTANAGCATNACNTTCATCGGCATGTAAAACACGGTGTACAGAAGAATGACGCCGACCAGATTGTCGAGTCCGAACTGCGCCGTCTCCTTGACAAGCGGCATCATCAGAATCGCAAACGGAACGAACATACCTGAGATGATATAGAAGTAAGAGAAGTTAAAAAGCTTCCCGGCTCTTCTGGCCATGCCGCGTCCAATCGCGTAGCCCGCCAGGCTGTGCACCACGATCGCGAGCACGATCGTGACCACCGTGATCAGGAGCGAATTGCCGAGCGAGTGCCAGAAGTCTGTCACTTCCATCGCCTGCGCGAAGTTGCTGAAACTCCATGAGGACGGGAAGGCGAGCGCGCCGGCCACGTCGTTGGTCATTTCGCTCGGCTGTTTGAACGCAATGATCACCGCCATGTAAAGCGGGAAAAAGACCGTTATCGTGCACAGAATGAGGACGATCGTCAGCACCCAGTTGGTGGAATGTGCTTTTCTGCTCACAGCTGCTCCTCCTTACTGTTCATGGTTCTCAGCTGGAAGACGGAGAACAGGACGATGATGACAAAGAACAGCACCGCGTTGGCACTCTGGAAACCGAACTGACCGCCGCTCATACCGTTGTTGTAAATGAGGAACGAGATCGATTCGGTGCTCTGCGCCGGGCCGCCGCTTGTCAACGACATGATCTGGTCGAAGACCATCAGCATGTTTTTCGTCGACAGAACGAGGTTGATGCCGACGAAGGGGAAGATCAGCGGCAGCGTCACTTTCCAGAATTCGCGGCTGCGGCTCGTGCCGTCGAGCACACTCGCCTCGTAGACTTCCGAGGGCACTGTCTGCAGACCCGAGATGTAGATGATGGTGTTCATGGCAACGGCCTGCCAGACACCGACGATCAGCACCGCCACCCAGGCCCAGTCTGTGCTCGCCAGCCAGCTGCTCGCCAGCCAGTCCGCACCGATCGCCTGCCCGAAAGCCGGCAGAATGTAGGTGAAGAAGAAGCTGAAAATGTAACCGACGACCAGGCCGCCGAGGATATTGGGCACGAAGTAGATACCGCGCAGGGCATCCTTGCCCTTGATCTTGGAGTTCAGGCCGAGCGCCAGCAGCAGCGCAATGACGTTGACCAGGATCGTGCCGCAGATGGCGTACTTGAACGTGAACAGGTAGCTGTTGCCGACACGGGAATCCTGGAACAGGTCTACGTAGTTACGGCCGCCGACCATGTCGTAGGTGCCGTACCCTTTATAGTTCGTGAAGCTGTAGAAGATACCGTTCAGAAGCGGCCAGGTGTTGAACAGGAAGAACAGCACCAGGATCGGTATGAGGATATAGTAGTAGGTTTTGGTCCGGCGGGACAAAGCTTTCATGCTCAGTTACCTCCCTGCGAAGCGTTGTACTCTTCGAGCTTGGCAATGGTGTCGCGGTTGTAGCGGATCCATTCCGTATCGAAGTTGTTGAGGAAAGTCTCTGCCGCATTGCTGCTGTTATCAAGCAGGAACGTCTGGATGAGCGCGTCTACGGACATCTCGCTCGGATAGTGGTGATCCTGGTAGTCGGCCATGTCGCTGGTGACGATATAGTCGGTCATGTCCTTGAGCTCGTCAGGGATCGCAAAATCACCTTCCTTGCAGGGAATGCCGCCCTGGTCGTCGAGATAGACCTGGATGGTGGAATCATCGTAGAAGTAGTCGAGCACTTCGTAGATGGCATCCTTACGGTCTTCCTTTGCCGCCATGACGCAGAACTGCAGGTCGATACCGGAATTGAGCTTGTTGTCCTCGTAAGTGTCCATGGCCGGGAATGTGAACGAGCCGATATTCATGTCGGGATTCACGCTGCGGATCTGCGGGATCGCATAGTTGCCGATGACAAACATCGCGCTCTGGCCGTTGGCAAAGGCCGTGCAGGCGTCATTGTAGCCGTAGGCCACCGGGTCGGGCTCGCAGTACTTCATCAGTTCCTGCATCTCCTCAGCCACAATCTGGTATTCTTCCGAGAACTTGGCCTCGCCGCTGTTGACCTGCATCGCGAGATCGAGATCGGCGGTGCTCGCCGCAATAGCGTTCCACGGTGCCAGGCAGGTCCAGGAATCCTTGAAGCCGAAATACAGCGGCAGCACGCCGTCCGCCTCAATTTCCTGCATCAGGGCCACAAATTCGTCCCACGTGTTCGGGATCTGCCAGCCGTATTCGTTGAACATGTCGACGTTATAGAGAACCCCGGCCGCGTTGGCCATGTACGGAAGTGCATAGACACCTTCGACCGGAATCAGTTCAAGCGCATCGAGCATCTCCATGTAGGTCGGCTTGCATTCGGAAACCGCCGGGCAGTCCTCGATATTCATGAACATATTGGAGTCAAGGAAACTCGCATACGTCATATCACCGCCGATGGCGATAATGTCAGGGTAGTTTTCCCTGATGAGGCGCGTCTTGATGATGGTAACGGCGTCGTTGGGCGAGTCGATCACAAGTTCAATGTCGTCATGCGTGGCATTGAAATTATCCTGGATCTGCGACATCGCCTGGACAGCCTCCTGCTTGTAGGAAATGACCTCGATGCGGGTCTTGCCGTCCGCAGTCACACTGCTGTCGGCACAGCCGGAGACGCACACGATACCAATGAGGAAGAACACAGCCAAAGCCAGGCAGAGCGCCGCTTTACCTTTAGACATTGTTTCTCCTTTCTGCAACAGTGCAAAACTTGGCGACAGGTTCAGAAGCATCCACTTGCTAGTCTACAAAAATCTGTTTGCGTTCAACC
This sequence comes from Clostridia bacterium, assembly GCA_014805015.1. Lineage (GTDB taxonomy): Bacteria > Bacillota > Clostridia > Christensenellales > Christensenellaceae > JAAUYQ01. The sequence goes on along the minus strand of JAAUYQ010000013.1, from coordinate 13,122 downwards.
TCCCTGCATTATTATCAATTCTGTAGGGCACGGCAGAAAGACGCTGCCCCGGTGCGGAAGGCATGCTGATTCCATGCGCTGCCGTCCTCTTGTGACGCGTCCAGTTATGTTGAGCCTGCTGCCCCATCGGATTGATCTCCCTCGCACAAGTGAATTTACATAGTGAACCCTGTCTTTGATTTGACTATTTTGATCATAGCACGTCGGAAAACGCGTCATCATAGCCCTATCTTAGCCTATTGATACCCAAATGCGTCTTTTCTGCCATCTGCATCCATATGAAAACGCACCAGGGTATGTAAGCGTGAACGTTTCGTGAATTTTCGTTTCATTTGGGAACCCTTGGTCCGGTCGTCCGCAGGCACGTTCCGTCCGGCTCCGCGCAGCGCCGCTGCGAGGCTCTTTGCCGCCAGGATGACAAAAAATAAAGAGCCGTCAGGCGGCCGGTGTCACTGCAGAAGGATGACCTCAGTCCACGCGATGCTGATTGCGCCAGCTGCGGGGCGAGACGCCCTGGACTTTCTTGAAAGCGCGCGAGAAGTGCAGGGGATTTTCATAGCTCACGGCGGAGGCGATGTCCGTGATGGACATATCCGTATGCTTGAGCAGCTCAGAAGCCTTGATCATGCGGTAGCGCATCAGGAACTCCTGCGGCGAATGACCGACAGCGTCATGAAAAATCTTGCCGAAATAGCTGCGGTCGATACCGCAGATCGCGGCGATCTCCTCAATCGTGATTTTGCGGTGATAATTCTTTTCAATGTAACCTACCGCCGCATTGACGTAGTAGTCGCGCATTTTGCGCGTTCGCGGCGCCGCGTCGAGCTGGGCAGAACGGACGAAGTGGTCAAAGAAAAGGTAGAGGTGCCCGATGATGTCGATAATGGATGCTTCCGGGTGCTCAGCGATGTAGGTCATTTCCCGTACCATCTGGGCCGCCTGGTCTTCCGCAAGCGGCCGGAAGACTGGATGACTTTCACTGAGGCTGGTCTGCTCAAGACACTCCTTGACGCGCAGGCCGTCGAACTCGATCCAGGTATAGGCCCAGGGATCATCGGCATCCGCCACATAGGTCGCCAGCTGCTGCGGATAAATAAGGAAGCCCTCTCCGGCTGAGATCTCATGCGTGGCGGTGCTGCCGCTGCTTGTTTCAGCGTACAGCGTCCCCGAACCCGAGAGAGCGTAGTGAAAAAGGTAGTGCTCCCGCCTGGCCGGACCAAACGAGTGCCCGGCATCGCAGTGTTCGATGCCGCTCTGATAGATGCTCAGATCGATAAAATGCTCACTGTAGACGTTGAGCGTCAGATCACTCACAAAAAAATCTCCCTCAGTCTGCCGTGCCCCGCTCGATGCGCGGACAACCGCTGCAGCTTGGCACGGTTTGATCATACACGCAAAAAGAACCGATATCATACCATCGTCTTAACGATACATACCACAATGCAGGAAACATGCCAAATTCTGCTATTAGCAGACGCATCGCGGCATGTCCGGACTGCAGCATGCATTTTGGGCTTGTCTGTGCCCGCATCCGCCCCCCCGATAGCGGCTGCCTGGGGTCTCTTTCCCCCGCAGAGGCCTGCGTCAGCGCTCTGAAACATGCCACAATGCGGCCTGCACAGCGGTGCCGAAATGAAAAAAGTGCCGTCCGGTCTGCTTTGTCCGGGCGGCATGAAGACTTTATCCCTGGCGGTCAGCGTACATAATTGATGCGGATCCGGTCCCTTGCAACCTCGCGCTGCTTATATTCTTCCTCCGTCTGTCCAAGAATAATGCCGCAGCTCGGGATGAAACCTTCCGGCAGCTCCAGCTGGGCTGCCAGGTCATTCGAGGCATTCACTGCCCGGATGGCACCCCAGATATGGCAGGCCCCGACGTTGAGCGCCACCGCCTCAAGCGCCATGTTTTCCACGACACAGGCGGCACTTGAGTAGACGGCATTCTCCCGCCCCGGCTCCGGCCGGCGCACAGAGACTACAATCAGCATGGGTGCTCCGTAGAGCGGCTGCTTCCCCTCGTCGCCCATCATCTTCGCCGTGGCCCGGTCAATACGGTCAAGCAGCCGTGCATCTGTGATCACAGTGAGATGCAGGTCCTCGTAGCGTCCCATGGCGACGGGCGCAGCCTCAGCGGCGGCCAGGATCCGCTCGAGGTTTTCTTCGGTGATGACGTCATTCGTGTAGCTGCGGACTGAGCGTCTGCTGGTAAGAGCTTCAAAAGTATCCATCGATTCCTCCTGTCGGTTGCTTCGCGTTCAGCATAGTGCACGGGCCCGCCGTCCACAACGGACGGAGCAGCCCGGCTGCATCTTTTCCAGTTCCTACTATATTATAATAGTTCGGCGGACAAGTTTCCGGCCGCCCGCGAAGACCGCAGATTGCTGCCGGAAAGATGCGCGGAACATTCCAAGCAGAATGCCCGTCTAAATTAAACATTTCCTTTTCGGCTTTTTTCCGTATAATAGAAGCATAGAGACCGCCTGTGATGTATTTGGAAGCTGGATTGTTGTGTCGCACTCGGTCTCTATATTATTTTGTCATTCTTACGGTCCGATAGACTGTTTGTCTGCCCCGTTTGGTCGCGGTACAATCACAGGGAACAAGACGGGCGCCCGGACGGTGTTCCGGCGCCCGCGCAGGGGATTTGCTGCAGGAGAACAGTTTGTGGACAGATTTGCCAGCGCCGTCACGCATCACCGTGTTCTGATCATCATCATTTTTGTTGCCGTCAGTCTATTCTGCGCGCTTCTGATTCCAACCGTACAGGTAAACTACAACATGGCAGACTATCTGCCTCCGGACGCCCAGTCGACGCGGGCTGTGGAGCTGATGAGCGAACAGTTCAGCGGCGGACTGCCGAATGCGGATGTCATGGCCCGCAACGTTTCGCTGGCCCAGGCGCTTGAGATCAAAGAGCAGATTGCTGCCGTACCCGGTGTCGAAAATGTCCTGTGGCTGGATGACACCGTGGATATCCGGCAGCCGCTCGCGATGGCGGATCAGGAAACCGTGGAGTCTTTCTACAAGGACGGCAGCGCGCTCTTTACAGTGACGATTGCCGACGGCAGGGAGCGCGCAGCCGTAGGACAGATCTGGGAAATTGTCGGTGAAGAAGGCGCTGTGGCCGGAACGGCGGCAGACAATGTCGGCATGATGGAGGCGACCGGCGCCGAGGTCGGCAACGCCGTGGCAATCCTCGTTCCCATTATTCTGGTGATTCTGATTCTGAGCAGCACTTCCTGGATGGACCCGCTGCTCTATCTGCTTGCCATAGGAAGCGCCATCGTCATCAACATGGGCACGAATGCCATTCTCGGGCAGGTGTCCTTCGTGACCAACTCCGTCAGTCCGATCCTGCAGCTGGCTGTTTCGCTCGACTACTCGATCTTCCTGCTGCACAGCTTCAGCAAGCAGCGCGACCGGCTTGGCGATCCGGAAGCCGCCATGCAGGCAGCCATCAAGGAATCTGTGAGCACTGTGGCCGCGAGTATGATGACGACACTGTGCGGTTTTCTGGCGCTGGCCTTTATGAATTTCCGCATCGGTGCTGACCTGGGGCTCAATCTGGCCAAGGGCATCGTATTCAGCTTCATCTGCACGCTGGTTTTCCTCCCCGCCGTGACGCTGGTTCTCTGCAATGCGATCGATGCGACGCGTCACCGGCCGCTGCTGCCAAGCTTCTCCGGTGTTTACCGTTTCTTCTCGAAACTGGCCGTGCCGTCCGTGGTGATTGTGGCCATCCTGATTGTGCCCTGCTTCCTTGGACAGGCCCGTACGCAGTTTGTATACGGCAATGAATCGGTGCAGGGGGCTTCCTACAGCACCGCCGCTGCCTCAAAAGAAGCCATAGAAGATACGTTTGGCTCCTCAACCATCATGGCGCTGCTTGTTCCGGCAGGCGATGTGGCCCGGGAAGCCGCCCTCGGAGAGGAGCTGCTGGCGCTCCCGCATGTGACGGAAGTGGTTTCCTATGCCAGCTCGGTCGGCACGGCTTTCCCGGCAGATTTCCTCGGAAGCAGCATTACGGATCAGTTCTATTCGGATGCGCTCGCCCGGATTGTTGTCTATACGGATACAGGCAGCGAAGGGGATGAGGCTTTTCAGACGGTGGAAGAAATCACCCAAGCAGCCCGCAGATACTATGGCGATGACATCTGGTCCGCCGGCGAGAGTGCCAACCTCTACGATATGCGCACCGTGGTCGATCAGGACAATATCGTCGTCTCCCTGATCGCGGCAGCCGCCATCTTCCTGGTTCTGGTCATCACGTTCCGCTCAGCGCTGCTGCCGGTAATTCTGCTGCTGACCATCGAGACGGCCATCTGGATCAATCTCTCCATCCCGTATTTCACGGACACGGCCATCAACTTTATCGGATACCTGGTTCTGAATACCGTGCAGCTGGGCGCAACGGTGGACTATGCGATCCTGCTCACCACCTCGTACATGCGCAAGCGGCGGCTGCTGCCGCAGAGGGAAGCGATGATGCAGGCAATGGGAGAGTCGTTTGAGTCCGTGCTGGTTTCCGCCTCCGTGCTTTCGGTTGCCGGCTTCACGCTGTATGCGACCAGCACCAATCCGCCGGTCCGCGACATCGGGCTGCTGCTCGGCCGCGGCACCGTCCTCTCATTTGTCATGGTCATGTGTTTCCTGCCGGCCATGCTTCGCTTCCTGGACGGCGCAGTGGCCAGGACGACATATCATTCAGACTTCTACGGCGGAGGCATGCGCCGCATGCATTCCGCAAGGCCGCTGGAGGGCAAACATGTTCAAGGATAAATACTGGGATCTCGGCAGAATAATTCTGACGGGTGGTGCGGCCTGCATACTGATAGGCGGTATCTGCCTCGGGACCGGCCAGGCACAGGTCAGTGAACAGACGCAGTCTGCTGAGCCGGCTGCTTCCGCGTCCCAGCCTGCCACCCAGGAGGAAACCAAGGAAGAGGTCGTCTACGCCACCCTGTCCGCTGCCGGCAGTGTGGACGCGGTGTACGTGGTCAATCACTTTGTGACCTCGCCGGGAACCCAGATCACGGACTACGGTGCCTACACTGAAGTCGCCAATCTGACAGACACTTCCCCGGTGAGCCTCGATGACGGTGAAGTCACCTTCACGTCAGCCTCAGACAGCTTTTACTACCAGGGCAATCTCGGCAAGGCAGATCTGCCGTGGGATTTTGCCATAACCTACCGTCTCGACGGCCGGGAAGTGGAAAGCGGGGAGCTGGCAGGCAAAAGCGGACACCTGGAAATTGCGCTCAGGTCAAAGGAAAATGGCAGCAGCGGACAGGTCTTCTATGATAACTACATGCTGCAGATCCAGGTGACGCTCGATACAGCACTCGCCAAAAACGTGGACGCACCAGGCAGCATTGCGGCGAGCGCAGGGTCGGACCAGGTCTTCACCTACACCGTCCTGCCGGGAGACCATGCCGATATTGAACTGTCCTGCGACGTCCAGAACTTTGAGATGCCCGGCATCACGATCTCCGGCATGCCCTACTCCATGGATATTGAATTCCCGGACATGGGCGATTCCCTCTCGGATCTTGAGAAGCTTCCGGATGCGATTGCACAGCTCAATGAAGGCGTCGGCGAGCTGGAAAACGGCACCCGGGATATGCGCAGCGGGGCTGAGCAGCTGCAGTCCGGCAGTGCCGGCATTCAGAGCGGGCTCTCGCTGCTTTCCGGCAGCGGCTCCTCCCTGCGGCGCGGCTCAAGCCAGATCAGCAGTGCTCTCAACCAGATCGTCTCCTCGCTCGGCGACGCCGGACTCGACGACATAGATCTTGGTGCGGTCCAGGCGCTGCCTGAGAGCCTGGGTCAGCTGAAAAATGGTCTGGACGGCCTTTCGGGCGGTCTGTCCCAGCTGGAAGGCGGCTTCAGCGGCGCCTACGGCGCCCTCGAGAATGCGATCGACAATATCCCCGGTCCGGAGATCTCCCAGTCTGATATTGAAGGCGTCATGAGCCGGCTCACCGAAACAGGCGATATGTACGTGGTCGGAACCCTGGCAGCCAATTATGAGGCAGCCCAGACTGTGCGCGGTACCTTTGAGGAGATCCGGCCTGCGTTTGCGAGCGTAGAGCCGGTCCTGAGCGAGGTCGCCGGCGGTATCGACCAGATGTCGGACCAGCTTGGGGATGCCCTCGAAGGCATCAGCGGCCAGCTGTCCGGCCTGTCTGGGCTTTCCCAGCTGCGGAGGCTGCAGAGCGGCCTTGAGGAATTGGCTGACAGCTACAGCGATTTCGATGACGGTCTGTCGGGGTATGTGTCCGGCGTCAGTGAGCTGGCCTCTCAGTACAGCAGCTTTCATTCCGGCCTCCGTTCCCTTACGAGCGGTGTCGGCACTCTGCACGCCGGTGTCGGTGAACTCCGTGAGGGCACCACGACCCTGCAGAACGAGCTTTCCGATCTGCCTGACCTCATTCAGGAGGAGATCGATAAGATGAAGGCAGACTATCTGCCTCCGGATTTCGAACCGGTTTCGTTTACTTCCGCGAAAAATGAAGACACCTCGTTCGTACAGTTCGTGCTGCAGTGCGACGGGATAAGAAAGCCGGATGCCGCCTCAGAGGATTCCGGCGAGCAGGATACAGCCGACGAGACTTTCTGGGACCGCGTAACAGCCCTGTTCAGCTGAAAAAATGGAAGACAGAATGCAGGAGCGGCTCACCCGGGCTGCAGACAGAATCATATCAGAACTGGAAAACATGGACGCCGGCCGGCCTGTCCTTATGTGCATTGACGGGCGGTGTGCCTCAGGCAAGTCCACCCTGGCGGCTCTTCTGGCCGGGCGTCTTGAGGCCAACGTTGTGCACGCAGACGACTTTTATCTGCAGCCGTTCCAGCGCACGCCGGAACGCTACGCGGAGCCGGGCGGCAACCTCGACCGGGAGCGCCTGCTCGCCGAAGTGATCCGGCCCTGGCAGGAGAAGGGAGCTTTTTCCTACCGTCCGTATGATGCCCACGACGATACGTTCGGCGCAGCCATTGACTGTCCCCACCGCGACGTCACGATCATTGAGGGTTCATACAGCACGCATCCGGATCTGTGGCCGGCATACGACCTGCACGTTTTTCTGACAGTAGATACAAAAACGCAGCTGCACCGTATCCGGATCCGCAACGGAGAGGAAGGAAAGAAGGAATTCGTCGAGCGCTGGATTCCGCTTGAGGAGCATTATTTCGGCAGTTCCAACCCGGCCGACCGCTGCGAACTCTGTTTCGAGACCTGAGAGGGTCACCCAGCCGGCTTGTGATCCGCGTCACCAGCCCGTCTGGAAAACCGTCGAAAGTGCAGCGTCAGCACGGAAAGCATACAAGTTGCGGTCCGTGCTTTTTCTTTGGCAGACGGAGGCGGGTCCGCACTGCCTGTCTCAGCACAGACGAAAAGAAGCGCTGTCCACCGTGCGGAAAACGCTTCTTCTGGCGGCCATCCGGCCGTATGATTCCCTGAGGCGCCTTGGGCCCGCCGATGTGACATCTGTACCGCGGATATCAGAATCGGCGTTCCTGCAGACCGTACTGTGCCCTTGCTGCCGCTACAGTCTTCAGCTTTCGGCCGGACAGTCTGCACCGGTCTCCGGGGAACGGCATGGAACATCCACCGCGATTCGTAAAGAAGGCGCCGGCGGTGAATGCCCCCTGCTGGGATCATTATACCGGCTCAGCCGCGGCCGGTGGCCGCAATCGTCAAAAACGAGGCGCCAAATGTAATAATCGGTCTTTACGTCTGCTTTCGATCCTGCATCATGACAGAGAGACGAAAAACGCCGCCATCGAGCTTCCAGTCCATTGTGCCGTCATACCTTGCAGCAATCGCGCGGATACTGCTCATGCCGATGCCATGGCCCTCTTCTTCTTTCGTGCTCGCAGGCAGAGAGCCGCCATCTGCGGCCTTTGCGTCTGTGCTGTTTTCTATGATGAGGCACAGCAGATCCTCATGACGGAAAGCGCGCAGACGGACAAACCGCGGCTGCGTCTTCTGTTCAGCAACTGCCCGCAGGGCGTTGTCGAGAGCATTGCCGAGAATGACACCGAGATCGTATCCGGAAATGCTGGTACCGTTCGGCAGCACAAAGTCCGCAGCATCGAACGCAGCGTCCGGATCGAGCCGTCTGAGCTCATCGTGTTTGATTGCGAGCAGGGTGTCAGCCACAGGATCACCTGTATGGAAGGGCCGGTCAAAAGCCTGCATCTCCCCGTTGAGATCTGCCAGGTAAGCGCTAAGCGCCTCGCCCTCCGGAATGTCCTCCGAGAGCGCCTGGATCACAGTCAGCGTATTGCGCAGATCGTGGCGCAGGCGTGCCACCCGCTCGTTTGTCCGCTCGCTGTCCTGCATCAGGAAGCGCAGCGAACTGAGCTGTCCCTCCACCACTGTCCGGGCCCGCTGCTCCGCTTCGAGGTCCACCATCTGCCGGAAGGTCTGCACAGAGTAGATGATGGCTGCACCCATGACAAGCGCGATCCCCGGAACCACAAACCGCAGCGGCGCGTAGCGGTCATAAAGAAGCACCGGCACATTGTCCGTCACCACAATCATCAACATCCTAAGCAGAATACTCATCAGAAAGCCGCCGACCGCTGGCAGAATCAGAAGCCGGAACTCCGGCGGCGTAAGCCGGGCACGCTCACGCGGGAAGCTGCCAACGATGCTGCGGCAGGACAGAATGCATAGCGCACTGAGAACGACGGACATCAGAATCTGAAAGGCGTAAGCAGTCTCCAGGATCCGGTTCAGGTACTGCTGCGGATCCCGACTGGGATTTGCCGTAATCTGATCCGTCAGCACAGCGTAAATCGGGTCACCGGCAAAGATAACCGTATAGGAGATGAAAAAGGCCAGTTCAAAAATGGCCTCCCAGCTGACGCATACGTAGACAAGCAGAAGGCCCCGCTGCCGGCAGCATAGAAAGCACAGCGCCAGACCAGCGGCCAGCATCAGCATCAGCCGGACCGCCGAAGCAGCACTCGCCGCATCCTCTTCACGGAACAGAGAAACAAGAAGGCGGCAGCCAGCGTAGGCAGCCGCAACGACCCAGCCGCCGGAGCGGAACCGCAGCCTGAGCAGTGAAGCGGCGTACCAGGCAAAACAGCTGCCGCAGAAAACGGCCGCATACCACTGCAGCAGATTGCCAAGAACGTCATACGATTCCATGCCGCGTCTGCAGATACCACATGTAGGCTTTTACAAATGCCCCGTACTTTTTACGTGTCAGGAAAGCTTTGGCCCCGTTCCTGAGCGTGACGCTGTCCGGCTGATAGGAACGGATCCAGTCCATATTCACGAGGAAGGCCCGGTGCGTGCGGTAAAAACGGCTGCCAAGCTCCGTCTCCATCTGTCTGAGCGCTCCATACATCTCATAGACGCAATCCTCCGTATGAATTTCCAGCTTGCGCGAACGGCTTTCTATGTACAGAATGTCCCGGACCGGAAGCAGGACGTTTTCCTTTCGGTTCCGGATATGCAGGTGTCCACCGCTCTCTTCCCGGCGGACTGCAGCTGCATCGCTGGCTTCCCGGAAGACACGGGCAAACTGCTGCTCGTCGATCGGCTTGAGCAGAAAATGAAACGGGTGCACATCGAGTGCCTCAAAAACGGATTCACGCAGACCGGATACGAAGATCAGAAGCACATCCTTCTGATGCTGCTGCAGCCTCCGGGCTGTCTCGATTCCGTCCGCTCCGTCCATACGTACATCCAGATACACAAGATCAAAATCCCGGCCCGAAAGCAGCATCTCTTCCCCGCTGTGGTACAGATCGATGCGGGCGTCCGGATCCTCGCTGCGCACCAGCCGGCCAATCTTCTCCGCCACCACTGGATCGTCATCTGTGACAGCGACACGCAGACCGCTCAAGCAGTCACCTCCCCTCAGCTTTTCTCTCGGAACGGCAGAGGGTTTTCTGCCGGAAGTGTCATCAAAGGCAGAGTTTTGGATGCGAAAGGCGGCCAAGCGCTGCCGCTGATCAGTCGAGGACGTACTTTTCGAGGATCCTCGCAACCGCATCTTCATCGTTGGTCCACGGTGCTGTGATATCCGCACCCGCTTTGGCTCCGGGGGCGGCGTTGGCAACAGCGATCCCAATGCCGGCTGCCTGCAGCATAGAAAGATCATTGAGGTTGTCGCCGACCGCAATCACATTTTCGATCGGAATCCCAAGCCGGTCTGCGAGCTGCATGAGTGCGGCACCCTTAGTGACCCCTTTGCGGGTGAATTCCAGTGAGCGGTTGCCGCTGTAGGCCATGTCCACCTGCGTGCCGAAATCTTCCTGCAGCTCTTTTTCGATCTTATGCAGATAGGGCAGGTTCTCATTTTCGTACAGTACCTTCAGAATCTTCTGTCCACGCAGAAAACCAAGATCCGGTGCATCCGTCTCAATCAGGGACATCAGTCCTTTCATATAGCGGCGCTCTTCATCCCAGAGATTGTAAACATATACATCTTCGAGCGTATATACATGGACGCAGGCCTCATATTCCCGTCCGCGCCGGTACAGCGCGTCCGCTGCCTCAAAGGGCAGATCCTCAAAAAGGAGAAGACGATTGCCGGCATTCTCAAAGACTGCTCCGCCGTTGTAGGCAATGAGATATTCGTCCTTCTCGCCGGCAAGACCGAGCCTGCTCAGCATAGGCTGCACAGATTTGTAATTGCGGCCTGTTGCCGGCACAAATTTGACGCCCTGGCTATGTGCTTCCTGGATGGCCTCAGCATTCCGGTCCGAGATCTTATGGTCGCTGCCGAGCAGCGTTTCATCGAGATCTGACACAATCAGTTTATACTTCGACATCGTTCCCTCCCTGGCTGCATCTGGAGTTCAGCCGGTGCCGCTGCTGCCGATTTGATGCCCGCTAATGCTCCTCATCCGGCAGCAGACGTTCCAGATAGGCTGCACCCCAGTTTTCCATTGCCTGCAGAATCGGCCGCAGAGACTCTCCGAGCGGGCTGAGCGAATACTCCACCCGGGGCGGAGCCTCCGGGTAAACGGTACGGACAACAATTCCGTCCGCTTCCATGGAGCGCAGGCTGTCCGTGAGGACTTTCTGGCTGATACCCTCAAGATCCTTTCTCAGTTCGTTGAACCGCCATGGACGGCTGAGCAGATTCCGGATGATAAGCAGTTTCCATTTACTGCCAATCAGGGAAACCGTGGTTGCTACTGGGCAGCTTGGCATATCTTCCTTGGCACGCATGCAGTATTCTCCGTCCTTCCTTTGGCCTGAAGCCAAACCTCAGTATGCTATCTTCACAACTTCAAGTCAAAAAGAGATAAAGCCAAGCAGCGTCCGGGCAGGAGAAGCGAACTCCTGATCTGATCTCTTCGGGACGTCCACCGGCGGGCAGCCTCGTTTACGACGCTGGAAGTGCCGGAAAACCGTCTGGTCCGGCAGGATCAGTCATTGCCCGCCCCAGGAGTCCGCAAAAAAAAAGAGGAGATGCAACATCTGCGGATGTCTCATCTCCCCGCGTCCGGCAGCTATGAATAAACCACTGAAACCCTGACAGAAAACTGCCGCTTCAGACTGTCAGAATCTGCGTACTCACTGTCTGCCATCAGAACAGGCGTCTTCCCAGCACAAAGTTCCGCGCATAATAACCGCTCGCCATTGTGCTGTATCCGACCCCATTGATAGAAGGCGCAGCATGGATAATGTTGCCGTTCCCTGCATAGAATCCGACATGGCTCACGGTCGTGCCGGAGTCCGATTTGAAGAATACGAGGTCGCCTGGCTGCAGGTCCGCCGCATCTTCGATACGCATCCAGTCAGACACTGCTGAATAATTTGCGCTGCTCATCAGCCGGCACGGAAACCCAGCTTCGTTCAGGACATACCAGACAAACCCTGAGCAGTCAAACGAATCAGGCCCTGCAGTATAGAGTGCATACGGTGTGCCCACATACTTATCAGCGATACTGAGAAGTTTCTCGGCCAAAATGGTATCCCCGTCATCAGTACTGCCGCTGCCGGACGGATTGTCCGGAGTCCCGGTACCCTGATTCGGGTTTCCCACAGGGGCGACTGTACCGTCTTTGCGCACTTCTGTGAAGTCGTGCTGAGCCATCTGAACAAGGTCATTAATCTGGACCCGTCCGTCGCCGCTGATATCCGCTGCCAGTTCCTGCTCCTGTGTAAGCGTCCTTGTTCCAGCTATGGTCTGCGCCATCCGCACCAGCTGCGCGATCGACCATTTGCCGTTTCCGAGCAGATCACCCTTAACTACCGCAACTGCAGTCTCGCCTGTGGCGGGTTCGTATACATCATCCCCTGTTCTCAGTGCATCTGCCGACGTATGTCCCTCTTCTGTGAGCGCATGCGACTGAAGCAGAATTCTATCGGCATTCTCGAACTGGAGAAAGAAGTCACCAAGCGTCCATTCACCGTCAGCTGCTGGTCCAAGAATATAATGGCACCCGCTTTCGCTGACTGCTGTCAGGGGAGAATCCGCTCTCAGCGCTAACAGATTGCCGCTCGCCATCGCGGGCGCAGCAATCACAGCTGTGAGAGCAGCTGTGCACCCAGCAAGGATTTTTTTCCACGTTGTTTCCATTTGCCGTACCTCCTGATATGTTTGGCCCGACTCATCCACTCCCGAGGCAGAAATAATCAGGCATTTCTGTCCTGTATCTGATATGGCACAGAATCTGCAGTGCCACCTGTATCTGCCGAAAGTCAGGTCTGCGTCGTGGCGCCACCTCTGCTGTGCTTGTCGCCATGCCCGATACAGCTCAGACAAAATACGCCGACGGATTTTATATTCTACATGAGAACCCACCCGTCAGCAAGCAAAAGGCGCTGGAACGCAGGAATCCTGACTTTTTCACAGTTTTTTCTGTAGAATTAGGAAATTGCGATTATAAAGCGAAATCAAAGGTTGACATTGTCCCTTATCTCATGTATTTTACAGAAAATTATATGTAGAAATGAAGGAATAAAATTGCGCCGAGGACGCCCTGTCGACCCCGCGACAGCGTATCGCATGGTGGCACACAAGGTTGGTAAATATACTTATGCAGCGACATATGCCGTCGAGGGTGAGAATGTCAGAAAGCAGGTCTGTCGTCACTGGGGGCAATTGAATGATGAAAAGGAGTTCGAGCCGAACACGAGGTTTCTGTT